>CAZOQR010000209.1:0-4605 GCA_964581915.1 uncultured Ignavibacteriaceae bacterium | reverse complement strand
TAATTGACCGTCAACAATCCGGATACCCTGATAACATCAGCGAAATAGATAAATTGCTTTATTTTTAAACTATTCGCTTAAAATTCATTATTCTCATTTTGCTAAAAACATTCTCATTTCGAGATTATTTTAATATTTATTAACAATTATACGGCTCCTTGCCCATACTTACTTATTGTTTTTAGTGCGTTTATATTTTTCGTTAAATCTGTAAATAAGGTACGGTTATTGCTTGATTAAACTAACAATTTCAAAAGGAGGTATTTTGAAACAACTTTTCACGGCATTTGTTATTTTGTTCTTCCTTACGGTTTCAGCCCGGGCGCAGCAATACGGCTGGACAACTCAGGCAAGCGGCACGACAAGCAATTTAAACGGTGTTGTCTTCCTAAATTCAAACAACGGAATTATAATCGGCCAAAGCGGCATAATACTCACAACAACAAACGGCGGAACGAACTGGACGACCAGAAGCAGCGGTTATCCTAACCATCTTTTCGGTCTTACGTTTATAAATTCCAATACAGGCTGGGTTGTAGGTGATATGGGGATAATACTCAAGACTACGAACGGCGGTTTGAACTGGGTTTCTCAAAACAGCAGTACAAGTTCACAACTCCGCGCCGTATATTTTGTTTCCGGTTCAACCGGATTCGCGGTCGGGTGGTACGGTGTCGCGCTCAAGACCACGAACGGCGGAACAAACTGGACGAGTCTTTCAACCGGAATCACGAATAATCTGAACGGAGTTTATTTCGTAAACAGTCAGACGGGATATATTGTAGGCTGGTACGGCGCCGCGCGGAAAACCACGAACGGCGGTACAACCTGGAGCGCTTCAACAAGCGGAACATCAAACACTCTCGAAACCATTTATTTTCTAAATGACCAGACAGGATGGTTCATAGGCGAATCAGGGCTGGTGAGGAAAACAACCAACGGCGGAACATCCTGGACAAGCCAGTCGAGCGGAACGGGCAACTGGCTTACGGGACTCACGACTCCCTTGTCAAACTACTGCACTATCGTCGGGGCATCGGGCACGATAAGAATTACGACTAACGGAGGAACCAACTGGTATTCACAAACCAGCAACACGGGTTCGGCGCTGAACAAGGTTTCGTATTCGGACACGCTTAACGGCTGGGCTGTCGGCGACTACGGAACGATTATACATACAAGCACGTCGGGATGGCTTCTTCCGCCCGCGCCTTCTCTTTCGGGACCTTCGAACAATTCTAACTGTGTATCCGTAACTCCGAATCTAACGTGGGGCAACGTGTTTCCTCCTTCCTGCAGTTACAGGGTGCAGATTTCTCTTTCTTCGTCTTTCGCGACGATGCTTATCGACAGCAGCAATATTGTTTCTCCAAATATAAATATTCAGGCGGGCGTTTTGAATTACGCGACGACATACTACTGGAGGGTAACGGCAAAAAATATCGCGGGAACGGGTCCGTGGTCCGGAACAAGAAGTTTTACGACGACTAATCCCGCTCCTTCCGCGCCCGCTCTTGTTTCTCCGTTGAACAATTCCACGGGACAGCCGCTTAATCCGCTGCTGAACTGGGACAGCGTGAATTACGCTTCGACATTCAGAGTGCGTTTGTCAGCCGATTCAACTTTCTCGACGTCTATAATAGACACGAGCGGTCTTACCGTGACTCAGTTTTCAGTTCCGCAGGGAATCCTTCAGTTGAACCACAAATACTACTGGAGGGTAACCGCCTCGAACTCCTGCGTCACGAGTCCGTGGTCGCAGACCTGGAACTTCACATCCGTTGTCACGGGAAACGGAAATGCCGGAACTCAGTTGCCCGATATATTCAGACTTTACCAGAACTTCCCCAATCCGTTCAATCCCGTAACCACGATAAAGTTCGATTTGCCGAAAAGCGACATCGTGAGAATAAACATATACGACATCTCGGGACGTCTCGTTGACACTCCGGTTAATTCCGGATTTACCGCGGGTTCATATGAACTTAAGTGGAACGGGCAGGGTTACGCAAGCGGCATATATTTTTATAAGATTGAAGCGGGAGATTTCTCGGACATGAAACGAATGATTCTCCTGAAATGAAAAATTTATTTTTCTCTTAGTGTTCCTCTGAAAAACCGCTCTTTATAGAGCGGTTTTCATTTAAGCGTAATCAAGTATTGATTTTCCTTTGCGTAAACTTAATACTCTTTTCGGAACTTTATATCCTTGTATTTCCTTATAGACATTGGTATTAAGAAGGGTAGAACATACCTCGCTTATAAATGCAACGGCTGTATTGTTGAATTGTTGCTTGCAGATGAGATGAGGGAAAGGACACGCAAATCTGTCCGAACCGCATAAAAAGCAATTTATCTTACACGTAAACACAATTCTCAAACAACAGCATTTTTAAACGGGATAAGGCTATGAAAAATCCTCCCGTAAAATTCTCTTAACAAGGACACATATGTTATTCGAAATTTTCCATGTATTGATATGGGTTACTACTATTATGCTTGCAATCAGCGGTCTCGATGACCTTTACGTCGATTTGATGTACTGGTTTCTGAAAAAAAAGCACCGCGCCTCTCTTCCGGATTTTTCCGAAATGTACGACAAGCCGGAAAAACCGATAGCGATAATTCTCGGGGCGTGGAATGAATCCGGCGTTATCGGCAGAACTCTCAGTTTCGCGGTCGCCAACCTTAGATATTCAAATTACCGTATCTTCGTAGGCGTTTATCCTAACGACAAGAAAACAATTGACGTCGTAAGTGAAATATCCAAAACCGATAACCGCGTCAAGACGGTGATTAATCCGCGCAGCGGTCCGACAACAAAAGCGGACAATCTGAACTGCATGTACGCCGCCCTGTGCGACTTCGAGCAGGAGTTCGGCGAGTTCGAGATTTTGCTCGTCCACGACGCGGAGGATTTCATACATCCCCGCTCACTCAAACTATACAACTACTTAATCGGTTACCGTGGATACCACGGGATTCAGATTCCCGTCGTTCCGATAAAAAGCGCTCTTGGAAATACCATACACAGAACTTACTGCGACGCATTCGCGGAGACGCATACGAAGGATATGATTATAAGGCAGGAAATGAAAACGTTCATGCCTTTCTCGGGGACGGGAATGGGCTTTCACCGAAAGGCGATGTACTGCATCGAAAAACAAAACAGCGCCATAAAAAATCCTGAAAGCGCGAATACAAAACCTTATCTCGACCGCTTCGGAAGAAAAGTTGAAACCGCCGCAGCGTATTTCGGAAACAAGGAGCCGGAAAAAACCTCCGCGAAATACTACAATAACACGAAGTATAAAGATAATCCGTTCGAAGCATTGACGGATAAACCTGCGATGCAATCGCGGAGCGTTAAACGGGTTCTCGCGGTCTATACATCCGTCTTTCTGATTCTTGTTCTGACCCTCGCGTCATTTGTCGTTTATCACGGAATATCCATTGCCGAATCGGGGCCTGTCAGAGAAACGCTTTCGTCTCCGGAAATAGAAACATTATCTCCGGAAATAAAAACGGAAGTCCCTTTTCTTCAGGATGAAGAGACGCACATTACTGCCAACGGCGTCAATACGGAGGATACCGTGATAACACCGCGGGACAAGACATTTAACGTTATTGGAAATAATTTAATAAACAAAGGATTACTCTTAAAATATTAAAAGGAATTTCAGTGAATACAGGACATAAATCCAAAAGTAACGCAGGCAAGAAACCGTTGTCTGATAAACCGGTTAAGAAATCAGACGGAGAATTGCCGATATCATCCGGCGTGACTTCCGGAGATAACAATGAACTTTTTCATAAACTCGTCGAAATATTCGACCGTGAGTTAAGCAACGATATAGGAGAAAACGTCTATTCCCCCGATACGGGATTAAAAAGCAGTTTTAACCCTGATAACCTGCATGAAGCGAACGAATTGTTAAAAAACTACATACAAAAAATTAACCGCGGTATAGACATAACATCGGAATACAATACCGGACCGAAAAATAATTTATACTCATCTGTTCCGGCAGAGCGCGGAGCCAAAGACGAACCTCTCGTTCTCCGGCCAGAGAACAAACTGGAAGGAATATTCAATGACGAAAACCTTACGGAAGATTATGAACTCGGCCTGCGTTTCTACCAACTGGGCTTGAAAACAGGTTTCTTCAACGTAAAACTCGACGGCGACAGGAATTCAACAAGAATTGCCACGGCGGAATTTTTTCCGAATAAATTCTGGCCCGCGGTGAAGCAGAGGTCGAGATGGATTGCCGGTATCTGCCTTCAGAACTGGAAAGCGCATAAATGGAATGGAAATCTTGTCACCCGGTATTTTCTCTTCAGGGACAGAAAACCGCTGATTAGTTTCTGGTCAACGTTTCTTTCCTATGCCGTGCTTTTGTTTTTTATATATCTGGGCGCGGGAGCGGCGTTCGGTTTTGACGAATCGCTCCTGAACGGAAAAATTTCTCCCGTGCTCGTGTGGCTAATGATGCTTAACCTGCTCTTCATGGTTTCGAAAGGCATTCATAGATTCATTTTCACTTACGGCTGGTACGGATTCAGGTACGCGCTGGCGAGCATATTCCGGCTTGGAATTGATTC
>CAZOQR010000208.1:0-4613 GCA_964581915.1 uncultured Ignavibacteriaceae bacterium | reverse complement strand
CAACTCTTTTTCCGTCTTTTCCCCGGCTGTGACAGAATCCCTGTTGAATTATTTTACATCGTTTTTGTTCCAATTCTAAAGGAGAATATTAAAAATGAAATCAACAAATACAGTCTATAATCATATCTTTGCGGCATTCGCAATTGTAGTCATTATTTCGCTGAATGCATCAGCGCAGGAAGTTCCGGGCGCTTTCAATTACCATGCATTAATCCCGGGTAATTCGCGTACCGACGGAATACAGATTACCAACCCTGTAAAGGAAACAGTAAGACCGGATAAAATCATTGAACTTGGGAATAAAATTCTTGAACTCAGAAAATCGGGAAATCCCGGAAAGGATATTCTTGCGCTTCAGAAACAGTTGGACGCGGAAACTGGAGAAAGTATCACGATGAATGCCGCCTATTATCCCGGAAGCATCACGCCCGCTTCTATGATTGAACAGTTCGACGCTGTCGGCAACTCCCTCATACTTTCGAAGGCTAATATGAAGTGCATCGCGACAGTTACCGAATATACCGGCGCGACTGCAGGCAGAATATGGACTGTCGCGGGATTTCAGGGAACTGGCTCATCGTCAACTCCTGATTCCCTTCGCGTGCTCTATTCTACGAACGGAGGTAATTCCTGGATACCGTATGCGAACATTACTCTCGGAGGTACGGATAAAATTAATCCGGGCGATATCGACGTCGAACTCATAGAAGGCGGTGCGAATAAGTATATGCATTTAGTTTACGGATTGAGAGCGTCAGGAGGCGCGGGAAAATGGTTCGCCGGTGGCGCGTCAATACAATTAACCGGAACGTTTAACGGTAGCGTCTGGGCCTTCTCCTGGCCCGGTGACGACGCGTCAAAAAGATACTACTGTCCGCGCATTACATCCGATAATACCGTTTGGCCTACTGCTCCCTGGGCCTATGTCGCCGTGTCTTTCGATTCCTCGGGCGCTTCAGGAAGAGTTAATACGCAGAAGTTCGCGCAATTGAACGCGCCAAATACAGTAAATCCAGTCTTTATGTACAAGGGCGGAAAAATATTCTGGTATTCGGAAACAGCCTTGCAGCAAAACCTTTATACCGATATCGCGTTTTTTCAGAGAGGGAATATTGACTCGCTGATAATTTCATACTGCGGCGTTCCCGACAGCACGAAAGTTTTCTTCTCGAAAATGAGCGCGAGCGGAGGGCTCGTGTCGCCGACGTCGCCTGGTCAATACGCGGGTCCCATAGGAGGAAGCGAGCCGAATTTCATCAAGTACGGCGGAAGACTTTCTTCGAACGGAAACAGCAACGGCAGCGTGTTTTTCATTTTCAATCAGAAAACTTCAACCACTGACGGAGTTAAATATTTTAGGACGACGAATTACGGCGACTTCAATTCGATTAATCAGAGCGTTGTCTGGACGGCTTCGTCAGGAATCTCGTTGCCTGACATTGTCGGCGTTCGTAACGCCGCTTCTCACAGGTTCGCGTTTATATTCAAGGGCGCGGCGGATTCGCTTCAATATGTTTCCGTAAAGACTGACGGTACGTTCGGAACAGTTTCCGGAAGAATGAACTCTGCCGGCTCAACGGCTCTTTCTTATGGTCCCGCGGCGGGAATGAGATTCGTTTCGGGCGACAGTTGCTTCGCGCTCTATTCCGCTTTCGGTCCCGTTAACGTGTATTCCGCCCAGGGATGCTCGGGAATCATTACAGGCTTGCAGATTGCCGGAACGACCGTAGTTTACGCGCTCGGACAGAACTACCCGAACCCGTTCAATCCTTCGACCGGAATTTCTTTCTCGGTTCCGGTAAACGGATTCGTTTCTCTGAAGGTCTATGACATTCTTGGAAAAGAAGTGGGCGCTCTCGTGAATGAAAATAAACCCGCGGGAAATTATATAGTTCGCTTCGACGGGTCCGCGCTTCCCGGCGGAATTTATTTCTATAAAATAGCGGCAGCAGGTTTCTCGAAAACTATGAAGATGATTCTGGTAAAGTAATAAGCGTGAAACGCGGTTATGCCGAATTGCTTTTTTCAAACGCCGAAATAATGTTTCACTTAATTCTCAGGTAAGACCCGGGAAATCCATTGCCGGTTTTATTATGAAAATTTATTTTGCCGGATGAAAATATTACTGGCGGTAATAACCCTGCTTATACTCTTGGCTCTGGATTTTCTTGCTATGCTTGATATAATAAAGGGCGAACCCGACCTGACAGCGGAATACGGCATTATTGCAATTAGCGCCATCGCGGCAATCGGGCTCGTGCTGTCGCTTAGGTGCGGCAGGAAAGTATGATGTTTTGCAATATTTGTTCATTGCCTCTGTCCTTTTCACGCATTTTTTCTGTTATCGGAATTTCCTATCTTAAAAAGTGAAACCGGCATTAAAAATCATTTTTAAAATTCTAAACAATTGCTATGAAAAAAATCCTCATTTTAATCCTGGCCGCCCTCGCATGTTCCGCCCTTTATTCGCAGGATAAGCCGAAGGTGGTCGAAGTTACGGGAAGCGCCACGATTGAAGTCCAGCCTGATTTAATGAACTGGGAACTTCGGGTTCAGGACGATTACGACAACCTTCAGTCCGCGGTGAACCATAACGAATCTTCGACGGAAAAAATTCTCGAGTTCCTCAAATCGCAGGGCGTGAGAAAAGAAAAGATTTCGACGAGCGGCTTGAGAGTTAATAAGAACTATACTTACTATGATACGAAAATTAAAAAGTACACCGTTACAAATAACGTCTGGTTCAGCATTAGCGATATCAACCTGTATCAGAAACTTACTGATTATTTCGTATCGTTCGACAACGTTTACATTAACAGCACGAACCTGTCAGCCTCGAATGAAATCGAAACGAGAAAACAGGCGAGAATAAACGCGCTGAAAGCCGCGAGAGATAAAGCCGAAATGATGGCTGCGGTTTTCGGTAAGGAAATCGGCGACCCCTTGATGATTTCGGAGGAACCCGTATACTCGTATTTCTCAAACACGATGAATAATGTCTTTACTCCCGGCGAAAGAACCGAAAGCGATTCGGGACCGACATTCAGCAGGGGAATGGTCAACGTTACTGCGAAGGTGAAGGTTACTTTCCTCCTGAAATAAATTCGTGAATTTTTATATTAAGACAATTGTATGCGGAAAATTGTATGCAGGGATTCCTGCGAACTGCAACACGATGCCGGCAGAGTTTTTAAAGCCGTCTCGGACGTCAGCGCGTATGAACACTGGTGGCCCGAAGACGTTAAGATAAAAGTGATTTGCCGTAACGAAAATATCTCGGGCTCTAAGGTCGAAATACGCTCGTCAGGCGGAAGATTTAAATGCGAATTGATTTCGTTCGTTGACTGTAAGGAAGTTACTGTGAATTATTACGGAGGTGTCCTGAGGGGCTCCGCGGTGTGGTTGATAGAAAAGAAGAGCAGTGACTCCTGCAGACTGCATTATAATCTCGACCTCGTGCCTCACGGTTTCCTTCCCAAACTGCTTTCGAACTTTATCGATTTTGCTGCGATACATTCGGGAACTATGACTGTTATGTTTTCAGGTCTTAAAAAATATCTCGATGAGAGAAGTAAAAGTGAAATGAAAACTGCATGCGGGTAAATAAATTTATTAAAAAGGGCGGTTGAATATACTTTAATTATTTTTGTTAAGAAAAGAACTATTTAACCCCGGAATCGGTTAAAAGAGTAAAATGAAAAACAACAATGAGAATCCTTTTACTTGTCCTTTTTATTGCGGCGTTTGGTACCGCGGGTGCGCAATGGCAGCCCATTAATGTTACTGAAGGCTCTGACATCTTCGGAGCAAGTTTTCTATCAAACCAGACAGGCTATGTATGCGGTTACGGAAACAGGTTTCATAAAACAACCAACGGCGGCATTACCTGGATTGACCTGTCTTTCAACGGCACGCAGGATAACCTGAACGCCGTCGAGTTCATTAATAACCTGACAGGTCTCCTTGCTTCTTCCAATGATACAGTCTATAAAACATCCGACGGCGGCGTCACCTGGTACCATAAGTATTTTATCGGATATCCGGTGATGAACATTCAGTTCCTCGACTCGCTTAACGGATTCGCCTCGGGATACAATAAGTTTTCCGTCACTACGAACTCAGGCGCGGTGTGGACGACTTTATCCGCCCCCGCGGACGGTAATATATTTTTTCTCAACGGTCAGACGGGCTGGTCGACAAAATATAACGGAGGCGGTAATTCGGAATTGCATAAGACCACGAACGGAGGACTTAACTGGAATCTTCAATTATCAACATCAAATTTCCGCATATTATACGACGTTCATTTCGTGAACCAGAATACCGGATGGGTCGCCGGATACAGGCACTACATAGCCCGCACCACGAACGGAGGCGCGAACTGGGAAGTGCAGCACGAATCTGATGGCGCGCCCGGTCTTTATTCAATAAGATCCATAAATTCTCAAACCGGATGGACCGCGGGCGACAGATTTAACTCCGTGTCCTGTTATTATACGACAAACGGCGGCTCTGACTGGCTCGCCGAAAGCGGCGTCATTCATCCGGGAAGGCTGACAAAAATCAGGTTCAATTCTTCTGTAAACGGGTGGATTGCCGGTCAGTACGGAAAA
>CAZOQR010000207.1:0-4639 GCA_964581915.1 uncultured Ignavibacteriaceae bacterium | reverse complement strand
CGACAGAATCAAAGGGAATATAATCACGATAGCCGGGACTGTTCTCGGAATGGCAAGCGGTTTTCTATACTGGAAGTACGTCGGATGTCTTTCGGGAACGTGTCCGCTTCAGTCGAACTGGATAATAATGACTGCATACGGCGCGCTGACGGGCGGGCTGCTCGGAAGCGTGGCGCAGGGATTCGCGGCAAGAGAAAAAAAGTCATAGAATTTGTCCTAACGCAGGTAAGGCGCAGTACAAATAATTTTTATACGTCAAACGAATATATACCGCGTCTTTCGAGTTAGAGGAAAATTCTGTGTCTGTCAAACAACGACAATCAGCACCCGCCGACGATTCTTTTTGGTTTATTTTCTCCCTCTGATTTTTGTTTTTCCTTATAGGCGGAAATCATTTCGGGAATAACCACGCTTGCTTTTGTTCTGAAACGATATTCGTCTTTTTCCCTTTGCGTAATCGCGTTGCCGGGATTTTTAAAATATAAAATTTCTTTTTTAAACCGGTCCAGTCCTCCCTGTAGCAGGTAAATATCCGTAAAGCCGAGTTTCACAGCGAGCACGGCGCTTTTTCTCGCGTTTTGTTCGTCGTCCGCGATAAAAATATTCTTCTTGTTTTTAAGCGACAAGAATTTGTCCGCATCTTTTTCAAAGAGGTTTTCGAGGGTATAGTTTCTTGACTTAGGCAGGCTCAAAGCGTCGAAATCTTTTTTTGATCTGAAATCAAATATCTGTATGTTCTTGTCATCGTCCATTATTCTGAACGCAAGTTCGTCGGACGTCATCATCTTAACATTTTCGGAACCGGAATATTCACCGCTGTTAACCATATCCAGCAGTTTTTGTTTTTTGTCTGGCATGGCGAACATCAGGATAGCGGCAATCACCGCGACGGCGGTCAGTCCGAAATAAATTCTTGCGGGTTTGAATTCGGGATTAAAAGAGCCGTTTACTTTTTTCTCGATAAATGTAGTTGCCCAGAACGCGCCGACCGCAATAATTATAAGCATAAACGCGAAAAGCGACTGGGACATTCCGAGCGATTCGAACGCTCTTACATTTCCCCAGGATTCACTCAGATACAATTTTTCAAACAAGGGATATCCTTCCGCGAACAGCATAACGCCGAGGAAGGAGCCCGCGACAAATATCATAGCGTCAATTTTTCCGATAGCGGCGGCGCACACGCTCGTACCCGGGCAGAACCCTCCGATTACGAATCCAAGTCCCATAACGAAACCGCCCGCAAGCGCCGACCAAAGGAATGTCGGATTAATATACACGAGACTTATATCAAGCAATCCCCAGTGTCCGAGGGCGATAACGCCGATCATAGCGGTAATTCCGGCGGTGAAAAAAACTCTGAGAACCGTGAAGTCATATCCGTAAAAGAGTCCGACAAGTTTTTTTGACGTTGAAAATCCGGCCTGCTCGAGTATGAATCCGAACGCTATTCCGATGAAGAGAGCGACAATAAAATTTAATTCGTTTCCGATAACTTCAGGAACTAATGGTCCCATTTTAATAAACTCCTATGAATATTTTTAAATCCACATTTTTCTGAAAAAGTACGCGAACAAATAAGCGCCGCCGAAAATCGCAGCCATCGTTATTAATCCTCCGGTAGAGAGTACGGCCATTCCCGACAATGCCGCGCCGCTGGTGCATCCCCTTCCGAGCTGCGCTCCGAATCCGAACAGGAATCCTCCGATAAGCGCTCCGGCAATTCTGATTTTCGCGGTACTTTTCGGTGAATGTTCGAGTTTGAATTTTAGCCTGTTTGATATTAGTCCTGAAATAAACGCTCCGATAACCACACCAATCACTTCAAAAACCAGCCAGTTCTTAAGCGGATTTCCCGGATGCTCTTTAGAGTATTCCTGATAATACAACGCATTCGCGGTATAACCGGGAAGTATGTTCTCAACAGCCGCGGTATAAACGCTTTTTACGGCTCCGCTTGCTCCAAGCCCCCTTCCTGTTATGTAGATAGTGGCGAGAAGAATCAATCCGAGAAAGAATCCCGCCAGATAGGGATTCATAAATTTCTTTTCATTCATAGATTACCTCTTTTTTATACTCTTTGTTTTTCTCATTTTTTATTTCGCTGCCGTGTTCTTCGGATTTCTCAAGTTCCTCGTACCCTGTAAGCATTGCTTTTAAATTGGAAGTTACGGTTGTTCCCGTAGTAATAAGATACAGGTGCACAACTACAAAAGCCAGCAGCAGGAACGCGCCCGCCGTATGAAATACCGCTATCACGCCGACCGAATCGAGGTTTAATCCTTCGATTGTACCTTCCTGAGGATACCTGTAGAACATGTACAACAAGCCCGAAACTACCATAACGGGAATCACGAGCAGTTTAAGCCCCAAATAGACAAGTTTCTGCAGAGGATTAAGTTTGCTTAAAACCGTTTTCTTTGTGGGGTGCTGAGCGTTCTTGAAAATTCCAAAAAGATAATAATATATCTGCGCTTTAATATTTCCGAACGTAGGAAGATACTGTCTCCATTCTCCCGTTGCAAAATGCCAGAACACGGCGAATATTATAAGCACAATGAACGCATACGCGGCGATGTTGTGGTACCTCACCGCGTTTTGATACCCGAGAAAACTCAACGTGCCGTGAATTTCAAATCCCGTGAACGCAAGAAAGAAAATCAATATTGCCTGCATCCAGTGCCAGAATCTTTCGAACGCTTTATAAATATACACTTTCTGTTTCATAATCTTCTCCTGTTTTTTCTTGAAGAAACGATTCTAACAATTCCGTGTGATAGCACTCCGACGAAAGACAGAGCCAGCAAGGCATAGCCGGCTGCTTCGACAATGTTATTTCTGTCTCTTGCGGGCATATAAAAATCATTCAATCCCGCAAGCCTGCTGCCATTGTTCGTGTGGCATTCGACGCATTTGACGGAATTTTCTTTTATCGAAACCATGTGGTTAACGGGCCAGTACATAATTGTATTAATAAAGGAAATGTTACCGCTGAACGGCAGGTTAACGACTTTCATGCCTTCTTCCGAGGCTTTATTCCAGTCAAAATCTTTCCAGAATGCGCCCTCGCCTTTATTTTCCGAAAACAACTTCGGCTGAATAAGCAATTTATTCACTGGGTCGAAAGGCTGTTTCGCGGTGTGAATCTTTACCGGAACAATCTTCGATACTTTGTCTGAATAAGAGCCTTTCAGGCTGTTCAGAATCACGGGTTTAGCGGTGTCTTCAATTTTATCGCCGAGCAAATAATGTGTTGCGGTGCCGTTAAACCAGATGTAGTCGGGTTTCAGATTCTTACCCCAGGTGAAACTTCCCTTAATTGAGAGATAAAGATGATTTCCCGAGGTATCGTCAACTTCAAACGGTTCTCCGTCTTTCAACTGTCCGGCTGATGACCAGTCCCAGTTGGTTTTTGTCGCGTTAACTTTCGCGTACACGGGTATGTGACAGGTCTGGCAGGCGACTTTCAGGGTATGCTTATTCAGGATTCCGTCATCGTGCGGATTTTCCGTATGGCATTGTTCGCAGGTCGAGCGGTTTCTGTTCATCGAAGATAAAGAGTACATTTTTCCGCTGATGTTGTGCTTGCTGGTTAAGTGGCAATCAACGCATTGCATATTTGACGCGTCTTTTCCCATATGGACATCGATATTTTTCGTCGTTTCAAACATCGCCTCATCGAGGTCGCCGTGTTTAACGTTATTGCCGCCGCCGCCATAGAAATGGCATACTCCGCAATTCGTCCGCTTTGGTTTTCCTACGTTTTGCGCAATGTTGTTCAAATCAAGCCTCGGTTCCGGCGCGCCTCCTTTTTCGGGGGCTTTAGCGTACGTTTCCGTATTGTCGTGGCAGACAAGGCAGTCAATATTTTTGGATTCCGAATAATCGAAATCTGTCTCTTTCATTCCGAATCCTATGTGGCACTTCGCGCAGCTTAATTCATTTCCTTCAACACCGATACAGAAATTATTTACCGCGTTTTTCTTTCCCAGATAGACAATTCCCCGTCCTTCGACATATTCTTCCCTTTCCCAGTTCCAGTGATTCGATTTCATCACCTCCAGGTGGCGCTCGGTATGGCAAGAGATGCAGGCTTCTGTTACCTGCCCGGGATTGTCAAATTTCTTCTTAAGGATATCGAATTTCTTGTGCTGTACCGATGGAACATTTTTAACCGACAATTTATCCTTCAGCAATGAGAGACCCGGGGATTCAATCTTGTCGGAACGAAGCAGGGTGAAAACGGCCGCTATTCCGATTCCCAGAATTAAAACGATTAAGAAAATTTTTTTCATATATGTTTATTCTTTAGTCAATTTGCCGGTACGGGGCATCCCCGCAAAAGCAAGTAGAATCTCAAAATATTCGTGTTTTTGTTCAATGTAATTTTCGGGTCATAAAATATTCGATAAAGCGATTTGCCGAGCGCCGCTCTTAAGCGAGCGCCGCGAAGGCGCAAAACCAAAATCTCCGTTCTGGTTATAAAAGTAATGAGGCGTATTCACGATTATTATATGCTATTAGCATAAGTTGTTACAAGCAACTTATTTATAATATTAAGAAAAGTCAATAAACTTATCCGTCATATACCGCCGCTTTCACGGCGATATTTCCCTGACGGGCTTACGCGGCCGCTCCA
>CAZOQR010000206.1:0-4643 GCA_964581915.1 uncultured Ignavibacteriaceae bacterium | reverse complement strand
TCTTTTTCCGTAGTAACAAAAACGGCGTCGTTTTCCGATTGATTCAGGATGTAATCGATATCCTGCTGCGAGTAGGAATGGTGGTCTCCGAATTCAAAAGCACGGCTAACGACATAACCGAATTTATTCAGTGTTTTCACAAAACTTTTATTGCCTGCGATGCCTGATACCGCAACGACGTTTTTCACCGGAGTATCGGGCGGGTTTCCCAGCGCGTCGAACAAGCCTTCGCATTCATAGCATATGCGGATTTCGTGCACCTTATTGAGCGGATAACCATCCTTGCATTCCGAGAATTTATAATTGCGGACGATAAGACCGCTTCTGCAGAGGCAGGCGAAGGGCTCGCGAAGGTTGCCTGAAGGGATGAGCGTTTTGTACACAAGCGTGTTTTGTTCGGCGCTTACGATAACGATATCGAGGTCTCTTTTAATAAATCTGTGCTGGTACGCGTCATCGAGCAAGATTATATCCGGTTTAAATTCCGATTCCGCATATTTGACGGCACGGACTCTATTGCTGTCCGCGATAGCGAAGAATCTGTCCGTGAAGATGCTGAAGCGTCCGATAATCATTGACAATTCGTCACCGACGGACGAAATATCCCCGCAGATTTTTTTCCCGTCGAATCCGACGGTCAGGCCTTCCGATTTTCTCATATAACCTCTTGAGATGACGCAGACGGATTTATTAAGGTTCAGAAGCATTTCCGCGAGGTAAATAACAAAGGGAGTCTTGCCCGTTCCGCCTGTCGTAATATTGCCGATGGAGATAACCTTCGCGGACGATTTATAAGAGCGTAAAATTTTAATATCGAAGAGGATGTTTCTTGCGATTACGAAAGCGCCGTAAATCAGCGAGAGCGGGTAGAGCAAAAGTCTGAGAATGCTCATACCGTTCAGGTGATAAGTTCGGAAATTATTTGAGGCGCGGATTTCCCGATAATAACGTTATCGAAGTAATTCCTCAGCAGAATGAAGCCGGCGTTCATTATGTTCCTGTATTTATCGTCATTGAAGACGTTAAGGAATTCGTTTAATATATTTTCTTTAGTAAAGTCTTTCTGTATAAATTCCTTCACGATTTCTTTTTCCAGAATTATGTTTACGAGTGAAACGAATTCCGTTTTAATCATCATTTTCGCGATATAGTAATTCAGTCCTCCCGATTTATACACGGCGCAGAACGGCGTGCCGAGGAGCGCGCATTCGAGAGTTGCGGTACCGAACTTAGTGATTACGAAATCGGAATCATAAATTGTTTCATAATTCAGGCGCGAACACACGCGGCGGATATCGGGATGAAGAGCAAATTCATCGAACACGGTTTCGGGAATATTTTCCGAGCAGAGGAGATTCACGCGGCATCCGTATTTCTCAATCATCTCATCTGCAGTTTCAGCGAGAACGGGGAGGATTCTTTTTATCTCCTGCAATCTGCTTCCGGGCATAATCGTAACGACGGGCATCGGATTAATCTTTTTTTCCTTTCCCTTCAGAAATTCATCTACGGGAGCAATCAGCGGATGACCCACATAACGGGCTTCGACGCCCTCGCTCCTGAGGAATTTTTCTTCGAAAGGAAAAATCACGAGGCACAAATCGACGTATTTCCTCAACTGCTTGACGCGTCCGGGATGCCAGGCCCAGACCTGCGGGGTAATGTAATAAACAATTTTACCTTTATAATCGGAACGGATTTCCTTAGCGAGTCTGAGGTTAAATCCCGGGAAGTCGGTAAGAATCACTACCGAAGGATTAGTCCGGAGAATATAGTCTCTTGTTTCAAAGAGTTTTGCGCGTATTTGTTTGTAGTTATCAGCGATTTCCTTAAAGCCGACGAAATTGACTTCGGAGTAATCGAAAATGAGTCTGACGCCTTCGGATTCGAGTTTGCGTCCGCCAATTCCTTCAGCGGACAGGCCGGGATTAACAGACTTAATCTGACTTATCAGATTAGAAGCGTGCAAGTCGCCCGATGCTTCACCCGCAATAATGAAAACATCAGTTCCATTCATAGTTTAAAATCTTATAGTGAATCCGCCGATGCCGCTAATAAAAGTAGTAGAACCGAATGGATAGAAAATTGTGTTAATCTTGCTTTTCAGAGTAATGAAAAGAGAATTAGTAAGAACGAGTTCGCCGCCCAGGCCCGCGTTAGCGCCCATGCGGAACTCGGATTTTGATTCATAGTTCAAATCAGGAGTAGTTGCGGAGCCCTGGAAGAAAATGTACGGGCCCACACCCGCTTCAATAAAGAAACTCGAGCGGTAGCATTTAGGTCTGAAATAGAATCTTGGTCCTATGTTCGCTTCGAGGTAACCCGATGAAGGGCCGAGCGTATCCTTAAGAGAGAGAGCAATGTATCTTACTTCGGCGTACAGAGCAACTTCAGTATTTATTCTGTACGCGACATCCGCGCCGACAATAGCGCTGTTAAAATAATTATCCGAGAGGTATGTGCCGACCGGCACCATGAAACCGCCCTGCAGTGTAAGTTGAACGAAATTTCTTGTTTTAAATCCTTTAAGTTCAGGATTGCCGCTTATAATAACGGGATTATTCTGAGCATACAATGCGCCAAAGAAGAGAGACATAAGCAATATTAGCGAAAGCGTTTTTTTCATCCGTCAAATATAATTAAAAATAAAGTTTCGTAAAATATAAAAGAAATTCACAAAGATTTTTTTTAAACAAAGAATGGTCACCGCGAAGGAATATATTTTGAGATGTATTTGCGATACATAATTAATATTTTAGGGTGTGGAAAAGGAAAGGACAATACTGCACGTTGACATGGACGCATTCTTCGCATCCTGCGAAGAGGCGGTGAACCCGAAATTAAGGGGCAAGCCTCTGATAGTAGGCGGAACGCGCAAGGACGTCAGAAGCATCGTGAGTTGTCCGAATTATCTCGCGAGGCAGAGGGGAATAAGAACGGCAATGCCGCTGACGAGGGCGATGCAACTGGCGCCTGACGGAAATTTCATACGCGGAACGAGGGGACTGTACGGGCATTTCTCGAAGCGTGTGCGGGATATATTTTCAAGATACACTCCTCTCATCGAGCCGATGTCGATTGACGAAGCATATCTTGACGTCACGGACGTTCTCAGGGAGTACGGCGGGGACGCGTACAAACTCGCTTACAGGCTCAAAGAGGAAATCAAGAATACATTAAAGATAACGTGCTCAATAGGAATATCGACAAACAAGGTATGTTCAAAGATAGCCTCAAAGCAGAACAAGCCTGACGGAATCACTCACATAAAGCCGGGCAAGGAAAAGGAATTTCTTGACGGGCTTCCGGTGGAGAGAATACCCGGAGTAGGGAAAGCCACATTAAAACATCTTAACAAGTACGGGATATTTAAGATAAAAGACATAAGGAAATTCGACAAAACATTTTTTGAGGAAGAGATAGGGATGCATTCGTCATACCTTATTAACGTCGCAAACGGCATAGACAGAAGGGAAGTAACGCTGTATGAAGATTACGAGCAGAAGTCATTATCGAAGGAGAGCACACTGAATTTCGACAGCGACGACCTTGAATATCTCGAGAAGGAATTATACTACGTTCTTGAGAAAGCGTGTTCGAGAATGAGGAGGAAGGGATACAGGTCAAACAACCTGACGGTGAAGGTGAAGTACGCGGATTTCACGGTCAATCAGAAAACAAAGACAACAGACAGGCATTCGAACGTCGAGATGGATTTTTACGACGACTCGGTAAAACTGTTCAGGACGCTGATGAAGAAAGGGAAGCCGATACGGCTCGTCGGAGTAAGGTTCGGAGACCTCATATCGAATGACGAGAGCATACAGGAGGACATGTTCAGAGACGAGGAAAAACTGAACAGGTTAGTGCGCAACATAGACAAGATACGTAAGAAATACGATTACGACATTGTTAAATTCGGAAAGACATTCGACATATGAAGTCAGTTCACGACGGACTTGCCGGCGTTTTTCCAGGCGATAATGCCTCCCGAGAGGTTGAGCGCCTCTCTGATACCCGCATCGAGCATTATTTGCACGGCTTTCGCGCTTCTCCTGCCGCTTCTGCAATAGACGAGATACCTTCCTGATTTATCGAGGGAATTAATTCTATCGAGAAAGTCAGACGAATGCAGGTTAATAAGGACAGCGGATTCGATATGACCTTCGCCAAACTCCTCAGCGGTTCTCACGTCGATTATAGTATAGCCCTGATTTCTGAGTTCATCAAACTTATCAACATCGACGGAGTCAACCTGAGCGAATCCGAACATACTGAAATTAAACATCAAGCAAAATAAAGTTAGAAAAAATATCTTTGCAGTCATGACGTACAGAGTTTAAAGTTTTTGCATTTACGACGAAAGCAATAAATGAACAAAGGCATCCGCCTGTTCGATTATACATGCTTCCGCATAAATATACTAAAAATATTTTTCATGTAATTCACAAAAACAAAATTCATTGCCACAGAAAAATTAATCTTGATAATGAAATTTAATAGCAATAAGTTAAAACTGTAAAGTTGTATATTAATTTAAAGGAAGCAATATACTGCTTCCAAATTATGATAACAAAATCGGAAAATGAAAAATACTAATCCGTTATTTTATCTTGTCGTTGTTCTGGTAATCTTCGTGATAA
>CAZOQR010000205.1:0-4643 GCA_964581915.1 uncultured Ignavibacteriaceae bacterium | reverse complement strand
GTTATTGTTTCAAGAGCCCTTCCCGACGTGCGCGACGGCTTTAAACCCGTTCACAGACGCGTGCTGTTCGGTATGAGCGAACTCGGCCTGGCTTCGAATAAACCTTATAAAAAATCCGCGAGAATCGTCGGTGAAGTCCTCGGTAAATATCACCCGCACGGCGACAGCGCCGTGTATTATACGATGGTGAGAATGGCGCAGGATTATTCGCTGCGGTATACGCTCGTTGACGGACAGGGAAATTTCGGCTCGATTGACGGCGACTCGCCCGCAGCTATGCGTTATACGGAAGCGAGATTGTCGAAGATTGCCGAAACTATGCTTCAGGATATTGATAAGAATACAGTGGAATTTGTTCCGAACTTCGACGAAACCCTTAAAGAACCTGCGGTTCTTCCTTCCGTTCTTCCGAACCTTCTCGTGAACGGCTCTAACGGTATCGCTGTCGGAATGGCGACCAATATAGCGCCTCATAATCTTACCGAAATTTGCGACGGCTTGATTTACCTTCTTAAGAATCCGGACGCGACAGTTAAGAAACTGATGAAATATGTTACCGCTCCCGATTTCCCGACCGGCGGTATAATTTACGGTTATGAACCTGTAATCGAATCGTATGAAACCGGACGCGGAAAACTTATTCTTCAGGCAAAAGCGTCCATAGAACCCGACAGAAACGGAAAACAGAATATTATAATCACCGAACTGCCGTATCAGGTGAATAAAGCCTCGCTCATCGAAACTATCGCGCAACTCGTTAGGGATAAGAAGATTGAAGACATCGCGTCGATTAACGATGAAAGCGACAGGGACGGAATGAGGATCGTAATCGGTCTGAAGCGCGACGCCAACCAGAACGTTATTATGAACAACCTCTACAAGCACACGCAGATGAGGGTTACTTTCGGCATTATTAACCTCGCGCTCGTTGACGGAGTACCCAGAGTCCTCAACCTCAAGGATATGATGACATATTTTATAAAACACAGACTCGATGTGATTGTCAGACGGACTAAATATGAACTCGACGCGGCGGAAAAACGGGCGCATATTCTCGAAGGATATATAATCGCTCTCGATAACATTGATGAAATTATTAAACTCATCAAGAAATCAAAAGATACCCCTACGGCAAAAGAAGGACTGATGAAGAAATTTAAACTTTCGGAACTTCAGGCCGTGGCGATTCTTGAGATGAGACTGCAGAGACTCACCGGACTCGAAAGAAAGAAAATCGAAGAAGAGTACAAGGAACTTTTAAAAACAATCGAAAGACTCAAAAGAATACTCGCAAGCGAAGACCTTAGAAAAGAAATAATCGCGGGCGACCTTAAAGAACTGAAAGAGAAATACGGAGACGAGAGAAGAACCGCGATAATTCATGATGTGAAAAAAATGTCAGACGATGAAATGCTCAAGGAACTTATTAAGGAAGAAGACGTGGTGATTACTATCTCGAACAAGGGCTTCATAAAAAGAATCCCCGTTTCTTCGTATAAGTCGCAGGGCAGGGGCGGAAGAGGAATTACCGCGGCCACTACAGGCAGCAGCGAAGAGGATTTCATCGAGCATATGTTCATCGGCTCCACGCATCAGTACATAATGTTCTTTACCGATAAAGGAAAATGCTACTGGCTCAAGGTTTATGATATCCCCGAAGGCTCAAGGGCTTCGCGCGGAAAATCCATTCTTAACCTTATCGAGAAAGAAAAGGACGAGAACATTTCCGCGTTCCTTATGGTTAAGGATTTCAAGGAAGAACTTTTCGTGACGATGATAACCAAACTCGGCGTCATTAAAAAAACAAAACTTGACGCGTATTCGAATATCAGAAGAAACGGAATAAACGCGATTAATATAGTCGACGGCGACGCTTTGGTCGAGGTGAGACTTACTAACGGTCATCAGGAAATTGTAATCGGCACCCATAACGGTCTCGCTATCAGGTTCAACGAATCTCAGGTGCGCGAGATGGGAAGAACGGCGACGGGCGTGCGCGGCGTGAAACTCGCCAAAGGCGATTTCGTTGTCGGTATGATTGCGGTCGTGCGCGCAAGCGCGACTATTCTCGTCGTTACTGAAAAAGGTTTCGGCAAGAGAAGCGACCTCAGCGACTATAGAATTACTAACAGAGGCGGAAAAGGAGTCATCACGGTCAAAACTACAGACAAAGTCGGGAAACTGATTTCAATTAAGGAAGTTACCGATACGGATGACCTGATGATAATTACCACGCGTGGCATATTGATCAGACAAAAAATGAAAGACATTCGCGTGATGGGACGCAATGCGCAGGGTGTCAAGTTGATAAGAATCAGCGAAAACGACAGAATTTCCGCGGTTGCCCGCATAGCCGAAGATGACAAGGAGAACGGCAACGGCAACGGTCAAAACCAGGAAAAACTTTTCGAGAAATGAAATACATAGACCTTAGAAGCGATACCGTTACGAAACCTTCCAAAGCAATGAGGGAGGCGATAATGAACGCCGAAGTCGGCGATGACGTGTTCGGCGAAGACCCGTCAGTCAACAGACTGCAGGAAAAATGCGCTGAAATATCAGGCAAGGAAAAAGCGCTCTTCGTTCCGACGGGATGCATGGGAAATCAACTCGCCGTAAAATCTCATACAATTCAGGGCGACGAGGTGATTTGCGAAGCAGAATCCCATATCTTCAACTACGAAACATCCGCTCCTGCGATTATTTCAAGCGTGCAGATGGTCACGATTCCCGGCAGGAACGGCGTCATGCGGATTGATGACATCCGGAAACGCGTCAGGTCTAAAGAGTATTATTTCCCGGTTACAAGATTAATCTGTCTTGAAAACACTCATAACCGCGGAGGCGGCGCGATTCTTCCTATCGATAATATAAAAGAAATTTCAAAGTTCGCCCGCGATAACGGAATCAAAATTCACATGGACGGCGCGAGAATCTTCAACGCGTTCGTTGAAACGGGTATAACCGTGAAAGAATATGCGTCATACTGCGACTCGATTTCCTTCTGCTTCTCGAAGGGACTCGGAGCCCCCGCAGGCTCTATACTCTGCGGTGACGCCGAATTCATCGCGCGGGCGCATAAGTGGAGAAAAATTCTCGGCGGAGGTATGAGGCAGTCGGGAATTCTTGCTTCCGCGGCGATTTACGCCCTCGATAATAACGTCAACCGCCTGAAAGATGACAACGAAAAGGCGAAATATTTTGCGCGCGAAATATCTTCTGTCGCTGCCGTGAAACTTGACCTAGATACTGTTCATACGAATATGGTTCTTTTTGAAATCAATGGTATGCAGAGAAGCGATTTCCTGTCGTTGATGAAACAAAAAGGCGTGCTCTTCTCCGCCGGAACAACGACGAGCGTTCGCGCCGTATTTCATATGGACGTTTCGATGAACGAAGTCGCTGATGCCGTTAAAATATTTAAAAGCGTTTTAAAATAACTTTTCTAAAATCCCGTTCCCTTGCCGAATATTCGGTTTCAAATTCTTGCTCAGGGGAGCGATTTCAGGGAGACATTAATATGAAATGTTTAATCTCGGTAATTCTGTTCGCTGTACTCTTCTCGGCTTCGTGCACTGTCCGCTCTCAGGAAATTAAGCGCGAAATCTGCATCACCGTCGACGACCTTCCGGTAGTTACTAAATATTTCAAGGATATCGATACGTATAATTACATTACGGATAACATACTCACCGCTCTTAAAAAGTACGGCATCAAATCGATTGGCGCGGTTAACGCGGGTAAACTATATAACGGCAGGACATTCTACCCTGAACGCTACGGCCTTCTGAAGAAGTGGCTTGAAGGCGGACACGACCTTTCCAACCATACATTCGCTCACAAGAATTATAACACGATTACTTTTGCCGAATTCGTTCTGGATATTACTGACGGTGAACCGATTCTAAACGACCTTTTAAAGTCGTTCGGCAAAGAGTTAAAATATTTCCGACATCCGTTTCTCTTCCGCGGAGAAACTAAAGAAAAAGCGGACTCGCTTCAGAATTACCTCGATGAGAGGGGATATGTGGTTACACCTGTTACGATTGATAACGCCGACTATATATTTGCATCCGCTTACGAAAAAGCCGTATTTGAAAAGAATGATTCCCTGAAGAAATTAATCGGCGATGAATACATCTCTTATATGGAAAGAGTCCTGGATTATTACGAAGAACAGTCTGTAAAACTTTTCGGATATAACATCAGCCATATTCTGCTTTCTCACGCGAATCTTTTAAACGCCGATAATTTCGACAGATTGTTCGCGATGTACCTGAAAAAAGGTTATAAATTTATCACGTTCGATGATGCGGTCAAAGACGATTGCTACAGGAGCAAGGACGAATTCTATAGAAAAGCCGGAATATCTTGGCTCCACAGGTGGGCAATAACTCAGGGCAAACGCGGCGACTTCTTCAATGGCGAACCCGAAGTCCCCGAATACATAGAAAACTTCACTAAGTAAAAGAACAATATTCCCTTTACTCATTCCCGGGTCAAAGATTCGCTGTGGCGAACTCCGGCTTTGGAAGCCTATTTTATCATAACTCGTTCCTACGCTCAAGCGTAAGAACGATGTCCAAATTATTTTTTTATATCCTTCATTCCCAATCTCTGACTTGTGAAGGTTCATCAAACCG
>CAZOQR010000204.1:0-4677 GCA_964581915.1 uncultured Ignavibacteriaceae bacterium | reverse complement strand
GATTTTCAACTTTTAAGGGGCTGGTCTATATTACACTACCCTGGGTTTTATATTTTTGATATTTTATTTTTGATTTTTGATATAAAAAAAGGGGGCATACCGAGATTGCCCCCTAAAAGATTAAAGCAATATTTTTATTTGATAAGTATCATTCTCTTCACGTCAACGAAATCTTTGGATTCAAGACGGTAAAAATAAACGCCGCTGGAGAATTCCGCCCCGTTGAAATCAACCGAGTAGATTCCCGCCTGCTTTACCTCGTTAACCAGTGTTCTAATTTCCCTGCCGAGCACGTCGTATATCTTAAGCGTAACGAGTCCCTGTTTCGGAAGAGCGAAATTAATCTTCGTAACGGGATTGAACGGATTAGGATAATTCTGCGCCAGTTCGTATTTATCGGGAATCACGCTCGTGTTGCCGCTGAGACCGGTCAGCGTCGTCAGAGTAAAGCATACGTTCGGTCTGTTCGACTGAGCCGAGCCGCTCGTCATCGTGCAGCCCGAGGCGTTATCAGTATAATATCCCCGCGTCATGTTTGGTGCGGCTGTCGAATAAACAGGTGAATAGGCGGTGTAAGAAGAATTATCGAAACATACCTCTACCAGAAGATTGCTCGCGCCGTCATAAGTGAAATAAGGAGCGGTCATGTTAATGTACTGCCAGCCCGTTCCCGGTACGGTATAAGTTCCCGTGAATCCCGTAGTCCAGCCCGTGGTCACCCAGGCGGAAAGTGTCGTGAGCGATGTGTGCTGGAATTTCACGCTGAACCCGCTCATTACCTGGCTTGATGCCGAGATAACGTTGAATCCGAGTTTTGTAATCGCGCTGTTCAATGCCGCTCCGCCTGCCGTTAATTCGGCGGCGGTGAAGAGCATCTGCGTCCTTCCGTCCATCCAGTAAGTAGTAAACGGATAGTTCGAAGAAGTTGTTCCCGTTCCGATACAGCAGTTGACAAGATTTATGATCTTGAATTTATATACTCCGGTCGAGTCGGTGTTGTGCATGCTCGAATTGTCTCTGGCGAATATTCTGTAGAATACGGAATCGTTGTAATTCACCTGCGCCTGCGAAGAATTAAACGCCGCGGCGAAATTCGAACCGGATGTATTCAGTAATTTGAAATGCTTTATTCCGGTCGATGTGTTGTTTATGTACCATCTCACCCAGACGGAATCGATGCCGATGTTGTCCGTCGCGGAAGCGGTAACTGTCGCAGGCCAAACCGATTTCGGAACGTCCTGCAAACCCGTATGAGTTATTACCGGTTTTACGTTATCCGTCGAAGCGGTAAATGAGAAATAGTTCGCCGGTGCGCCGCCGGGCGCCTTGGCTGTCCTTCCTAAAGAATCGATAGTGCTGATGTAATATCTGTAAACCGCTGCCGAACCGTTTCCGGGAATGCTTGCCGACCAGTTGAAACCGCCCGTGTTCGTCATAACTATGCTGTCCGTGAAACTCGTTCCTCTTGTCCAGAAAAGTTTGGTCTTCCCGGTCACTAATCCCGAGTTTAGTGTATTGATAGTCGCGTTCACGACGTACGGTCCTGCGAGGTTTTCAGTATTCGGGAGTTGATTGTGTGTAATAGCGGGTCCTAACGGAACTCCGCGCGTCAGAAGCAGCGAACAGTCGCCGAATATATTGTACTGCTCCATCAACTTAAGACCCTCACCGCTGCTGCCTCCGTTAATGTCCATCGCTGCCATGAGGCCGAAGAAGGAGATCGCGCCCGCTGTTTTCTTTGATTGTCTTGCAAGATGCCTCATCGACGCTATCTGCATGTCGCAGGGAGGAACCCAACTTGCATTCGTCGAGGAAGCGTAAATCGTAACACAGCCCTTTGCGTTTGCCGTGTCTCCTGCTCTCAGCAATGCCTCGGCAAGACATTCATTAAGTGTAAAGTTTCCGTTAAGACAGGCAACGTCAACAAGGAATGGCTGCCTCCAGCCGTTTGCAAGTTGATACGCGTTCGATACTGAGAATCCCGTATTGCTCCAGGATGTCCCCGAACCGTGTCCGATATAATTCAGCACGTATCTGCCGTCATTAAGGCTGTTTATAAGCGTCTGAGGTGTTGCGACAGGTCCGTTCACTTTATCGACCTGCGTGAATCCATAAGCCATAAGCGTGTCTCTTACCCAGTTCATTCTTATTGAATCGGCATACGGAGGCGAACCGCCAACATCCGGACCGCCTATTCCGGTACCCTTCGAATACCACGATGCTCCGAACTCTATATCTCTTTCAAACTTTATGAATTTCTTTGCGACGTAATCTATGCTCGCCGCGTTCTGGCAGGATATTCTCGAAATGAACGCGTCGGGATAAGCATCCGTTCCCGCCAGTTTCACGTAGCAGGGATCGGACGGGGCGGATTCGTACTGACCGTTCAAGGTCGGTACATCCGCTACGTCACCGACTAATATTATGTACGTGACCGAACCCGCGGAATTGTACATGTTCTGTATGTATGTCTTTATCGCCGTGTTGCCTGAGCCTGTCACAGTAGGATATTCAGCAACAGTCACGTTGAGTCCCCTCGACTGTTTCCATTGCACGAGCGGCTGAATCGCCGTCATGTATGACGTCGGACAGATTATTAGCATCTTTCCGGGCTCGGGAATCGAATCGTATCTTAAATCCCCGGTACCGTAATTCAGGAACATGTCCCTGTAAATTCCCGCGAACTCGCCCGATATTCTCGTCAGAGGATTCAGCCTGAGCAGCGGGTTTACAACTTTTTTATTATTGTCGGAAAATATTTCGACTGTAATCTTCTTTGTGATTTTCAGTTTGCCCTGTACGGGATTATACTGCATGGGATTGAATTGAACTACCATTCCCCTGAAGTCCCTCAAAACATACGGAGTGTCAAAGGAAATATTATCCGCCGGATAATATCTGTCCGTTGTATATACACCGCTGAAAGTGTAAGGAACGGTATTCGGGTCTATGTCTCTCGTGAAGTGCCCTTTTGAAGGCATCACAGGAAGCGTCGATATAATTTCGGTTTCCTGCGAAAGTATCCTGTAATTCATCGCCGTGTTGTCGGGAATCAGGAGACTTCTCTTGTAAGTCAGCAATTCGGGATTGCCTTTCTCCATTAACCACGACATGTCTGGCGCGGACACGGAGATATAAGTGTTGCCGTTGATTTTAATTTCTTTTGAATCGAATCCGCCGAATACATACTCAAGTTTCGTGTATCCGTTTCTTGATTCGATTACCTTTACTTTAATACCATCACCCGCGCCGCTTTGCGGAACAACATTCGAAAATGCTGAATTTGAAAACGCGATAATCAGCGCAATGATAAATAGGGGAAGTAGATGTTTCATCATATTATATGATTAAAATTTTACTATTGTGTAATTTAGGAAAGAAAAACTCTTCTTGAAAGTGGAAAATAATGAACGTGGTTAGTTCCCGGTTCATTTTTTTGTATATCAGGAATAAAATACTCATAAATCAATATTAAACGGGAATTGTAAAGAATGATATTCAACTATCTAATAACTGATTTGACATTATAATACTATAATCCCATTGTTCTGCAACTGTCACTTTATATAAAACCGAATTTCAGTTCCTATATTATAATATGCCTTGCTGATCCTGGGAAGTATGTGGAATGAAAATTCGGGACAAAAAGATAGGTTCTGATTGATGTAGAAGTTATGTCCTAAACCCGCATTAAAATCAACCCCGGGAAAATCGTTATTTGGAAGACCGGATGTGATACCCAATCCGCCCTTAAAATATGCCAGATCATCGCTGCGTGAATTTGTTTTTACGCCAAGATTAAGTTCGAAAAATCTGTCAAAACTACTTTCACCTGTAACATTGTTAATCGAAATTTCAGAGAAAGCAATAACATCGGCAAATAAACCTGACTGCACTCCTGCGTTGATGGTCACACCATCAAAAAGACCCGGCATCTTGATATATCGAACCCCAAAATTCACACCAACACCCATATCGGATTCCGCCTGAGAAAAACAAGAACCCGGAAAGAAATTAAATACGAAGAATAGGACTGATAATAATGCTAAAACTCTCATGCGGATTTCAATTATTTTACATTTTATAGATAATTTCGTCTATAAATAAACCTGATTGCTGCTTGTTTCTAAAATTTAAATATAAAATATTTGAAGCACAAACCATAATTTGCAATAATGATTATTTGTTTTACAGGTTTGACACAATAAAAAATCCGGTTATCGCTCTGCAACAACCGGATTGGTTTTAAATAAGAAAGGGTAATTCTTATTTTATCTCATCCATCTACTACAAACATAAGTACATTATTCTTATTTGTCAAGAGAAAAATAAATAAAGTTATACTTTAGGTGCGATTTATAAATATTGATTTTACAGTGGTTAATTTTATAGCGCCCGAAAGGTGCAATGAAAGTACGAAAAATATTATGAGGAGAAATGAAATAATTATTAAAATTACGTTACCGAAACATAACGAAGAAATGTAATATAGCAAATAGCAAATCCCCGCAAACGCAGCAATGACAAGGATTTTAACGGTTTCGTAATCAATTCTGTATATTCGCTGTGAGCGCAGGTAGAGATAAACGAGCATGAACAGGTAAGTTACAAGAGTGGAACCCGCCGCTCCTGTCATTCCGTATTTCGGTATCAGGAGAAAGTTAAGAATTAGGTTGA
>CAZOQR010000203.1:0-4739 GCA_964581915.1 uncultured Ignavibacteriaceae bacterium | reverse complement strand
GGGGTCCGGTGATTTCCGCCTCTCCGGTTGAATCAAATATAACACGCAACTCGGTGACATTAAGTTTTACCACTGTCTCAGCAGGAGATACAAAAGTAAAATACTTCATATCTGATTCGTTGTATCAGCCGGTTGTATTTACAGATTCAGTATATAATGCTTCACAGGTGACTTCGCATACCGTAAACCTTACAAATCTTCTTCCCGGGAAGATCTATTACGCGCTTGTTTCATCGACAAATACAACGGGTACGAGTTCTGTAGTCAAGTATTTCTCTACAGCATCGCCGGTAGGCTCAACCGGTGCGATGGAAGTTTATTTTAATTTCCCGGTCGATACTACGGTTGCTCTTCCAAACAATAAGGCGAACGGGAGTACTAATTTCCAAACGAGATTGGGACAGTTGATTGATGCGGCTACATCGTCAATTGACTTAGCTATATATTCATTCAACGACCTTACTCCGATTAAAGAGAAACTAATAAACGCATTTTCACGCGGCGTGAAGATTAGAATTGTATATGATTACAGAGAAGGTGTGGTCCAGTCTCTGATGCAGGAATTAATTAATGCGGGCATACCTGTACAGATACGACCGTCAAGTTCTTATATTATGCATAATAAGTTCTTTGTGTTTAACGGAAGGGATACGTCCGCGCATTCTACCAAGTGGCTGTGGGCGGGTTCGGCTAATATTACCTATGACCAGTTCGTAAGCGACGCTCAGAATGTTATCCTGATTCAGGACGAGTCAATATGCAATACATACACGAGGGAATTTGAAGAAATGTGGGGTTCGCATAATAATGTGAATAATCCGTCTCAGGCGAAATTCGGCGCGGCTAAATCCGATAACACGCCTCACGTTTTCAATGTAAACGGCAAACGCGTGGAAATTTATTTCGGACCTTCTGACGGATGCACGGCTAAGTTTATAAATCTCCTGAATAACGAGCCGAATAAGTCGATTAATTTTTGTATTTATTCTTTCACGCAGTTTACGATTGCGAATAAGATGAAGGCAAAATATAACCTGCCGAATCTTATGGTTCGCGGTGTTTTTGATCAGTCGAATGCTACCAGCACCCTGTATCAGGAAATGAAGGGCATCGGAGGTTCGTCACCCTGGAATCCGCCTGCAAGAGTATATTTGGAATCGTTTAACGGGCTGATGCACGATAAATACACAATTATAGACGCTGACCTGATGACGAGCAATCCTGTCGTCGAAACAGGTTCCTTTAATTACACGAACGCGGCGGATCAGGGCAATGACGAAAACATGATGTTCATTTACGATTCGTTGATTGCGAATCAGTATTATCAGGATTTCGTTAAGAGAATAACAGACGCCGGCGGTTCTGTCGACATTAAAAGAACTTCGTTTAATGTCCCGGATAATTTCAGAATTAGCCAGAATTACCCAAACCCGTTTAATCCTTCAACTCAGTTCAAATTGTCCATTCCAAACAGCTCGTTAGTGAAAGTTGTTATTCATGACATTCTCGGAAGACAGGTCGCAAAATTAGTTGACAGGCAGGTAGAAGCAGGAGAATATACACTTGTCTGGAATGCTTCAGAGCTGCCGTCGGGTGTTTATTTCTATCAGTTAATAGCAGACGGCAAGAAACTTGATGTTAAGAAAATGGTATTGAAAAAGTAAACATAATACATAAAATTAATGGTTAGATAAAACCTATTAGATGGCGAGAATACTAGTCGTAGACGACGAAATAACCTCGATAGCAATATTGAGAAAAGTTCTTGAAGACGCCGGGCACAGCGTAACAACTGTGAACAGCGGTGAGAACGCTATCGAGAAAATCAAGGAATTCAAGTATGACATACTATTGACCGATTTCAACATGCCCGGCATGAACGGAATCGAACTTACGGAAGAGGCTCTTAAAATTGAGCCTGACTTCATCGTTATACTTATTACCGCATTCGCAACCATACGTTCAGCAGTCGATGCAATACGACTCGGAGCGTTCGATTACCTTACAAAACCCGTTAATAAGGAAGAACTCCTTCTCTCAATCCAGAGAGGAATAGAACGGATTCAGTTGTTGCACGAGAATATTCTGTTAAAGCAAAGACTCGAAAGGGTAGAGCATGACGCCGAAGCGGAGTTTGTTTACGACACGTCGAGCAAAGAAATAAAGGACATGTTGTCCGAAGCGAAGAAAGTCGCCAGAACGGATTCAACGGTGCTTATTACCGGAGCAAACGGAACCGGCAAGGAAGTATTATCCAAGTACATTCACAGATCGAGCAACAGGAAAGATCAGCAGTTCGTCGTTTTGAATTGCGCGGCTTTACCGCCTCATCTCCTTGAATCGGAACTTTTCGGGCACGTGAAAGGCTCGTTTACAGGGGCGATAAAGGATCATAAAGGTTATTTCGAAATCGCTGACAACGGTACGATATTCCTCGACGAAATAGGCGAAATAGATACGGTAATTCAGGTGAAACTTTTGCGGGTGCTTCAGGAGAAAGAGTTCTCAAAAGTAGGGGACACAAGAATTCAGACTACTAACGTGAGAATTATCGCCGCGACGAATCAGGACCTGACAAAATTAATCGCTGACGGAAAATTCAGAGAAGACCTCTATTACAGGCTCAACGTATTCGAATTTAAACTTCCCAGCCTCAAAGACAGAAAAGAAGATATCGAATATTATTTTGACAAGTTCATCCGTGAATTCAGCAAGACTAACAAGAAACCTGTACCGCACATCGATAAAGGGGTAAAAGATATACTTCTGAACTATCCCTGGCCGGGAAATATTAGAGAGTTGAAGAACGTTGCCGAAAGGACGACGATTCTTTGCGAGGACAATAAGATAACACCGGACCTCCTTCCCGTGAACATACTCGGAAAGACAAGCGAAAGAAAATTCTCAGCGGATTATAACGAGAATAAGGAGGCAATAATTAAGGATTTTGAAATTGATTTCATAATAAAGTATCTTAAATTATACAAGGGTAATGTTGCCGCTACTGCTAAGGCAATAAATTTCCATCCTGTTAGCCTTAGGCAGAAAATTGCAAAATTGGGTATTGACCCGCGGGAATACAAGTACTGATTGGAATTATTCCTGATTTATTTTGTTTTATGAATAAAACAAAAGAAATAAGCTATGAAAGATTTTCTCCCGTTAAAAAGAATTGATTATATTGAGTTCTATTGCGGCAACGCCAAGCAATCCTCATTATATTACCAATACGGATTTGGTTTTAAACTAACGGGCTATTCAGGCCTCGAAACAAAAAACAATCAAAAGGCATCGTACCTGCTCGAACAGGGTAAGATAAGATTTGTTCTCAGTTCGTCATACGATGACAATTCGCCAATCGCCGAACACGTAAAAAAACACGGAGACGGAGTTTTCGATGTTGCATTCGAAGTTGATGACGCGACGAAATCTTTCGAAGAAACCGTTAAAAGAGGAGCGATACCATTTATTGAACCCCGTACATTTGAGGATGAAAACGGAAATGTTGTAAAATCCGCAATAAAAACATTCGGTGATACGATCCATTCCTTTGTCGAGCGAAAAAACTATTCCGGACTCTTTTTCCCGGGTTTCGTTGATGCAACATCGAGGGCGCCGAAGGGAATAACCGATACAGGACTCCGTTCGGTGGATCATATGGTAGGAAACGTAGAACTAGGCAAGATGCTTAACTGGGTTGATTTCTATGCGAATACAATGGGTTTCAACCAACTGCTGTCGTTTGATGATAAGGATATTTCAACAGAGTATACCGCATTAATGAGCAAAGTGATGCAGAACAGCACGGGCAAGATTAAAATCCCTATAAACGAACCTGCACCGGGTAAGAAAAAATCACAGATAGAAGAATATCTCGATTTCTATAAAACTCCCGGCATTCAGCACATCGCAATGACAACTACGGACATTTTATCTACTGTATCCGAATTGAAAAAAAGAGGTGTTGAATTCCTAACAGTACCGAAGACATATTATGATGAACTTTTAAACCGTATCGGAACTATTGACGAAGATATTAAATCACTCGAAGTAACAGGCATTCTGGTTGACAGGGATGAGGACGGATACCTGCTTCAGATTTTTACTAAACCGGTTGAAGACAGACCGACACTTTTTTTCGAGATAATTCAGCGTAAAGGCGCAAGAAGTTTCGGGAAAGGCAATTTTAAGGCTCTGTTTGAATCAATTGAAAGAGAACAGGCATTAAGAGGAACATTATAATAATAATATGGAATATAAAAAAGAAGATCTACTGGATTTCTCAATCATTCAGGGTTTGAAAGAAATGAATGATGATGAAAATGATTTTTTTAAGGAAATCTTAAATCTTTACATCGAGCAATATCCTGAACTGTACAATAAAATTGTAGAAACAGCAAAATCCGATGACCTTGACTCTCTTTCCAAAACAGCCCACGCTTTAAAAGGAGCCAGTCTGAATATTGGCGCAAAAGAACTTGCATCAATTTGTAAGACCATTGAAATTAATTCTAAAAACGGGATTACAGAAGGTACCCCCGAGTTAATACAGAAAATTCATCAGGTTTACGGACTTACAATCGATGCAATGAATTCATTATAATAATGGTATAGTTATTGCAATTAGTATGATGGATATTGCAATTTCGTTCTTTATCCGCGAAATAAACCATTGTTAATGCAATATTTGCAATACTAGGGTTTTGTACCATATAGTATAAATATATTTAATATAGTAA
>CAZOQR010000202.1:0-4746 GCA_964581915.1 uncultured Ignavibacteriaceae bacterium | reverse complement strand
AGAAGATAAAGGCAGAGTGTCTGTTTCATTAAATATCAAAATGAAAGAAAATGAAAAAGATTTTTAATGCGATTGTTGTCGATGATGAGCGTCTGGCAAGAAAAGATTTAATTTCAATATTAAAGAATTTCGAGAACGTAAACGTAATAGGAGAAGCGGATGATGCAGGCTCGGCAAGGCTGCTAATAGAAAAACTCTCTCCGGACATAGTTTTTCTCGATATTCAGATGCCGGGCGAGTCGGGATTGGCTCTTGTTGAAGAAATAAATCCACGTACAAGGATTGTTTTCGTCACCGCCTATGACGAATATGCCGTCCGCGCATTCGAAGTGAACGCGCTTGATTACCTTATGAAGCCCGTGAATCAGGAAAGACTCCGGAAAACGTTAGAGCGGATTATGAGCGATTCTGCAAAACCTCCTGAAACGAAAAAAATTAAATACGAGGACACTTTATTTATTCAGTTGAATTCGCAAATGAAATTCGTAAGAGTTCAGGATATAATTTCAGTGGAGTCGTCAGGAGACTACACAGAACTCTATCTGAAAAATAGCGCAAAGGGGCTAACATCGAAGCCGATGCGAGAATGGGAAGGGCGTCTGCCGGAAAATTATTTTGTCAGAATTCACAGAACCGCTATTGTGAATCTAAATTATATTTCAAAAGTGGAGGAATGGTTTAATAATTCTTTCAAGGTCTTTCTTACTGGAAAAGCCGAACCTCTTGTAATTAGCCGCAGGTATGCGGTAAAACTGAAAGAGAGAATGGGTTAGATTGCCGGTTAGTACGCGATTACGGAGATAACAATCCTGTATATGCCGGCTCCCCGATGCCGATAAAATATTCTAAAAGGAAATCGTTCCCTGAACGCCCGTTGAAATTGTAAATGTATCGAATCCGAACAGGGGAGCGCCGCTAATGCGCATCGGGAAAGTCATCGAGCCGACGAACTTCAGGTTTTCACTTCCAATCTTTCCTACGAACGACGGTTCAAAGAAAGTGCTTTCGCTCCGTGTAAAAGGAATATAATTATCTCGCAGGTTAGTAAACTTCACGTTAGAAACTCTCATAGCGAAGCCGCCCTCGAAATTTTCGGAAACATAGCCGATATTTGTCTGAAGGAACCATCTGTTAAAAGCCCCGTATGAACTTCTGTTAAACTCTGACGGGAATCCTACGAGACCTGCCGTGTCGGAAGAGGTTCCGTATCCATATCCGACGTACATTTCAAGAGTTATCGATTTAGCCAGACCGGTATAGCCGCCCACACCGACCTCCCTGAAATACTGTTTCCTTTCATCCATTGTGAGGAAAGAGCCGTTAATCATAACGCCGAGATGATTAACGGGAGAATAAGCGATTTTTCCTTCGATGCCGGCCGTACCGATAGAGCCTTCCGCTTTCACCTGGTGCTTATTAATCGATTTGAAAAGCGGCACATCTGGTTGATTGGCTGTATATAGGACTGTATAGCAGGACGAAAATACTGACGTCAAAGATAAGGAAACAAGAACTGTCAGATGACGAAGAAAGCATTTTTTCATAATGGGATTTGTTCGATTAATATCCGATATTTCTGATGATAATTCAATGAAAATTCGCAGAAGAGTGTGTAAAGTTAATTCGTTGCTTTTAGACCCCGGGCGAATATCCGAATAGCATAAGATAACCGACGGTTCTTGATTGGTAATTGGTGTGGGAAGATTGTTTCTTATAAAAGTTTCTTGAAAGTTACGTTAATAACAGGTAATTTTCACAGGAGGATATATGGACATTAAAGTTTTTAAATCGGACCGCAATATTTTAAAACTACGTTATACTTGCTTATCCGGTAATTATATTATTATAAAGAAATATCACAGCCGATGGCTAATATCGCTGCTTACGTTTCTAACTTTCTTCCTGCTGACAAATTTTTGTTTCCCGGGAAACGCGAACGCGCAGTCGTGGTTATGGAGCGCGCCGACCAAACTGACGAGCGGATACGTCGATAAGAATCCCAAGTTCAGCACTTTTGACGGCAGCGACAGGAAGAACGAATACAATTATCTTGCATTCGAGCGATACTACGGTACGAATTCTAAAATCTGTCTCTTGAGGATGAACAAGTACGGACTCGTAGATTCAGCGATGAGCGTTTGCGATTCGGCTTATAAGAACATCAATCCGAGTCACGGAAACGATTCGAGATACGGTTACGTAACGCACGTATTCATTACCTGGCAGAGGTGGGATTCATTGGCGGGCAAGTACGGTATATTCGGCAGGTATTATAACATATACAGCGGTTGGTCGGGAATTTTCACGATTGATACAGCGGGGAACTGCGCCGACCCTTACGTGGTATGTCAGGATACAACAAGGTTCAATGTCATTTACACGAGAAACAACGCGATAATTCTAAAAAGGATTAACGGACCTACGGGTTCTGTTATACTCGATACGAACATGACAGCAGGGGATACTGCAACGTTCAGGAAACCGATGATGATGAAAGACATTTATTACTCGGTGATAACTTACGAGAAGAGGTTAAGCAATAACACGTTCACTTTATGGGGCAGGTCGAGATATCAGAACAATGCCTGGTCAAATCCGGTTCAGTTATCGGATAACATCTCTGCAGAGAATCTGGGATTCGCGCTGGGATCTTATAACAGCGTATATGTTTATTACGTGAGCATATCGATTCCTCAATATATTTCTCAAATAAAGTGCGCAACATTCAATTTTCAAAACAACACCGTATATAGGGAGGGCATAATCGATACATTAAGTTATAATTTTTCTTTTTCAAGAATGTTCGATTACCTCATAATTGATAAAAGTCAGGATCCGGGTCAATCGGTTTCCGTTTACTTATGCGACAAGAATGACGGAAATGTTTATGCCAGGTTCATATACGGTTATAATACAATTCAGAATATCCGTGTAGGAAGCGTTTATTCTAAATACAGCATAACGTTGAGCAACAAATTCCCGCCTCTGTCGGTCAGTCCGCCGTACGAGGGTGTGTGCTCGTACTGGGGAGTTTACAACAAAGATTCGGCCGGCTATTTCTCTCTCTGGGGTTCCAAATCAACGAAAGTGCTTTATGTAGAAGGAATAGAGAAAATCGTTACAGAAACGCCTAAAGATTTTTCACTGAAACAAAATTATCCAAATCCGTTTAATCCGGTGACGAAAATCAGATTCACGGTACCCGAAAGGGGAAAATCTGAAAACAAAAATATACTCATCAGAGTTTTTGATGTGTCGGGGAAGGAAGTTGAAGTGTTAGTCAACGAAAATTTGGAACCCGGAACATACGAAGCGGTTTGGAACGCGGCAAATTTTTCAAGCGGTATATATTTTGCTTCTCTATGTACGGGCACAAAGGTATTCGGCTCGGTAAAGATGGTTTTATTGAAATAGAATCTGGGAAAAGCAATTATCATATATGAATCAATACGGAACATTTCCCTGTGAAGTGAAATACACATTTTACTGAATCTAAAGAGAGGGCATATGTTTTACGGAAATATTCTGCGCCGAGCATTGCCGGCGATATTGTTAATCGCGATTTCTATTGCATCAGTTTACGGTCAGGGCGATACTGACGGTGTGAATTACTGCTCAAGAAAGAAGAGAGCGCGTAATCACGCAATTCAATTCGGGAATTTCGCAAAATCATCCGCACGCCACAGTTATGATGTAATCGATTATAAACTGCGTCTGGATATTTACAACTCATTTGTTCCAACGATACAAACGAGAGCATTTAAAGCCGACGTAACGATTAAATTCACTGCGGATTCATCTATTACATTCATCAATCTTGACGCGGCATATTACTCGCTCAGGGTCGATTCAGTTAGAATGTCCGGGACATCATTTACACATAGCGGCAATATTCTTAAAGTAAATCTCGACAGGACATACAACCCTGGCGATACGGGACAGGTTAGGATATATTACAGGCATTTAGATGTGACAGACAATTGTTTTTACGTGTATACGTACATAACACCCGTTACGGTTTTCACGGATACCGAGCCTGAGGGGTCAAGATTCTGGTTTCCTTGCTGGGACAAGCCGTCAGACAAGGCGACATGGGATGTTACCGCGAAAGTTCCTTTGAATGTTCGCCTTGCCTCGAACGGGTTACTTAAGGATTCGGTTGTTACGGGCGATTCGATTTATTATCACTGGGTTAGCGAGGACCCGATGTGCACGTATCTGATGCACATAACCGGAAGTCCGAGTTTCAGCGTATATAAAAGTTACTGGCACAAGGTATCGAATCCTAACGACAGTATTCCGTTCGTGTTATATACAAGAGCAGGAGACACTCTGAATAATTTCAAGGAGAAAATGCCCCTTGCTGTAACCTTATATTCCCAGAAATTCGGCGATTATCCTTTCGAGAAAATCGGATTCTCCAAAAGTTGGGGAGCGATGGAAAACCAGACGATTATAAATTTATACGACTGGTACTTTTACAGCGTCGGTGTACACGAATTAGCGCATTCATGGTTCGGAGACTTAATTTCCCCCGCGACCTGGGCCGATATCTGGTTGAATGAGGGATTCGCAACGTATAGCGAATTACTTTGGAAACAGGCAGCAGTCAGTGATTCCGGATACTCAGCGGTACAGAATAAATACGGCAGAATGATAGCGTCTGATGCTCCAGGATGGCCGATGTATAATCCCGCGTGGATGCGCGCGCCGCCTGGGCCGTGGCGGCGGCCGTGCTGCTGGGGG
>CAZOQR010000201.1:2806-4776 GCA_964581915.1 uncultured Ignavibacteriaceae bacterium | reverse complement strand
GCTAAGTCTGAGAGATAATTTGTAAAACGCCGCGCATATACGCGGACAAGTCCCGTGTATTTAATGCCTTTCCGATTCCAATACTTTCTGCATTTATAAAGGACTTATAAATTATTACTTTACCGAATGTTTAATTAAAATTTCAAAGATGCGGGTACTCGTAACAGGCGGGGCAGGTTACATAGGTTCACACACGGTAAGAAGGCTTTTGAGTAAGGGGCACGAGGTTGTTATTCTTGACAATCTATCGCGCGGTCACATCGAATCTGTGCCGCAGGGAGTAGTGTTTGAAAAAGCGGATTTGCTCGATAAAGAAGGTTTAAAGAGTGTATTCGCGCGTCAAGGATTTGACGCCGTCATTCATTTCGCGGCATTCGCGTACGTCGGCGAGTCTGTGGAAAACCCCGGACTTTATTACGAGAACAACGTTGTGGGAAGTTACAATCTTATAAACGCTGTAAATGAATCGGGAATAAAAAAATTTGTTTTTTCTTCTACGTGTTCCGTTTACGGCAATCCCGAACGCACGCCGATTTCGGAGGAGCAGAGTCTCGCGCCGATTAATCCTTACGCGAGGACTAAACTTATGATTGAAAACATACTCGGCGATTACGACGGAACACACGGATTGAAATACACGGCGCTCAGGTATTTCAACGCGGCGGGATGTTCGGATGACGGCTCTATCGGTGAAAGCCACGATCCCGAGCCGCATCTCATACCGCTCGTGCTTTTCACGGCGCTCGGAAAGAGGAACAGCATAAAAATTTACGGTGACGATTACGATACGAAGGACGGAACCTGCATCAGGGATTACATACACGTCAACGACCTTGCCGAGGCGCACGCGCTCGCTCTCGAATACCTGAACGACAACAACCCGTCGACAGCGATAAACATAGGCACGGGAGACGGGTATTCCGTAAAGGAAATTGTAGAAGCCGCGCGTGATGTAACCGGAATTGATATTAAGTCGGAAATCACGGGACGCCGCGCCGGTGACCCCGCCGTTTTGGTCGCGGACAATTCAAAAGCAAAAAAAACGCTCGGGTGGAAGCCGGAATACGGTCTGAAAAGAATAATAGAAACCGCCTGGAACTGGCATAAGAATCAAAAGTATTAATTAAATTCAAATTATAATTTTATATGGATATTTCCGTAATTGGTACAGGGTATGTAGGATTGGTGTCGGGAACCTGTTTCGCGGAGATGGGCAATAACGTCATCTGCGTCGATAACAGTCCCGAGAAACTTAAAAAATTACAGAACGCGGAAGTTACGATTTACGAGCCCGGGCTGGAGATTATTTTCAGCAGGAACATCGAAAAGAAAAGACTTAGTTTTACGGGAGACCTGAAACAGGCTGTTCTGAATTCGGAAGTCGTGTTCCTCTGTCTGCCGACTCCGCAGGGCGAAGACGGTTCCGCCGACCTTCAGTACGTGCTTGGCGTAGCGAAGGAAATTGGAAAGATTCTGAAGAGCAGCGGAAATAACGAATATAAAATAATCGTGAACAAAAGCACTGTTCCCGTTGGCACGGCGCAACTTGTCGAGAATGAAATACGAAAAGAAGGCGGCGGTAATTTCGACATTGTGTCAAATCCGGAATTTCTCCGAGAGGGTTTTGCGGTCGAAGATTTCATGAAACCCGACAGAATCGTAATCGGTTCAGAAAGCAAAACAGCGCTCGGGAAAATGAGGCTCCTTTACGAGCCGTTCGTGAGACAGGGCAACCCGATAGTGGAAATGAATACTGCGAGTTCCGAAGTGACGAAGTACGCGGCGAATTCATATCTCGCGATGCGCATAACATACATGAACGAACTGGCGAATTTCTGCGAAGCAGTCGGAGCGGATATCGACAACGTGAGGCGGGGAATGGGAACGGATACAAGAATCGGCAAGAGATTCCTCTTCGCCGGTATAGGATACGGCGGTTCCTGTTTTCCGAAGGATGTGAACGCGCTTAT
>CAZOQR010000201.1:0-2796 GCA_964581915.1 uncultured Ignavibacteriaceae bacterium | reverse complement strand
CCGTTGACCGCGGCTCGGAAATGAATCTGCTCACCGTCGTCGACAGAATAAACAAGCAGCAGAAAAGAGTTCTTTTCGACAAGGTCGTGAAGCACTTCAAAGGGGATATCAAGGGAAAGAATTTCGCCGTGTGGGGACTGGCATTCAAGCCCAACACGGATGACATGCGCGAAGCGCCGTCCGTCGTCATCATAAATGAACTCCTTAAAGCCGGAGCGAGAGTGTCGGCCTACGACCCGGCCGCGATAGAGACATCGAAATTCTACCTGAAGGACACCATTAATTATGCAAGGGACGAATACGACGCTTTGAAAAATGCAGACGCGTTACTGATATTCACGGAATGGAACGAGTTCCGCAATCCGGATTTTGAAAAAGTATCGGGACTTCTGAAAAACAAATTAATATTCGACGGCCGTAATATATACGCGGTCAGTGTTATGAAGGAACTCGGCTACACATATTACAGCATTGGGAGAAAGACTGTAACGGGGGACTAAATTAACTCCCGATTACCTTTTTGAAATATTCGTAAGTGATTTTCAGCCCTTCCGAACGTGAGATTTTCGGCTCCCAGCCGAGAATCTTCTTCGCTTTTGTAATGTCAGGCTGTCTTTGTTTCGGATCGTCTGTCGGCAGCGGATGATAGACAATTTTCTGCTTCGTGCCGGTCAGTTTTATAATTTCCTCCGCGAATTCATTTATCGTAATTTCATCGGGATTTCCTATATTTACGGGCATCGTATAATCGCTCATAAGCAGCCTGAAGATTCCTTCAATCATATCATCAATAAAACAGAAAGACCTCGTCTGAGTGCCGTCTCCGAACACGGTTATGTCCTCTCCTCTGATTGCCTGGCCGATGAAAGCGGGCAAAGCCCTGCCGTCGTTGAGTCTCATTCTCGGACCGTAAGTGTTGAAAATTCTCACGATGCGCGTATCGAGTCCGTGGTACGTGTGATACGCCATTGTAATTGCTTCCATGAACCGTTTCGCCTCGTCATAAACGCCGCGCGGACCTATTGGATTCACGTTGCCCCAGTATTCTTCCGTCTGAGGGTGTACGTTGGGGTCGCCGTAGATTTCGGATGTCGATGCAATAAGAAATCTCGATTTTTTTTCCTTCGCAAGTCCGAGCAGGTTGTGCGTGCCGAGCGAGCCAACCTTCAGCGTCTGTATGGGAATCTTGAGGTAATCAATCGGGCTTGCGGGCGAGGCGAAATGAAGAATATAATCGAGGCTGCCCGGAACGTGAACGAATTTCGTTACGTCGTGAAAATAAAATTCGAATTCCTTTTTCGGAAAAAGATGCTCGATGTTTTTCATAGAACCCGTGCTCAGGTTATCCATTCCGATAACCTGAAACCCTTCTTTAATGAACCTGTCGCACAGATGCGAGCCGATAAATCCCGCGGCGCCAGTGATTAAAACTCTTTTTTGTCCCATCGCAATGATTTTTCAGAATTTAATCATAATATCGCAAAGAAATAATTCAAATCTCTCAGGCACTGCTTTTAATCGAGGCTTTTATAAATATATTCTATCCAGTCGCTGCACGAAAATGAAACGGCGTATTCTTTGAATTCATCAAGCGGGTTCGCGTTCTGAATCTCGGTAAGAGATTTGCCTTTTTGCTTTTCCTTCCTGACGATGTCAGTTGTTTTTTCGACCATCAGCGCGTATTCCTTTAAATCCGACATCGAATAGGTCGGTCCGTGACCAGGCACAATCCTCGTATCGGGCGGGTAGAAGGAAATTATTTTGTTAAGATTTTCAAGAATTCTTATCACGCTGCCACCGTGCTCAGTATCGACAAAAGGAAACTGGTCGGCGAAAATAATATCTCCAACGTGAAGTACTTTCTCTTTCCTGAAATATACAACCGCGTCTCCTGCGGAATGACTTCCGGAAACGGATGTTATTATGATGTCGCTGTTGTTAAATTTCAGGGCAAGCGAATCCGAAAATGTGATGTTCGGCAGTGCATCGACAGGATACGCTTTCTGTGTATCTCCGAGCAGCATATCATCTTTAGAAAGCAGTTCCTTTACATTTTCCTGGGAGATTATTTTTACACCGCCTCCGAAAATCTTTTGTCCTCCGGTATGGTCAAAGTGCCAGTGAGTATCCACTATATAATTCAACTTCTTCCCTCCGCCTATGCTGTCGATTGCTTTTTCAAGAAACCGCGCGTAATCACTGTAGTTAGCGTCAACTATTAAAATACCGTCGGAACCGACGGATGCAATAACATTAACAGAAGCGATTGTGATTTCCCATAAGCCCGGATTCAATTGTGTGATTTTGCATTTTGGCGTTTGTAAGGGTTCCCGGGAATATGAATAACCTGCTGTTATAGTAACATACAAAAAAAAGAGGAAGATAAATGCTTTATTCATAGAGGTTTATTTTTTTTATTATACGAAACATCCGATTTGTAGTTTCGAATAAACCGGAAGCGGGTGGGAAAAATTATTTCGAAACTTTTTAAATGTATTTTCGTCTAAATAAGTGAGAGCAGTAATTGATTAACAATAACTTTCGATTTTCAGTCTCCTAGTATGTCGAGGTTAACAGAGCGGGAAAAATCCGGCTCTGTTTTTTTTTGCTTGCAAATGCACGCTTCATAACCGTAACGCCTCCTGGTCGAAGAGTTAAAATGTTCTGCCGCTAATTACCGCGAATAAGAGCAAGAGCTTTTTTTAGGTATAAGAGCAAGAGCGTTATGCCACGGATTACCACGAATAAGAGCAAGAGCTTTTTTTAGGTATAAGAGCAAGAGCGTTATGCCACGGA
>CAZOQR010000200.1:0-4803 GCA_964581915.1 uncultured Ignavibacteriaceae bacterium | reverse complement strand
ATTTTATTGTAACTATATGGTATATAACTATTTGTTTATTAAATAATTCCGCGAAATATTCAATATTCCGATATTTGGATATACACAAATTTATTATTCAAATAACCCGTAGACCCTCCCGTAATTTGCTCTTGACGCTATTCGGTAAAATCAGGCATCCGCCTTTTGACTTTTATCCTTCTATTATTCACGGTATTATTCATTTATGAAAAAGTATTTCGCCCTGATACTAAACCTCAGCCTGATTCATTTTCTTCTCGGGCTCGATATCAATATTGTCAGTGTCACGCTGCCTTCAATCGCTTCGCATTTTGGCATCGCCGGGAATGTCGCCTCAAGAGTCGTATGGGTCTATCTTCTCGTGCTTACCTGCTTCCTGCTTGCTTTCGGACGGCTCGGAGATATTAAAGGATACAAGAAAATTTATTTCTCGGGAATCGTTGTATTCATTCTCGGCACGGCGCTCTGCTATTTCGCCCCTGATTTCAATCTTCTCGTCTTGTTCAGAATTGTTCAGGCGCTCGGAAGCGCAGTCCTTTTCGCCCTTACTCCCGCGATTATTGCCGCGGGGATACCGGAAGGTATGAGGGGAAAGGTTTACGGCATCAACTACTCGTTTACCGCGCTTGGTGGAATTGTCGGAAGGGCTGCCAGCGGTTTCATTATTGAGAGTTTCGGCTGGAACTCCGTTTTTATTTTGAGCGTTCCGATTGGTCTGATAACCCTTTTCATTACATACAAGCATCTCGGCGAGTACAAACCTGAAAAAGGAAATCAGAAGTTCGACGTCCCCGGCACGCTCCTCGTATTTTCCGGATTGTTCTGTTTCCTCTTCGCCGTGAATAATGGCGAGGATTTCGGATGGCTGTCTTTCAGGATTCTCGCGCTCATCGCAACCGCTTTCGCGCTTATTGCTGTGTTCGTTCTCAGACAGTTGAAAATCGATAATCCCCTGTTTAACCTCCGAATACTCAGGAACAGGGATATTTCCCTTTCTGTTCTGTCCTTCATATTCGTATACATTATTACAAACGGTATGATTTACATAACTCCTTTTTTCCTTCAGTGGGTCGGCGGTTATCCGAAAAAAGAAACGGGGCTCCTTATGGCGGTTCCGTCTTTGCTTCAGTTTTTTTCAGGGTATCTTTCGGGGCATCTTTCCGATAAATTGCATTCTAAATTAATTTGCACGGTAGGTGCGGTCCTTATTGCTCTGTCTCTGTTTGCCTATACTCTCATCGGTTCCGCCACTAATATATATGTTTTGATTTTGATTCTCTCTTTCTACGGTTTTGCGATTGGTTTCTTTATTCCCTCGAATACAAACAAAATTATGACATCTGCTCCTGCGGAGCGGAAAGGAATCGTCTCGAGTTTTATGACTACATCCGTCCGTCTCGGCTCCGCCTTTGGTGTCGTGTTCTTCGGTGCCGTGTTTGCTTACTTCGTCCCGCAGAAAAACCCTGTCCTTTCGGGGGTCCCGGACAGCGTGATACTCGAAGGTTTTAGATACACGTTCCTTTTCGGAACTGCTGCAGCGGCGCTTGGTCTCGTTACCGTCCTTCTTACGGATAAAAAGAACCGCGGAAACGCTTAAAGGTTTATTTTTTCACTTTATTTTTTTAATCTAATTAGGAATTTTGCACTTTTGAACTTTGCTTAAGAACAGGCTAATATTAAATATCGCGGGCGTTCTGATTCTCCTCGCGGGAGTCAGTATTGCCCTGTTCTATTTTTTTAACAAACTTACAGGTAAGTCTTTCTACGAAGAGCAGGGAAACAGGTATGTTAACGGAATAAACGCTGAAGTCGAAATTGTGAAGGACAACTACGGCGTTCCTTACATCACCGCGAAAAACGAATCCGACCTTTATTTTGCGCTCGGTTATCTGCACGCGAAAGACAGGCTCTGGCAAATGGACCTTACAAGACGCGTTGCAGAAGGCAGAATGTCCGAAATTCTCGGGAAAGAAACCGTCGAATATGACAAACTTTTCAGGACGATCGGAATCGGAAAATATGCTTATAAACTTTATAATGAGATTTCTCCGAAATCCAAAGATATTCTCGCTGGCTATTCGAAAGGCGTTAATGAATTCATTAAAGAGAATTACAGCAGACTTCCCCTCGAGTTCGATGTGCTGAATTATAAACCCGAACAATGGAAACCCGAGCACTCCCTGATGGTAATTAGAATGATGGGATGGGAATTAAACCTGTCCTGGATGACTGAATACATGTTCGGCGAGATTGTAAAGAAGTTCGGCATAGAACGCGCTAAGGACTTTTTCCCCGATTATCCCGAGGACGCTCCTTATATAATTAAGAGCGATAAAAAACCCCAGCAGCAGGATTCGAAACTTTCATCTTCCTCGCCGCGTGAAAACAACTATTTAAAAATCGCTGAACTCGGTAAGAACTTCTTCGCTGCTAATGTTGATTACAGAAATTTCTTCGGATTAATCGGAACACATATCGGAAGCAATTCCTGGGCGGTCAACGGTAAAAAAACCGATAAAGGCAAACCGATTTTCGCGAACGACCCGCACTTGGTCCTTTCAGCTCCTTCAAAATGGTACGAAGTACTGATGAAGAACACAGCCGACAATTCCTTCGTTTGCGGTTTCTCGATACCGGGCGCTCCCGGAGTCGCGATAGGTTCAAACGGAAAAATATGCTGGGGAATTACTAACCTTATGAACGACGACTCCGACTTCCTTATTTTAAAGCGCGATTCAGCGAATCCGAATTTATATTCCTACAGAAACTCGGCAGTTACAGTTGACAGCACTCAGGAATATATAAAAGTAAAAGATGTTAAAGACGAAATTCCCTATTCCGTTTTTCATACGAATCTCGGACCGGTTATCTCAGGTTTGAATAAAACAGGATTCTCTTCCGATAATGCTTTCAGAACGGCTCCGAATGAAATTCTCACATTTAGATGGACGGGTTTTGAGTCAAGCGACGAAATAAAATGCTTCTATGATATTTATCACGCGGCAAAATGGGAAGAATTTAAGAATGCTTTGACCGTTTTCGGACTCCCTGCATCTAACTTCACATACGCCGATGCTGACGGAAATATCGGAAGCAAAGCTGCCGGCAAGGTTCCTCTCCGCAATACTGGTAACTCGTCCGTCGATGCGTTTACTCCCGGTTACGGCGATGTTGAGTGGACAGGTTTCATAAAGCCCGAGGAATTGCCGGAAGTCTATAACCCGCAGGAAAATTTTGTCGCGGCTGCTAATAACAAACCTGCGCGTGATTACAGGTATTATATCTCAAATCTTTACGAACCGCCTTATAGGGCGATCAGAATTGAGGATGTTCTGAAATCCAAAAACAACATCACGTCTCAGGAGTTCAGACTCCTTCAGAATGATGTTACAAGCCCGCAGGCGAAGGAGTTTTTCTACTACCTGACGGAAGCGTTCAGGGACTCGTCGAAGTTGACGGCGGGAGAAAGGAACGTAATTCAAAAAATCAGGAAATGGAATTTTGATTTCAATAAATTAAGCGGACTCGCCTCGCTTTTCGCTGAATTCGAAATCTGCCTTTATATCAACCTGTACAGGGATAAACTCGGTAACTCGCTTTTCAATGAGTATATTTATCTTAACAACGTCCCTGTCAGAAATACTGCGAAAATATTAAAGCAGAATGATTCCTGGCTGCTCGGCGTTCCGAAGGACTCTCTTAAAAACGACCTGAGAAACGAACTGGTTAGAAAGTCTTTCCGCGAAGCGATTGAGTTGTTGAGACAAAAATTTAATGAAACCGATGTGGATAAATGCGAATGGGGCGCGATGCACAGAGTGATGATTAAACATCCTCTCGGCTCGGTCAGAACCCTCGATAAAATCCTTAATATCGGACCGTTTGAAACCGGAGGCGCGGGTACTACAGTGTCTAACGCGGAATATTCATTCAGAAACGCTATCGAACAGCAGGAATTTGAATGCCGCGTCGGTCCGTCTCTGCGTTTCATTTTTGATTTTAACGAGCCGGGCTTTTACCTGTCAATACTGCCCTCGGGACAGTCGGGACAGCCCCAGCACACGAATTATTCCGACCAGACAAGAGCGTGGCTAAATGCAGAATACAAAAAAGTATTCATTAACATTTCGGACTTCAGGTCTAACTCCGATTCGAAAACCCTTATGCTTCTACCGCGGCAGTGATTATGGTTTCCAGCAGAAAAAAATATGAGATTTATAAGCCAAAGAAAAGATACGGACAAAACTATCTCGTCGATGATAATATTGCAAGAAAAATTATTAAATCGCTCGGCGCGCGGCAGGATGACGCTCTGCTCGAAATTGGTCCCGGTCAGGGCGCTCTTACGAAGTTTCTTGTGAATGAATATCCGGAATATACTGCGGTCGAAATCGATGAATCTTCCGTCAATGAACTTAAAAGAAAATTCGGGGAAAACCTCGGCATCGTATGCGGTGACGTGATGAAATTCGATTTCATGGAACTCTCCGGTAAAAAAGGAAAAAGGATAAAAGTTCTCGGAAATATTCCCTATAACATCACTTCCGATATCCTGTTTAAACTGCTCGATAACATCGCCTATATTGAAACTGCCGTATTAATGGTTCAGAAAGAAGTGGCGGAAAGACTGTCGGCGGCGGTTGGAACAAAACAGTACGGCATCCTTGCCGTGCAGTTCGGGGCATTCGCCGAAGTAATAAATATCTTTAACGTGCCCCCGACTGCTTTTTTTCCTAAACCCCGCGTTATTTCGAGCGTAATCAAACTGTCTTTTGCGGAAAAGAAATTCGCTATCGTTAAGGT
>CAZOQR010000199.1:0-4810 GCA_964581915.1 uncultured Ignavibacteriaceae bacterium | reverse complement strand
TTCTCAGGCATCTCCTGAAATATTTTTCCGGGCGACCTTAATATATTCACCTTCACGTCGCTTCTCGAAACAAGCAGCGCGGTAAATATCGATATCAGCGCGGCGAGCAATACGGAATACAATATCAATCTCGGAGTGAACCTGAATTTCAGTTTCTCCTTAATTCCTTTCATCGACGCGTACCTTATCAGCCCTTTCGGTTTACTAACTTTAGTCATTATCGAATCGCAGGCGTCAATGCACGACGTGCAGTTCACGCATTCCAGTTGCGTCCCGTTCCTTATGTCTATTCCCGTCGGGCACACCGCAACGCATAGATTACAGTCAATGCAGTCGCCCGTCGTTTCGTTGAGTTTGCCTCGCGGCTCTCCCCTCACTTGGTCGTAAGCGACAACGATTGAATTCGCGTCGAGCAGCACCCCCTGAAGCCGCCCGTAAGGGCAGACTATCGTGCACGCCTGCTCCCGGAATTTTGAGAAAACGAAATAAAATATTCCCGAAAAAGCCGCGACCGCAATGAATCCCGTTAGATGCTCGGCGGGAGAACGGCTGATGATTTCAAGCGTCCTGTCAATCCCGACGAGATAAGCCATGAACGTGTTACCAATCAGAAACGCGATTATGAAAAAAATCGCGTGCTTTAAAGTTTTCTTGAAAAACTTTTTCCCGTTAATCGGCTCCTTATCGAGCGCCCTCTGCTTTGAAGCGTCGCCTTCTATGAGATATTCGATTTTTCTGAAAACCATTTCCATGAAAACGGTCTGAGGACATACCCATCCGCAGAAAATTCTCCCGTAAACCGCCGTGAACAGTACCACGAATACTACAAGCGTCACGAATCCCAGCGCGAATATGTAAAAGTCCTGCGGTCCGAAAGCGAAACCGAAGAGTATGAACTTTCTGTCGAACACGTTGAACAACAGGAACGGATGCCCGTTGATTTTTATCCACGGAGTTATAAAAAGAAACGCCAGAAGAAATATACTGACGATTGTTCTCGCCGTGTAAAATTTTCCTTTTTGCTTTTTCGGATACACCCAGACGCGCTTGCCCTCGCTCGTTACCGTCGATAGATGGTCCCTGAATGATTCATCTTCCATTCCCTTATTTATTTTATATTCCGCCACTATTCCACACGAATTACTCTAAACTATGGAACATATATTTAAACTCGGTTAAACTAAGACCAGCCACTAATTCCCACGAATTACACTAAATCACAAAACAAGCCTTTTAAACTCATAAGATGGATTTCCGAAATTTGCGATAATACCAAGTCTGCAATGAGTGATTGCCATATAGTTCAAAGTTTGTTTGATATGCTCTTCTATAATTTTGTTTGCCGCTTTAACTTCAAGTATTATTTTATCCATAATAAAAAAATCAGCGTAGAACTTGTGCTTAAGTGTGATCTCTTTATATACAATATTAAACTCTTTTTCTCTGATAAAATCTATATTATGAACTTTGAACTCATACTCTAAAGCATCTTTGTATACACTCTCAAGCAATCCATTGCCAAGCACTTGGTGTACCTCCATGCACAATCCATTTATCGTATAAAATTCCTCTTTATTAATTAACTCCACCATTTAGTGTAATTAGTGATAATTCGTGGCTGTTCTTAATTCCGCCGGTAAGAACTATTTCTTCACCGTATCCTTTGGCGCCGCCGTCGAATCGACCCACACAGTCCCTTCCGGCGCCTTTGGCGCCGCGGGCTTCGTTCCCTTGAACGTCAGAATGTAACTCGCCACCTGCTGAATCTGCTTCGGGTTCAACTGGTTCTGCCAGGTAATCATTCCCTTCGCGGGAACGCCGTACTTTATCGTGCTGAACACGTTCTTTATTCCGCCGCCGTGAATCCAGTAATCGTCAGCGAGGTTCGGACCTACAGTCCCGCCGCCGTCGGCGGCGTGGCAGTTTACGCAGTTAGCCGTGAATATCTCCTTTCCCTTCTCGAGGTCGGCTGCATCTGTCAGCACTGAAGCGTTGTTCTCGTTTATCAGCGCGCCCGTCCTGATCAATTCGTCTTTCTGCGCCTGCGCGACCGTCATCTCCTGAATGTACTCGTCAACAGACGAATTCTGTTTTCCCGATATATGGTAAACAAACATGTAAACTACGGCTATCGCTATCGTGATGTAAAACAAAAACTGAAACCAGGCGGGAGCGGGGTTGTCGAGTTCCTGAATTCCGTCGTATTCGTGGTCCGTTAGAATCGGCGCTTCTACCTGCGCCGCGGCCGCCGCCGCTTTCTTCGGCTTCCTTTCCCCCGACTCGAAAATCATTATTGATGCGAAAAGAACCGCCAGCGTGAACAACAACGCCCCGAGTATCAGATATACGTATGTGTCCGTATGCGTTTCCTGCTTTGCCTGCGCTATTGCCTGAACCTGAGTAAGCGCCGTTATGCCGGCCGCCGCCGTCACGGCTAAAACTTTTTTGTTCATCTTGAAAATTTTTTGTTTTCCGAATTCGTATTTTCCAGAGGAAGATTGTTGTATTCTTCCAGTTTTTTTCTGTCGATTTTAAACGTCCATATTATTATTACAGCGAATATAACTATGAACAATATCATAGTCGCTATCGCGAATATGTTCAGCCACTCAACCGATACGAAATACTTGCTGAACATTTTATTTCCCCGCCGGCTGGTTTTTAATGTCCGTCCCCAGCCTCTGCAAATAAGCGATAAGAGCGATTATTTCCCTGTCGCTCGTAACGTCGATTCCTTGTTTCTGCAGGTCGGCGGCGATTTCCTCCGCTTGCTTCTGCAAATCCGTGTTCGCGGTCTTTTCGTAACCCTGTTCATACGGCACGCCGAGAGTCCTCATCGCGTTTATCTTCGCCTCGGTAGTGGACGCGTCGAGAATCTGCTCTTTCAGCCACGAATATCTCGGCATCAGTGAACCGGGCGAAACAGTTGTCGGGTCATCCATGTGCAGGTAATGCCAGAGATTCGGATATTTCTTGCCCTCTCTAAGCAAATCCGGACCCGTCCTTTTTGAACCCCAGAGGAAAGGATGGTCATAAACAAACTCACCCGCCTTCGCGTATTCGCCGTACCTTTCAGTCTCCGAACGGAACGGACGGACTAACTGCGAGTGGCAGGAATTGCAAGCCTCGCGTATGTATATATCGCGTCCCTGCAGTTCGAGCGGCGTGTACGGCTTGACGCTCGCTATAGTCGGTATGTTTGATTTTATAAGATACGTAGGAATTACCTCTATCAGACCGCCGACTAAAACGACAACAACAGCGAGTACCGTGAACTGGAAAGGCTTCCTCTCAATCAGTCTGTGCTTCTTCATAATCGAACCCTTTATCGGCTCGAATGTAACATTTCTTTCAAGCGCAGGCGCTTCAGCGGCTTCCTCGCCTATGAAACTTCCCTGCTTGATTGTTTTTATGAGATTAATGAGCATTACTATGAATCCCGCGTAATAGAAAATTCCGCCTGTTATGCGAATCATGTGCATAGTTTTTATCTGAAGAAGCGTCTCAAGAAAATTCGGATACAGAAGCACTCCCTCTGGAGTAAACTGCTTCCACATCAATGCCTGCGTCACACCCGACCAGTACATCGGTATCGCGTAAAAGAGTATTCCGACAAAGCCAATCCAGAAATGGAAGTTCGCCATCTTCTTCGAATACAGTTCGGTTTTGAAAAGTCTCGGCACGAGCCAGTAAAGTATGCCGAAAGTTAAAAATCCGTTCCAGCCAAGCGCGCCGATGTGCACGTGCGCGATAATCCAGTCCGTGAAATGCGCTATCGCGTTAACGTTCTTTAGCGAAAGCATCGGTCCCTCAAACGTCGCCATACCGTAAGCGGTTACTGCGACAACCATAAACTTCAGTATCACATTATCCCTGACCTTGTCCCAGGCGCCTCTTAAAGTCAGCAGTCCGTTAATCATTCCTCCCCAGGACGGCGCGATAAGCATAATTGAAAACACCGTGCCGAGAGACTGCGCCCAGTCGGGTAAAGCGCTGTAAAGCAGGTGATGCGGTCCCGCCCAGATATAAATGAAAATCAGCGTCCAGAAGTGAATTATTGAAAGCCTGTACGAGTACACAGGCCTTTCCGCAGCTTTAGGAAGAAAATAATACATAAGTCCAAGGTAGGGTGTCGTCAGAAAGAATGCTACGGCGTTGTGTCCGTACCACCACTGAACCAGCGCGTCCTGAACCCCGGCGTATATCGGATAACTCTTTGTCAGGCTTATCGGCAGTTCAAGTGAATTGAATATATGAAGCACCGCTACGGTTACCACGGTCGCTATGTAAAACCAAATCGCGACGTACATGTGCCGTTCCCGCCGCTTTATTATAGTACCGAACATGTTAATCGCCAGTACAACCCATACGACTGCGATTAATATATCAATCGGCCATTCGAGTTCCGCGTATTCCTTGCTTGTCGTGATTCCGAGAGGAAGCGTAACCGCGGCAAGCACGATTATCAACTGCCATCCCCAGAAATGAATTTTCGAAAGCAGGTCGCTGAACATCCGCGCCTTGCACAGCCTTTGCAGGGAATAATACAATCCCATGAATATCGCGTTTCCTACAAATGCGAATATTACGGCGTTCGTGTGAAGCGGACGTATCCTGCCGAACGTCGTGTACTGCAAGTTGAAATTCAGACTCGGGATAATTATCTGCGCCGCTATAAGCAAACCGACAAGCATTCCCACGGCACCCCAGAGCATTACCGCATAGGCAAAATTCCTTACTATGGCGTTATCATAGTTGAATTTTTCCAGCGATGTGTTGGAAGATGTAAGGTCAGACATAGTTAATAATT
>CAZOQR010000198.1:0-4858 GCA_964581915.1 uncultured Ignavibacteriaceae bacterium | reverse complement strand
TCGTGCATAAAGAAGTTCGAAAAGGACCCGAAGAAGTATCTGAACAAACAATAATTTTTACGTTCCCGAAATCTCCGCGGTTTTCCGCGGAGATTTCAGGGATTGTACATTGAACTAAAAAAGATAAAGAAGCATTTAATAATATAAGAACCAAAGTGAAAAAATCTGTCAAAATATTGTCTTCGTCATTTGTTCTTCTTGTGATGCTCACGAATGTGAGTTTCGCTTTTACATACAGTATATGTGGAATGACGATGAAAACTTCGTGCAAATGCGAAATGACAGACAATAAAAGAGCAGCAGACGAAGGACGCGTCAACATACATCCGAAATCCTGCTGCACTGAAGAAGTGAAACTCATAAATAATTCATCCGATTTCGAAAGAATCGGCAAAAGAATTTCCGCGGTTGATTTCACAGGTTTGCCTGCGTTATACGTCACGGAACGTTTTACATTCGATTCCTTCAACCGAAATAACAACAGGGATATACTTGTCTTTTATGCCGAACCAAACGGTCTTCCCGTAAAATATTCATCACTGCTAATTTAATATCCGCTCTAACCGAAACACATTAAACGGATAGTATATCCGTGTTAATGCATCATTGTATCCCTAAATCAGGGATGTAATCAAAAAATTAAAATTTGTTTTATGAAATATATAATTGCATTACTGATTTCGGTTGTGATTACCGGAATCTCAAGCGGGCAGCAGGACTCAACGCGGAGTATCGATTATGGTCTCGGGTATTTAATCGATAACGCGGTTGCCAATAATCCGAAACTCGAAGCGCCCGAATTTCAGAGAAGAATTGAAATGATTAAAAAGGATCAGGTGAACAAACAGCCCATGCCGATGTTCGAGGCTATGGTTGATTACATTCCGTTAGATTTTATGTCAAAGCCCGAATACGCGTGGATGTACTCACAGAAGTTAATGATAGGCAAACTGAATGACATGGGGAGTATGTCAACAATCAAATCCGACAAACAGGAAATATCAAAGAAGATGGTGAGGATTGATTTGGTAAGGCAGATTAAGCAGAATTATTATGAACTTCATTATCTGGAAAGGCTGCTCGCATTTAATCTCGAATATCAGAAGATAATGAAAAACATTATAAAGACGCTCGAGTCGGGATACGCGTCGGGAATGGGAAGCCAGAGCCAGATTTTAAAGACAGGGAATGAGGTGCAGATGCTTGAGTTAGAGCAGATTGAAATGACGGAAATGAAAAAACTGAAGATAAATAATTTACGGGTTCTGTCGAATCTGGATTTACCCGACGACTTCGCGACGAAGAATATTCCCGGGACAATACCGGCTGTATCCGACCTAGATTCGAACCGTCTGATAAAACTAATGATAAATAATAATCCCGAATTCAAAATGCTGGGCAACATGCGCGAAGAAGCGGTACTCGAAAGGAGGATTGCGGAAAATGAAAGGATACCCGACATAACAATACGGGGAGGCGTGAAGTACATGGCAAAAGAGCCGATGACATTCCTGACTATAGGCGTCGGTATCGACCTTTCTTTCATGCCGTGGAACACGAAACGCATTAACGCCGTAGTCGAAGAAAAATCCCTGATGGAAAAACAGGTGGACGCGATGCAAAACACCGCGGCAGTTTACATGAAGAATGAATTGAACTCGATGATAATAATGCTTAATACAATCAAGAAAAAATACAATTACTTAATTGATGTTCTGATTCCGCAGATACAGCAAACCTTCAATTCAACGCTTGTGTCTTATTCTTCGAATTCGGGGGAATTCATGAACCTGCTTGATACATACAGAAAACTAAGGGAAACAGACCAGATGCTCGTAAAAGAGGAAACCGATTATTTGAAGCAGACGGCGGAACTTGAATTTCTTCTTGGTACGAATATAATAAATATTAAAAATTAACACATGAAAACGAAAATCATTTTAATCACGTCAGCGCTTATAATAGCGATAGTGTCCGTATATGCCGTTTATAATTTTATTCTGAAAAAAGAAACGGTCAAAGAGGACGTTAAGAAGGCGAAACTTTATGTTTGCCCGATGCATCCGCAGATACATTCCGACCATCCCGGCACCTGTCCTATATGCAATATGGATCTGGTTTTAAAGGACAGCGGCGGAACGGAAACTGATACGGTAAGCAAGACGGGTACGATGGAAATCGGCGAAATAACGTTATCGCCGTCGCAGCAGGTGCTCGCTAATGTCACGACTCAAATAGTACGCGTGGAAAATTTTGAATTTTCGATAAGCGCAAACGGAGTCGTAAAAGCGAGAGATGACGCGGCGAGGCAGATATCATCGCCCGTTAAGGGTAAGATTACAAAACTATACGTGAATTATGAGGGGCAGAAAATCGGCAAAGGTCAGAAAGCGTTTGAAGTGTACTCGCCCGAACTGATTGCGACTCAAAGAGAGTATTTGCTCGCGTATGAGAATTACACGAAAATGCAGGGCAGCAGTTACGCTTCTGTAACAGAAAGCGCGAGGTCGATTCTTGAAGCGGCAAGACAAAGGCTCAGACTCTGGTTCGTGAACGACAGGCAGATTGAAGAACTTAACGAAACAAAGAAGATTAAGACGTCATTGACTTATTACTCCGATTACTCGGGTGTCGTTACGAAGAAGTATATTAACGAAGGAAGTTGGGTGATGGAAGGGGCTACTTTAGCGGACGTTGTCAACCTGTCTTCTGTGTGGGTGATGGCGAATATCTATGAAAATGAACTGAGCAGTATTAAAATCGGACAGCGGGCGGATATTCAGATTGCAGGTTACGGAAATGATATCATTTCGGGCAGGATTGATTACATAAATCCTTTCGTAAATCCGGACACGCGGACTGTCGAAGTCAGAATCACCGTCTCAAACCCGGGTTTCGTGTTAAAACCGGAAATGTACGTGAAGGTAAAAATTGAAACGGGAAAGAAGACAAACTCTATCGCCGTTACAAAAACTTCCGTGCTCAGAACCGGAAGGATGGACATGGTGTACGTGAAAAAATCTGCAAACGTTTTTGTTCCCAGAAATGTGGTATTAGCAGGTGAAAAGGACGGGATGTACCTGATTAAGTCGGGTATTGAAGAAGGGGATGAAATCGTCGTCAGCGCGGGATTCCTACTTGATAGTGAAAGCCAGATAAGAACCGGCACGGGAAACAGCATGCAGGGGATGGATATGCCGGATAAAAAATCCGAACCCGAAATAAAAAATAATGACGCGATGAAAGATATGAAAATGAATTAACAAAAATCTAAAACAAAAACATTAAAAATCATGAAATCGATAAAAAGCAAGATGCTGTCAGCCGCGATTATTATCGCGTTTGGAATTTTAGTTACCGGCTGCGGTAAACAGGAAAAGAAAGAAACTCCGGAAAACAAAGAACAAAAACCGGAAACTACTCGGCAGCAAAATCAAATTAAACCGGATACACTGAAAGAGAAAGTAGAAGTCAGCCGCGGTACGGACAACGAACATCAGGACATGAAAACGGACAATAGTTCCGGTATCGAGCATAAGATGGTAAAAATTCCTTCGGCTCAGTGCGATGTTTGCAAGGAAAACATTACAAAGGCGCTTAAGAAAGTCAGCGGAATAAAATCATTCAACGTGGATATAGATAAAAAAATAGTTCACGTGAATTTTAATAAAGATTTGACCGATTTAAGTAAAATTGAAAAAGCGATAACACTTGCAGGATATGACGCTAACAACAGAAAAGCGGACAAGGACGCTTATCTGAAACTTGATGACTGCTGCAAGAAACCTGAAGACAGAAAAAAATAAACTATCCGGAATATGATTGAAAAAATAATAGATTTTTCGGTAAACAACCGTTTCGTTATTCTGCTGCTGTATATCGGCATTGCCGCGTACGGAATTTATTCTATGGTGCACACCCCCGTGGACGCGATACCCGACCTTTCGGAAAATCAGGTTATAATCTGGACGGAATGGATGGGCAGAAGTCCGCAGATTATCGAAGACCAGATAACCTATCCGCTTACGACTAATCTTCAGGGAATGCCGAAAGTAAAAGCGGTCAGAAGCCAGTCGATGTTCGGTATGAGTTTCATTTACGTGATATTCGACGACAATACGGATATATACTGGGCGAGAAGCCGCGTGCTCGAAAAACTTTCGCAGGTGCAGGGAACTCTGCCCGAAGGCGTAAAACCCATACTCGGACCTGACGGTACCGGAGTCGGACACGTTTACTGGTATCATCTGAACAGCAGCAAGTATGACCTTGGCGAACTCAGAGCAGTACAGGACTATTACCTGAAACTCGGGTTACAGTCTGTTGAAGGAGTCGCCGAAGTCGCTTCGATAGGCGGTTTCATAAAACAGTATCAAATTGATGTCGACCCGAATAAACTGAACGCTTACGGCATCGGCATTTCTGACGTCGTATCCGCGGTTCAGCGAAGCAACAAGGACGTGGGCGGAAGAAATATTGAATCTTCGGACATTGAGTATTTCGTAAGAGGGAAGGGGTACATTACAAACGTATCGGATATCGAGGATATAACATTATCCGCGGGTAAAAACGGAATCCCCGTGAGAATAAAGGATTTGGGCGCAGTGCAGGTCGGAGCGGATATCAGGCGCGGAATGCTGGATATGAACGGGGAAGGCGAAGTAGTCGGCGGAATAATTGTAATGCGATACGGAGAGAATGCTCAGACGGTTATTGACAGGGTGAAAGAAAAGATGAATGAACTTGAAAAGGGACTGCCCGAAGGCATTACCGTAAAACCTTCATACGACAGAAGCGATTTGACTTCATCCTCAATCAATACTCTTAAGAGAGCCATAGTCGAAGAATGTCTGATAGT
>CAZOQR010000197.1:0-4953 GCA_964581915.1 uncultured Ignavibacteriaceae bacterium | reverse complement strand
ATCGATGCTTGATTTCTGGTATCTGATTAAAACTTTTAATTGATTCTTATTGTATTTATCGAAACTGGAAATATTTGGTTTTAAATCCTTCCCGGAAAAAACCACGATTCTATTCAGCGGAGGTGTTTCCGCTATCGTCGGTCCAAACGGCTCGGGCAAATCCAATATCGTGGACGCTCTGCGATGGGTGCTCGGAGAACAGGGCGATAAGGCTCTTCGAAGCGAAAAACGCGAGGACGTCGTCTTCAGCGGAACAAACAAGCGCAAACCCCTTAGCGTTGCCGAAGTCGCTCTCACTATTCAAAACAACAGAAACATACTCCCGACAGAATATTCCGAGGTCCAGATTGCAAGAAGGTTCTTCCGGAGCGGAGAAACCGAATATTATCTAAACGGCACCAAAGTCAGACTCAAAGACATAAAAAACCTCTTCGTCGATACTGGGATCGGTCCCGACGCGTATTCCGTTATTGAACTTAAAATGATAGAAACAATCCTCTCTCACGTGAAGAACGAGAGAAGAAAAATGTTCGAAGAAGCATCAGGCATAGTATCCTATAAGCAGAACCGCGAACTTACTTTCAAGAAACTCGAAAGCGTCAAGGAGACCCTTACGAGGGTGAATGACATAATACGCGAAAAACAAAGGAACGTTAACGCGCTCGAAAGACAGGCGAAAAAGAACGAAGAGGCGAAAATCGTATTTAACGACCTCAGACTTCTCGAAATTGTTTTTTATTCGTACGAGTACGAAAAACTTGTCGGTGAAATTAAAAATATTCGCGACCACGAACATGAAAATATTTCCCTGAAAGAGAAACTCGAACGCGAACTCACTTCGGATAACGCTAAGTATGATGTTCTGCAGGAAGAGATAAAAGTCCTTGAAGACATCTCTCAAAGCATAAGCGACGAGTTTGAAGACGTAAGGGAAACTATCAACAGCCTTGAAAGAGACAACCTTGTCAAAGTAGAAAAATCAAAGAACTTCGGCAGAAATATACAAAGACTCGAAGAAGAAAACGATAATCTCGCCGAATCCATCGCGAAGAATACTCTGAAACTCGAAGAACTTGCTTCCAGAATTTCCGTGCTTAACCGCACTATCGAAATCACTGAAGTTTCTCTCTCGGAAAAGAAAATTAACGTCGATAAGACTATCAGCCTTATAAACGAAAAAAAGACTGAGATATCCGACCTCGGCGTCCGCCTTAAAGCATGCTCCAGACAACTGGCGGAAAAGCGGAGCGAATACGACATATGCAAGATTACTCTCGAGAAAAATATCGAAAGAATGAAGAAGATTTCCGAGTCGAGCGAAGAAGCGCTGACGGAAATATCAAAACTCGAAAATGAGAAATATGAAGACGAAAAAGTTTCGGAAGAACTCGCCGCCGCTCTTAAAAAAACTGAAGGCGAACTCAAACTCCTTTCAGACAGGGAAACCGCCCTTCAGGATGAATCCGCGGAACTGAACAAAAGCATTACCGAAAACACGATTCTTCACCAGAACAAGAAAAGCAAGGTCTCGTACCTCAGAAACCTAATCGAGTCGTTTGAAGACTATGCCGAAGGTATCAAATACCTGAAGAAAGACAGAAAATACGAATACGTTAACAGCGTTATTGATTCTCTGGACGTTGAGGATAAGTTTAAGATTGCCGTCGAAACGGCGCTCGGGGAAGTGTCAAATTACCTCATTCTCGACGACGCGCGATATCTCGATAAACTTATTTCCGAACTTAACGAAAGCGGTAAAGGCAAGGTTACTTTTATTCTCAACGATAAACTGTATTCCGACACGGCGCTTCCCGTTTATTTCGATTACGATTTTTATAATCCCGATTTTCTCGGAACGCAGGGCGTTTATGGTTTTGCCGACACGGTTATAAAGTGCAGGAACGAAAACTACAGGCTGCTGATGCGCTACCTCCTCGACGAATACGTTATAGTCGAAGATCTCGATACTGCGTTTAAGTTGTCTGGTGATAATTATTATAAGTTCATTACGCTCGACGGCGATATAGTTACGCAAAGCGTCGTCCGCGCAGGCGGGAAAACCAAAGAGGAAAATCTTAAAATCGGCAGAGAGAATCAGATTGTCAAACTCGAATCCGAAATCGAATCTCTCGGCTTGACCCTCCGCGAACAGAATAATATGCTTCTTGAATTCCAGGACGAACTTAAAAGCCTCGATATCGATAACGTCAAGGCGGAACTCGTGAAGATTAACAGAGAATCGGGAGAAAACAGCAACCGCATCGCTCTCATTAACTTCAAACTCAAGGAACTTAACAACAGGGTTTCCGGTAATGACGAAACATACGGACAGATTAAAAATGACAACGTAAAACTCAACGGCAGGATAAACGAATTAATAAGCGAACTTAGCAGCCTTGAAAACGAACAGTCTAACTATGAAAAGGAACTCGCCTTCCTGTCCGATGAATTCACTGAAATCGATATAAAGCATACCGAAAATCAGGCCGATTACAACACCTTCCTTATTGAATTCAACAGACTGAAAAATGAACTAAGAAACGAAGAAGGTAATAGCACGAGGACAGTTAGCAGTAAGGAATATCAGGAAAATCAACTTGCAAGGAATAGAAGAACCATCGAAGACGACACTATGAAAATGAAGGAGTTTGACGAAGTCGTTTCCGGCAACAACAGGCAAATCGAAGAATTAAAAATAAAACGCGATCTTATCAAGAAGCGCCTCGACGAAAACGACCTCAAACTCGGAGAGAAGAAGAACGCGAAAGAAGAAATCGAAATTGAACAGCGGAACAAACGAAGGGAATTCGACAGGGTCTCCAAACTCCTTATCGATTCTCAGATTAAAATCAAGGAATACGAAATTAAATCCGACCAGCATCATGAACTGATACTGAAGAAATACGAGATTGACGTTCTTAGCGTCCCGGCCGAACTTAAAGACGAACTCGATAGCGTAAGGCGCAAATACTCTGATGCTGAAGGTATTTTCGATGAATACGCGGCAGGTAAGGATGTTGACGAACTGTCCGAAAGACTGAAAAAACTCGGCGGCGGTTACCAGCAGATAATCTGGGACGATTACCAGACCGAAAAAGACGAACTCGAAAAAATGATTGTCCAGAGGGACGACCTTCTGGAATCCGAACGCGATATAAAGAAAACCATTGAACGCATTAACAACGAAGCGAAAGAAAGATTCCTTAAGACTTTCGAGGAAATAAGACAAAACTTCATTCGAATCTTCAAGGAACTCTTTCAGGAAGGCGACGAATGCAACCTCAAACTCGTTTACGAAGAGGACGAAGACGGGAAACTCGAAGAAGACCCCCTCGAAGCGAAGATTGAAATCACGGCGAAACCCAGAGGCAAACGCCCGACTTCTATCGAACTTCTTTCTGGAGGAGAAAAAACCCTGACCGCTATCGCACTTCTATTCGCGATTTATCTCGTCAAGCCTTCGCCCTTCTGCGTTCTTGACGAGGTCGATGCGCCTCTCGACGTCGCCAATCTCGCGAGGTTCAACAGAATGATACGAAAGTTCTCAGAGAAAACTCAGTTCATCCTCATCACTCATAACGAAAGAACGATGGAAACCGTCGACACTCTTTACGGAGTCACTATGCAGGAACCGGGCGTTACAACTATTGTCGAAACCAGATTTAAAAATCAGCAGAATTGAAGAAGAAATATACTTTGAAAATTTTTTGCGATTTCGACGGCACCGTTACGAAAAAAGATGTCTGGGTCGACGCTCTCGGGAAATTCATCAGCGACAACGATAAGTTCGCCATCGTCTGCAAGGACTTTGCCGAAGGCAGAATCACTTCCCGCGAATGCATCCGCCGCGAACTCGACCTTGTTGAGGATTTTGATTTCAGTGTGTTCAACGATTACATCGACGCGCAGGAACTCGACGATTATTTCCTCGAGTTCATCGGCTTCTGCAGGGAAAATAATTTCGGACTGGTTCTCGTGAGCGAAGGACTCGATTATTACATTAAATACGTTCTCGGAAAATTTAATATAGACCTTCCGTTTTACGCGAATGAACTCGTGGTGACCGAAGATGAATCAGGCAGGAAAAAACTTTCCTGCAAGTTTCCGCATTCCGACGAAAACTGTACCGCGTGCGGTATGAGCAAGAGGAACGTTCTTATTTCGATGACAAATGAACTCGAAAAAGAAGTGTCTGTTTTCATCGGTGACGGCGTATCGGATTTCTGCGTAAGCAACTATGCCGACATCGTCTTTGCTAAGAAAGGACTCGCTTCATACTGCTGGAAGAACAACGTGACTTATTATGATTTTTCGGATTTCTCCGACGTAAAAAGGAAACTCTTGAAACTAATAGAAAAAAATCAGATTAAACATAGGCAATTCGCCGGAAACTTAAGAAGGGACGTGCTCCTTGGAGGTTAAACTATGAAAAGTCTCGGAAATTTTTTATTCAAGTACAGGAGTTATACTCCGCTGCCGTTCGTTTTTCTTATGATTCTGTTCATGCAGCCTGACGCCGTGTCAATCCTTGCGGGACTCGTTTTCGTCCTATTCGGAGAATTCATTCGCGTGTGGTCGGTGAGTTATGCGGGAAGCGAAACCCGCACTACGTCAGGCGTCGGCGGATCCAATCTCGTCACTCAGGGACCATATGCAGTCATTCGCAATCCGCTCTACTTCGGAAATATTTCGATTTATGTCGGCATCGGAATTATGAGCAATGCGATGTTTCCACTCCTCACGATTCTCGCTTTCCTTTTCTTTACGTTCCAGTATTACCTTATTATTTTCAACGAGGAAGATTATTTGCGCGAGACTTATAAGGAATCGTTTATACTTTATTGCAAAACGGTTAAGAGGTTCCTCCCTATGCCTAAAAAAATGCCCGAAGAAATTTCTTCGCGTCTCCCGCTCGACGTAAAGGAAGGATTCAAATCGGAAAAGCGCTCGTTA
>CAZOQR010000196.1:0-5042 GCA_964581915.1 uncultured Ignavibacteriaceae bacterium | reverse complement strand
ATTTCTTTTGTTCGGACATAATTTTATAATTTAATTAGGTATATGTTTTTGGTATATAAATGAATTTGTTTGATTTCTTCGTCGTTGCTCAAGCGTCCCCTGCCGGTGCGGGTCCCCGCCTTAGCGGGTGGGGGCGGACAATAATTTTTCAATAAACTGAAAACCAAATTTTTCGCGTAAAATTATTAAATCTGCTTAAATTATGAATTTAAACCGTAAGTTTCAATTCTACTAATTTTTATACTCCGGTACCTTGCTTTTGCGTTGATTTATAAACTTTCATCACACTCCGCGCCTGCCGCCCCACAATTCAACGTGCAGCCTGCCCGAATAATTGTATCCGTGCTTAAGACAGAACCGCGCGACAGCCGGAGAGTTCCTAATGATGTCGTCCCTGTTTATTCCTTCCGGCATCAGATAAACATTGCCGTCGGAAAAACCTATTCTTTGCTGAAGTTCCTTGATTTCCGGAATATCCTGTTCGCCGCAAACAACGAATTTCCATTGCGCGTCAAACAGTTTTTCGCGGAATCCTTTTTCATATTCCAGCAATGTTTCTATTTTAATCCTGTTCTTTTCGTGCAATTTTTCGTGCTCGGTTGAATAAGGCACGGAAGATGAGAGTTTCGGACTGATGCTTGCGAGGTCAATGTAGTTTTTGAAATCGGATATTATCGTACCATTGGTTTCGAGCGTAATGTACGCGCCGTTTGATTTCAATCCTTTGCAGAGACGGGTCAATTCCTCTTCCTGTATTGCAGGCTCGCCGCCTGTTATTACGGCGTCGCGGGCGCCTGATTTAACGAACTCCCCGATTATTTCATCGATTTTTACGTCGCCGAGATTTTCATTGTCATCGGGATTCCAACTCGTGTACGGGGTGTCGCAGTAGTTTCCTCCCCTGAACCTGCACCTGAGGTTGCAAAAATTTGTCCTGATAAAAAAAGAAGGGACGCCTGTGCGCTTCCCTTCTCCCTGCAAGGAATAAAATAATTCCGAAATCTTCATTTGACTTTTGAGTTCAAAGGTCCCGAAAGATTCTTGTAAGACGTGAGTTCAGCCTTAACGGAACCAATTATTACGTCAAGTTGCACCTTCACAGGAATCTTTCTGTCGTCGTCAGAAATCCAGACGGCGATGTTTTCCGCTTTCTTAATAAGAGCGCCTTCTTTTACGAGAGGCTGAACCACGACCGACCTGAATTCACCCGCTGACACGTCCGCGTTTTCCCTGTCGAGAATTTTTACAGTAAGGTCATACGACGCGTCGTTATAAAAACTGTTCATCGTGAATTCGTCTCCTTTGTTCATTGAAGCAATGTTCTGAGTTCTGGCGAAATAAAAAGCGCTTATAACGTCAAGCACGTATTTCTTAATCGCGTACTCGCCGTCAGGCTTCTTTTCGCCCCTGACAGTCGTATTAGTGTTGACCTTCAGGTTCTCGTGGTCAAATATAGCGACGAAATCTTTCGTGTAATCGCCCTCGCGAATGTACTGCTCAAACTTCCACGGGAAAAGCCCCTCGGCGTCAAGATAACACTTGTACATATCCGATATTTTATAAACCCACTCAAAACTTGCAGCGGAGTTGACTCTCAGCGAAATGTCGTAGCAGTTTCTCCCGTTTATTGTTATGTAATTGGGCGCGACTTCCATTACAACATTTCCTGCCGTAAGGAAACCGTAACTGATTTCAAAATCAAGCCTTTCACCGAGTCCGAAGGCGTTTTGTGACACTTTCCTGAATCCGCTCTTGCTGGTATCCTGCGCATAACCCGCCCCTGCCGCGAAAGCAAGCACGAGCAAAACCGATATTAATCTTATTTTCATTTTTTCTTTTTTCTTTTTTACCTTAAATTATGAAAAATGTTTCAAATATAGTGAGGCAAAAATCAGGGTTTTTACTTCCGTATATCCCGAAATTTATGAATTACCCCGAAAACGGATTCGATATTAATTCCGTTCATGTCGTCTCCCGCCGGAGGACACATCACGACTGCATTCCCGCTAAGCGGTCTCCACCTTTCGGGATTCATCGGCGCGGAGTTCGGATAAAAACCTATTATATTCTTGTTCAGAGCGCCGGCGATGTGTATGGGTCCGGTCGAGTTCGAAATAAAAAGTTTTGACTTATCGATAAACATCATCAACTGCCTCAGAGTAAGAAGTCCCGCTGCGTTGAAGACACGCTCATTATCATTCGACAGGCTCTCCGCAAGAGCCCTCTCGCCTTCGCTTCCTGTAACCGCAATCCTGAAGCCGCTGAATTCATCAAGAAATCTTTCCGTCATTTCGCCGAATTTCTCCGCGGGGAGGTCGTGCGCGGACCCCTTGCTTCCGGGATGAATAATTATGTAATCCGAATTTATGTCGAATCCTTTTTCAGACAGCAAATTCCTTAACACTTCGTATTCCTCATTCTTATAAGAGAAATAAAATTTCTTTTCGAAGGAAATGTCATCCGTTAAAAATCTGAGCAAGCCGAGATTGTAATCCGATTCGTGTCTGACCGAATGCTTTCTGTGCTCTTTTATACGCCTGTTAAAAAGGAATGAATACCACCTGTACGCGCTGCCGGCGCGTTGCGGTATGCCCGCGATAAAAAATGTTCTCGCGAGTTCGTAACGCGGAAATGCCGATACGGCAATGTCAAATTTTTTTGCCTTAAGATACGAGAGGAGTTCCGAGCCTCCGAAATCTTCTATGTATATGATTTCGTCAACGTCTTTGTAATCATCTATTAATTTCTCAAGACGGCGGCTGATAAGAAACGTGATGCTGCTTCCGGGAAGAAGCCGCTTAATTTCATTTATAAGAGGAAGCGTAAGAATTACGTCTCCGATTTTATCGGTTCTGGAAACCAGTACTCTTAAATCATTCCTGCCCTGTAATTCCCTGTATAGTTCCCGCATCGGGAAAATTTATTTACTGTCCTTGTACGACAGTACTATGTCGGTTTCGCTTGTTTCGGATTTAAAACTCATCATTATCTCAACAATTCGCTTGTCCTTGTTCCATTTGAGCATGCCGCCTTTTTCGTTTACCATATCATCCGCTCCCTGTTCCTGTGAAAATCCGCTTTTGCTCATTTCCGCCTTGTAGAAATTCACGATGTTCATAGGTTTGTCCTTTGAAACAAACGTGACTGTCGTGCCTTCCGATTGATTGTATATCGAGCCGTGACAGGTCGAATTCGGAGGAACGGGTACGTCTTTCGGGAAATCCGCGGGCAAGCCCGTTTTCATGCCTAACTCGTTGCCTCCGGTCTTAGAAGTGTCTTTCTTCACATCACCCGTATTTTCAGGCGTCTTGTTCTCCGATTTGTTTTCGCTGGTCGTTTTTTGCTGTTCGCCGGCAGGCTCCTGATTCTTGCCGCAGCCAAATCCGATAAACAGAAATAAAGCCAGAACAACTGGTAATAACTTTTTCATGTATTCTCCGAATATTATAGTAAAACCCCGCCGGGGCGGGGTGGTTTAATCAATTATTGCAGCGAACCGCCGTGAACGTTCCAGCGACCCAACTTTTCTTTTCGTCCTTGAAACACATCGCTATCTTACCTTTAACGAAGTCATCGTCCATTTCTGTGATTACAAGCGCGCAGTTCCAGGCAGGCGTGAATTTCTGCATGTTTTCGTTCACGGTCGTGTGATAATCGCCTGTCACGCCGTCTATGTTTATTGAAAAAGCATTCTTCAGAAATTCGCCTTCTTCGAATGTCTTCCCGAGTTTCGTCAGATGAAAAGCGTTATCATTCTCGATGAATCCGCATTTATTCTTCGGAGTCCTGTCGCTGAAATTAAAGACGTTATCGTTTGAACCGCGCCAGAACTCGAAGTTAACGTACTCGAATTTTATTTCCTTGCCGTCAATGAATCCCTTGACAGGGAAATCCGGTATGTCTTTCGCGGTTATGCTTTCCTTCCAACTGAACGAAGCGTTCGGGTCAGAGTTAACGTTCTGCTGTTCTTCTTTCTTACCGCAGGAAATCAGCGTTGCCGAAATCAGTATAAAAAATAAAAATTTATAAAATTTAAGCAATCTCGTTCAAAAATTATTTGCAAAATTTCATAAATCTATCATTTATTCTGCCCCAGTGCAAGTTATTAATAAAGTTATCAATATATTTTGCCCTTCCGGGTCCGTCCTTGTGGTAATACGCGTGCTCGAACACGTCGCAGGGAATGAGCGGGACTCCGCCCCATATCGCGCCGTAATGATGCTCATCTACGAGCACGTTCAGCATTCTTCCGCTGTACAGCCTGTCAAACACGAGCACTCCCCAGCCCGATAACTTCGCGGAAAGAGCGGTTGCTTTGAAATCTTCTTTCCATTTTTCAAAACTACCGTATTCCTTTACAATCGCCTCAACAACATCCTTGCCTTTGGATATGTCGCCGTCTCCGCCGAGGACTTCCCAGTAAACGTCGTGCAGAAGCGCGCCGCCGTGATTCCACGTCATTCTTCTTTTCAGTTCGCCTACGTTCGAGTAATTTCCGTTCGCCTTTGCCCTGTCCGCTCCCTCGAGTTCTTTCTCAATATTATTCAGGAACGTTACGTATCCTTTTTGATGCGTGTTGTAATGCCAGTCAGTCGTTTCTGGGGACATCACGTCCTTTAAGAGCGATTTCGCCTCTTCGTCGGAATAAGGCCTCGCATTGAATTTCCATTCGTATGCCATTTTTTTTAAATCTCCTTTCGGTTTATTTGTTTTATTGAATTTTAAAAATCCGGGTAATATGGCAAATGATAATGCGCTCAGCGCCGTGTTCGTAATAAATTGTCTTCTGGTTATTTCCTTTGCCATTCGCCTCGCCTTTGAATATTTTACGCTCCGAACGAACTGCCGCAGCCGCAGGTGCGCTTCGCGTTAGGATTGTTGAACACGAATCCCTTGCCGCTCAGTCCGTCCGTGTAGTCAAGTTCAGTTCCGGTTAAGTATAAAAAACTTTTCATGTCGATGAAGACCTGCACGCCGTCGAACTCAGTGACGTTATCCGTCGGAGCCGACTCGCCGTCAAAACCCATCGTGTAAGTAAAACC
>CAZOQR010000195.1:0-5076 GCA_964581915.1 uncultured Ignavibacteriaceae bacterium | reverse complement strand
TGCTATTTAACGGAGGAACAAACCTTACCATTTAAACCGGAATAACGATTTAAACTGAGTTTATCTTTCCATAAATAGAATCAAAAACAATAAATCACTGTTGTTTCGGAATTACTTTTTGCCTCCCATAAAGAACGAGACACCGCCGATGAAACTGACGTGACCCATTGTTCTCGAACCCAGTTTCGGGCTTATGGAATAATCACCGTCATCGTTAAAAGGAATATCCCTGCCTTCAGAAACTGATGCTGATGACCTGCCGAGAATGTTTGTTAACTGGAATCTGACGCCGGCGTTCAGACCAATAAAAGGAGCAGGTCTGTAAGTATAAACCGTATTCACGCCCATGCCGAACCTGATGGCTGAGGTTATGTTGTTGTAATCCTCGCTTTTACCTGTAGGCTCATCAAATACTTTTCCGAAGGAACCTGAAAGCACGAAATCACCGCCGAAAGTAAACATTGATGTCCTTCTGGAATCCGCGAATACGACATAATCAAGACCAAGGGCTGTGTAAGGCTGATGTATGTTTATGCTGCTCAGTCCCGATACAGCGACCGGATTCTTGTAATTTATCGTAGGCCAGCCCGGATAGACCATACCGTAATCATATGCGACATTTTCACTGCCAAGAAATCTCGCATAACCAAGTGTCAGTTTTATCCTTAACTGAGTACGCTTGAAATTAGCCACGGTGAAACCGAATTTAATTTCGCCCTGATACCCTGAGGATGTAGAATAATTCTGTAAATCGTAGAATTCTTTTATCGAACTTCCACGAAGGTCGAACATTGGCAGAGCGTAACCGAAATTCGCATCGATTGAGAAAAACGGTTGAGTAAATTTGGATGAGATCAGTTGAGTCTGTGAGTTCAGGTTGGATGAGAAGAAAACCAAAACAACGATAAACGGAATTAGTCTTTTCATTTTATAAAATTTGATTAAAAATTCTTAATTTATATTGTACAGCAAAAATTATGCAATTTTTAATGCATTTAAAACAGTAAAAAAAGAACATTATCCGTGTATCTGAATATTATTATGAGACTATATTTTTAGGTTTGAGACTGCATTTGCATAAAAAGTGATGCGCGTTTTTCCTTTTTGATTCGCGGATTAATAATTAACTTACATTTTCTTTCGGGATAACGGATTGTTTTTACCGTTTTTTATGTTATATGTATACAGGTAAGTCATGAATTATGCGTCATTTACCAGCCTGAAAGAAAGGAGAAAAATCAATTATTGAAAGACGGAAAAACCAATTTAAAGATGGATAATCAAATAAACACGAAGAGAAAAGAAAGTACAGATATCGGCGCTGATTACAGAAACGAAGTGCTGACAGATTACAGGATTGCATACGAAAGCAGGCAGGCGAGTTTGCTTGGCAGGAAAGAGACACTGATGGGAAGAGCGCAGTTCGGAATTTTCGGCGACGGAAAAGAAGTCGCTCAAATCGCGATGGCAAAAACGTTCAGGAACGGGGATTTTCGTTCGGGATATTACAGGGACCAGACGTTCGCGTTTTATACCGGAATGTCGGACCTGCGTCATTTCTTTTATCAGTTGTACGGTGAGACGGACATAAAGAAAGAGCACGCCTGCGGAGGCAGGTCGATGAACAACCATTTTGCGACAAGGCTGCTCGACGAAAACGGAAAATGGAAAAATCTGATGCAGATGAAGAATACCTCCTCGGACATTGCGCCAACGGCGGCTCAGATGCACAGGCTTCTCGGGTTAGCATACGCGTCGAAACTATACAGGAATAATCCTGAATTATCATACCTGAAGGAATTTTCGGTTAACGGAGATGAAGTTGCTTTCGGAACGATAGGAAACGCGAGCACGGCGGAGGGCGTTTTTTACGAAGCGGTGAACGCGGCGGGAGTGCTGATGGTTCCGCTGGCGATTTCAATTTGGGATGACGGTTTCGGAATCTCGGTTCCGAATATATATCAGATGACCAAGTCGAACATATCGGAAATACTAAGCGGTTTCGAGTATCACGAAGAACTTAAGCAGGGTTTTCTGATTTACAGAGTGCCCGGGTGGGATTATGAGAAACTCGTGGAAACGTACAGGAAAGGCATCGAGGAAGTCCGCGAGAAACACATACCCGCGATATTCCACATAACGGAAGTAACACAACCGCAGGGACATTCTACCAGCGGCTCTCACGAACGATATAAGACGAAAGAAAGACTTCAATGGGAAAAGGATTTTGACTGTCTCGTGCAGATGAAGAGATGGATGATAAAGAAAGGAATCGCATCCGAAGAGGAAATAATCCGCATCGAGGAAGAGACGAAAGCAAACGTGAAGAAAATTCAGCAGGAAGTTTGGAACGATTACTGCGACCCGATAAGAAAAGAGAAGAACGAAACTCTGAAACTCATACAGGAGGTTGCCGACAAGAGCGCCTTTAAAGATAATGTTGAGAAGATAAAGAGCGAACTCGCGAGATCGACCGAGAACGAAAGAAAGATAACGGCTTCCGCGGCATTCGATGTTTTGATTGCGACGAGAAACGAAAACACTCCCGAGAGAAAAAAACTTAATGACTGGTACAACAATTATCTGAAGGAAAACGAAGAAAGATTCAACACGTATCTTCACAGCGTATCGGACGAGAGCCCGCTGCTGGTGAAGGAGGTTAAGCCCGTATACAAACCTGATTCACCGATGGTTGCCGGAAGGGAAGTGCTTCTCGCTTTCTTCGACGAGGTTTTCAAAAGAGACCCGAGAGTTTTCGCGATAGGAGAAGATGTCGGGCAGTTAGGAGACGTCAATCAGGGAATGGCAGGGCTTCAGGCGAAGTACGGAGATATAAGGATTACCGATACCGGAATCCGCGAGCAGACAATAGTCGGGCAGGGAATAGGCGCGGCATTGAGAGGATTAAGACCAATAGTCGAAGTGCAGTATCTGGATTATCTTTTCTACGCGCTGCAGATTCTTACTGACGACGTGGCTAATCTGCATTACAGGACGCGCGGAGGACAGAAGGTGCCGATGATAATAAGGACGCGCGGACACAGGCTTGTCGGCATTTTTCATTCCGGCTCTCCGATGGGCACTATTATAAACTGTCTGCGCGGGATACATATTTGCGTACCGAGAAACATGACTCAGGCGGCAGGATTCTACAACACGCTCCTGAAGTCGGACGATCCGGGAATGGTAATAGAAAGGCTTAACGCATACAGGTTCAAGGAAAAACTTCCTTCAAACATCGGAGACATACACGTTCCTTTAGGGGTGCCCGAAGTGCTGAAAGAAGGAAGCGACATAACTCTGGTTTCATACGGAGCGACTCTGGACATAGTGCTTCACGCGGCGGAAAAACTCGCGCAGGTGGGCATATCGGCGGAAGTCATCGATGTTCAGACATTACTGCCTTTTGACCGGTTCGGTGTGATTCTGAAATCGATTCAGAAAACCAACCGTGTACTCTTTGTGGACGAGGACGTGCCGGGAGGCGCGACGGCGTATATGATGCAGCAGGTTATTGACGGGCAGGGCGGGTATCAGTATCTCGATTCAAAGCCGCAATGCCTGAGCGCGAAGCCGCACAGACCTCCGTACGGAGTCGACGGCGACTATTTTTCGAAACCGAATGCCGAGGACGTTATCAAATCGGTTTACGGGATAATGAACGAAGCGAATCCGTCGAAGTACAAGATGTTCTTCTAAGAAATATATAGGTTTTGCATTAGCAGGATTCTTTATAGAGTCCTGCTTTTTTTATATAAAAAATCAAATATAAAAAATAAAAAATACAAACGAAAAATCAAAAAGGTATATGTGTCAGGTATGGATCAGGTATGAAAAATATTATGGGGCATGAAAATGATTACTCCGGCCTGCATTTATCTCACGGCTTGTATTTTGAAACCTCTCTTCGCACAGATAAGTAGTTTTCCCTGAGGCAGCAATACGGGGAACGAAAGTGTTTCCGCGTTGAGCAGCATTCCGCTTGTCCATCTTAAGTTCCCGTTTATATCGAGCGATTCCGCGTATATGCCGTAATGGTTGCATATGTAATATAAATTTCCATAGTCGTCCAGAAGCATTCCTTCAGGAACCGCAGTATTGCCAAACTGAACAAAAGATCGGGTTTTCCGGATAATATTGCCCGAAGTATCCAATGCGGCAATGTACAAACTGTCCTTAAAATATGTAGTATATATCTTGTTATCTTTGCCGATGACCGGTACGCAATAAACATTACAGTTGTTTACTGTCCACTTTAAATCTCCATTCGAAGTAACCGAATACAGCACGTCATTTTCATAAGGAATGAAATACACATTACCATATCCGTCTATCGTAAGACCAAGTGCCCTTCCCGAAAAAGTTTTGCTCCATTTCAGGTTACCATACTTGTCGGTTTTCGCGATTCCGGTAAAAGTCGCAAAGAACAGATTATCATCATTGTCGAGAGCGGGTCTTGAACCTTCCGTGAAATCGTATTTTTCTCTTGCCCATATCGTTATGCCGTCAGGCGACAAGCAGCTGAGTTTATCGCCAATGAAGCAGTACAGATTATCGTCCCTGCCGACAACTACCTTCTGCGTGAAGAATGCGGAATCGCGTGACCAGATAAAGTTTCCGGACGAATCGACGCAATGAAGCCATAATCCCGAAAGCCCGTTTTTTCTCGAAACAAAATATATCCTGTCTTCTTTCCTGTTTAACGAAATTGCAGAAAAATTAGCAGCAGTTATTGTATCTCTTTTCCATATTACATTCCCATCCGGCGAAAACTTGTACAATGAACTCCCGGAGATTTCTTCGCTTATAAAATAGATATTGCCCCTTGAGTCTGCACAGAATTCGCTTCCGTCGGTGTAACCCCCAGCCGGAAAACTGTACGACCAGTCCGGCACACCTTCCATTACGGGATTCATCGAAACATCAGTTGACCTTGCATTTCCTGTTTGCCTGGAGTTGTATCCGTGCTGAGGCCACATGGGCGGATATTCCGAAGTAATATTCCGAACGGCGCCGTCGTCGCAGCCGCAAAGCAGAACGATAGAAACTAAAGCAATATGAAGAATTGATTTCATG
>CAZOQR010000194.1:0-5118 GCA_964581915.1 uncultured Ignavibacteriaceae bacterium | reverse complement strand
GTTCTGGGCAGACCGGATTAGACATTCGTTAACGGGTTTGATTTCAAACGGAATTTGTTTCGGGGCGCGTTATAATTTCCGCCGCGGCGGGTTTGACGAATCGGCGGGCTTCATTACTCCGAGAAGTTGAGACAGGGTTTCATATCTGGACGGAATTATAACGGTTTGAATTCCATGCTTGTCGAGGAGTTTTTTTACGGTGATTCCGTAGTTGCCTGATATGACTGACGTTACGCCGAGCGAAGCCAGAAACGCAACCGCCTTTTTTCCCGAGTGCGACGGCAGGTTATTTCCGGGATTCAAGACAAATTCAATTTTACACGACAAATCATCGATGAGACAGAAGTATCTTGTTTTGCCGAAGCAGTCTTCTATCGGCGAATTCGTATTGTTTTCTTTTACAGTGATTGCTTTCATCGAAATTTTTCTAATCGTGAACTTTCAAGACCCGGATTTTTACAAAGCGGACAGGACGCGCTGTTTGTATTTTTCGGCGTATTATAGATACACTCGCAAACAGGGCATTTATACCAGTTATCGCCGTAATAAATATTTTCTCCGGAGATTTTCATTACCTTCTTTTCAACCAGCGCCGTCGCCAGTTTAATCCTTGCGCGTTTATATATTCTTGTAAACGTCGGTCTCGAGATATGCATTAATTTTGCCGCTTTAGTCTGGTCGAGCCCTTCGTAGTCAATAAGTTTAATAGATTCAAACTCTTCGGCGAGAAACAGGATGCTCTCTTCTTCCGAAATGTTTTTATCAGAAGAGAAAAAACCTGTTTCAGGAAACGGTGACAATATCTTTCTTTGCTTAATGGGTCTTGCCACGATTCATTATAATGGTTTATTGTTGTTTTCCCTGTAAAGCGATTGAATTTTTCCGGCAATTTCCGTAAACGCCTTTGTCACGCCGTTATGCGGTCTTTCAACGACTATCGGTTCTCCGCTGTCGCCGGAAACACGAACTTGAATATCGATTGGAACAGAGCCGAGAAAATGCACACAATTTTCTTCGGCAAGTTTTTTTCCGCCGCCGTAACCGAAAATATCAAGTTCGGCGCTACAATGAGGACATATGAATCCGGACATATTTTCAACTACTCCGATATGCAGGATGCCGAGTTCTTTTGCCATGTTTATCGCCCTTTCGGCATCAATAACGGACACCTCCTGGGGGGTCGTCACGATTACTGCAAAATCAGGTTTCATTTCCTGAGAAATTGTAAGTATTTCGTCTCCCGTCCCCGGAGGAAGATCGGCTATCAGATAATCGAGCAAACCCCATTCCACATCCGCGAGAAACTGATTAATTATTTTGGAACGAACAGGTCCGCGCCAAATCAAGGGCTGTCCTTTTTTTAAGATACTTGCCATTGAAATCATTTTGACCCCGTGCTTTTCGAAAGGAATTATCTTTTCGTCAAGATAAATGAGGTCGCCGTAAACGTTCATCATTTTTGAAACGTTGGGACCTGTTATGTCGGCATCGAGAATGCCCGCCGAGAGTCCTCCCGACTTAAGCGTGAAAGCCAGATTAACGCTAACGGTTGTTTTGCCGACGCCTCCCTTTCCGCTGAAGACCGCTATTCGGTGTTTTATACCCGAAACGGTTTCTTTAATTTTTCTCTGTTCTTCTTCAAACGATTTTGTATTTTCTTTTGTGTTCATTTATTAAATATTTATAACTCCATTGGTTTTATTACGGAAGCATAACCGCGGCCGCTATGACCGTTGTCCACAATCCGTTCTTATCTCCAAGGGCTGTCTGTGTAATATTAAATGACCTCACTATTTTACCTGACATTTTAAATGCCTGTTCTCGTTCGAGCCAGTCCGTTTCGGGGTTGAACTCAACGTTCAATGTCGTGGCGAGCATTTGAGCGGCTAAATCCTCTGCGTAATCTCCGCAGATTTTTTCTTTGACGCCGTACGGGTGATATTCCGACAAGTATCCGTATTGCGATTCGTCCGCCGGAATCGCAACCCCTATTGATGATGCAATGAGGCGGTTCGGCTCGTTCGTAAAATTCCTCGCCATAACCGAGAATGTGATTCCGCCCTGCGACAGTTCCCCGAGCCCCTCGCTTCTCGCTATTATCCTGCAGCCCGGCGGGAATACGCTGCTCACCATCACGAGATTGCAAATTTCAATCCCCGCGTCGCGAAGCGCCGCCTCGAAAGAAGCCAGATAATATTTATGCCGACCGACCCCTTTGGTGAAAAATATTTTTTTAGGCACAAACAATTCCGCCGATGTTTACGGTTTTCGGGGCATCATTCCGGGCAAATACGGCCCTGTCGTCATCCCGATAAATTTCATTTGATTTTAAAAATATTTTAACTAATTTGTATTGAACATATGTTCATTACAAATTTATAAAGAAAAACATCCGAAGTCAAGAGAGAAAACTTTTAAAACTAAAAAACCATACGAATGTATTACCGCAACATTCTTGAACTGATAGGAAACACTCCGCTTGTAAGGATTAACAAAATGACAAGGGGAATAAAGGCGACGGTGCTGGCGAAGATTGAATTCTGCAACCCCGGAGGAAGCGTAAAGGACAGAGTAGGGCTGGCGATGATAGAAGACGCCGAGAAAAGGGGTTTATTGAAAAATGGATCGACAATTGTTGAGGCGACCAGCGGAAACACGGGAATCGGTCTGGCGCTGGCGGGCAGGGTTAAAGGTTACAGGGTCATACTTGTTATGACGGATAAGATAGGGCAGGAAAAGCGCAACTATCTAAAAGCGCTTGGAGCCGAAGTGATTATTGTGCCGAAGGAAGCGACTCCCGATTCGCCCGATTACTACAGGAACAAGGCGAAATCTCTTTCGAAAGAAATACCCGGCGCCGTTAATCTGAACCAGTACGCCAATGAGTCGAACCCAATGAGTCATTACAACACCACAGGTGCGGAAATCTGGAAAGACACCGGGGGGAAAATTACACACTTCGTGTGCGGCGTCGGTACAGCGGGAACAATCACGGGCGTATCAAAATACCTGAAAGAAAAGAATCCTGACATAAAAGTAATAGGAGCAGACCCCGCGGGTTCAAATTTTAAAATATTCAAAGACACGGGAAAAACAGGCGACGTTAAGATGCATCAAATCGAGGGATTAGGGACTGACATTATTCCGCCGATAACCGATTTTAAATACGTCGATGAAATAATCAGCGTAAACGACAAGGATTCAATCGATACGTGCCGCAGGCTGGCAAAAGAAGAGGGTATTTTCGCGGGCGCTTCTTCGGGAACGGGGGCGTTTTTAGCATTAAAAATCGCGGAGAAACTTGACGAGAACGGGCTTGTTGTTTTTCTTGTCTGCGATACGGGTGAAAGATATCTTTCTAAATATCACAACGAAAAGTGGCTGAAGGAAAACAATTTTTGAAAACGTCATACACAGAATTATCTAACAAAAAAACAAAGATGGATACAAAAAATCTGGGATTTAATTCAAAACTTATACACGCGGGCGGGTATAAAGACAAGCAAGGAAGCGTAAACGTTCCGATATTTCAATCTTCAACATTTCAGTTTGAAAGCGCCGAGGAAGGAGCGAGATGTTTTAACGGTGAAAGCGACGGGTATATTTATACGCGACTAGGAAATCCGACAATAAACGTTCTCGAAAAAATCATTGCCGAACTCGAGAAGGGATACGGCGCAATCGGAACCAGTTCGGGAATGGGGGCAGTGAATACGGTATATATGGGTTTACTGAAGAAAGGTGATCATATTATTAGTTCGGATGCTGTTTACGGACCATCGCGAGTTGTACTGGAAGAAAAATATTCGGAGTTTGGTATAGAATCGTCATTCGTCAACACTTCAAATTTCGAAAACATCAAGAAGGCAATAAAGCCGAATACAAAAGTTTTGTATCTGGAGACACCCGCAAATCCAACGATTGAGATAAGCGACCTCAAGAAATGCTCTGAAATAGCAAAGGAAAACAAACTTACGATGGTTGTTGATAACACTTTCTCAAGCCCTTATCTGCAAAGGCCTCTCGAATTCGGAGCGGACGTGGTTATACATTCATTGACAAAGTTCATAAACGGTCACGCCGACATAGTAGGCGGCATCGTAGTTGCAAAAGACGAGCCGACGTACAAAAAACTCAGATCAACAATGATTAATCTGGGCTGTAACATGGATCCTCATCAGGCATTTCTGGTAATAAGGGGTTTAAAAACGCTCGGACTGCGAATCGACAGGGCGCAGGAAAGCGCGATGAAGATAGCGGAATATCTTGAGGGGCATTCGAAAATCGAATGGATAAAATATCCGGGATTAAAGTCCCACCCTCAGCACGAACTCGCAAAAAAGCAGATGAGCGGATTCGGTTCCATGATTAGTTTTGGATTAAAAGGCGGTTTCGAAGCGGGAAAGACATTAATGAATAACGTTAGGATGGCAATGCTTGCCGTATCGCTCGGCGGCGTTGAGTCTTTAATTGAACATCCGGCATCAATGACGCACTCAAAAGTTTCGCAAGCAGATAAAATCAAGGCGGGGATTACTGACGGTCTTGTCAGATATTCGGTTGGAATCGAAGATGTTGAGGATTTGATATCCGATCTCCGGCAGGCACTTGACAAAATCAAATAATAAAATTATTAAATTACAGTTGAAAGGATTTTATATGAAAGTAGCAATTCCAACAAACTCGGGCAATGTTGACGATCATTTCGGTCATTGTGAATATTTTCAGGTATTCACGACAAACGACAACAAAGAAATTATACACGAGGAATTAATCGCGTCGCCGAACGGCTGCGGATGCAAATCCAACATCATTGAAAAACTTTCGATCATCGGCGTAAAAGTCATGCTGGCGGGTAATATCGGCGGCGGAGCCATAAATAAACTAAACGAAAGCGGCATTGCGGTTATCAGGGGTTGTTCCGGCAACGTAAAGAACGTTTTGAACGACTGGCTGAGTGGAAATTTAAAAGACAGTGGTGAATCCTGCAAAGAGCACGAGCATCATCACGGCGAAAGACACGGCCGCGAGCACAACGGCCAAGGCTGCCACGAGCACGGGCATAATCACTGAACCGGCATAATCAATTAATACATCCGTAGATTTCTTAAAATGCAT
>CAZOQR010000193.1:0-5183 GCA_964581915.1 uncultured Ignavibacteriaceae bacterium | reverse complement strand
TGAATTATATGATTCCATGCGGACAGCGGAAATTACGACTTGTTTTTCCGTATATTAATCAACCGAAGTCGGTTATTTCTGTAATCGCGTGTTAAGCCCTCATAGTAAATAATGCGGTTTTACTCTATTGCTTTTTATATTCAGTGTTAATAATTTGTAACGAGTCTCGAACTCGCAAAATTAAGTAAAGGATTATGAATATTCATCTTTATCCATCCGGGATGAAATATTATTGTATCTCTCTGATTGCTCTTTTTATCCTGATAGCGAATACATCTTTACCTCAATGGACTTACCAGAAATCTGCAACCACGCTTGACCTTAGTGCGGTTTGTTTCCCGAATGATTTTACGGGCTGGGCTGTTGGTGATTCTGGTCTGGTTATGAAAACTACTAATAGCGGCTTAAAATGGTCGCGTCAGATTATTTCGGATAGTAAACTGAATAATGTAAAATTTATTGACAGTTATACCGGATGGATCGTCTCCGATAAAGGAGAAATTTTCAAGACTACAAGCGGAGGTGATACGTGGGATAGGCAGAGGACTGGTACGACCCGCGGACTTTACGCGTTGTGGTTCCTGAATGCCTCAACGGGATGGGCGGCAGGCGATACTGGAACTTTTCTCAAAACGACAGACGGAGGTCAAATATGGGAAACATCCCTGCCCTTTAAAGCGAGAAGATTCCTTACTTTTTATTTCCTAAATACGAATATCGGATGGTTTACTTACTCAGACAAGCCGGGCGGACTCGCTAAAACTACCGACGGAGGAGAATCCTGGACTTTAATCCATAATTTCGGTCATCCGCAATATGGGATTTATTTCTTCAACGAATTGACAGGTTATTCCTGCGGCGGCAGTTACACGCTGTTTAAAACAACTGACGGTGGATATAACTGGTCATCGGTTGATTCGAAAGATGAAAACGACAGTCCGCCTGCAACATATACCGGAATCTCTTTTGTTGATGAAAATACGGGCTGGTATACCGAGGCGCATCCTTTAGGTGCAGGCGTTTATCCCGTGCATGACGGTTACGGTGAAGCGCTCAGGATTAAAACGTATAATCTTTATGACGTTTGCGCGAGAAACTCAGGCTATGCTTGGGCTGTAGGCGAATTCGGCACTATTGTCTTCAGGTCCGGTTCTGCTGCAATCGATTATCTTCCGGGTAAAAATGAAAATGCTGAAAAGTTCCTCTTGCATCAGAATTATCCCAACCCCTTTAATTCGGAAACCAGAATAAAATTTTCCGTTCCCGCTCAAAATTTATCGCAGAATTCGCCTCTGAGAATTTCGGTTTTTGATGTCGGGGGTAGGGAAGTGGATATACTCGCGAACGGATACTTTAAACCGGGTGATTATGAGTTGACTTATAATGCAGGCAAACTTTCATCTGGTATGTATTTCTGTAAACTTGTTTCGGGCAATTTTGCGGTTACAACGAAAATGATACTTATGAAATAAAGTCTTAAATCGAAATTATAATTCAAAGGGCTCGTGAGAGCCCTTTTGCTTTAATATATCGTTACGTTAACTCATAGTAGTTTGCCCGATAGTATCAATGTCGCTACCGTGAAATAAATAAGAAGACCCGATACGTCAACAAGCGTTGCTACGAAAGGCGCGGATGATGCCGCGGGGTCGAGTCCGAATCTCCTTAAAAGAAACGGAAGCATTGAGCCGGAAAATGTTCCTATAAGCACAACTCCCGTAAGTGTTATGTAAAGCGTTAATCCGATGAAGAACCAGTGCTCGCCGTAATGGTTGTTGATTGAATTCCATATGTAGATTCTGAAAAACCCGATTAAGCCCAGTATCGACCCTAAAAGCAATCCTGATATAATTTCGCGCTTCATCACCCTGAACCAGTCCTTGAGAGTTATCTCTCCCAGCGCCATTGCGCGAATCGTTAGCGTAGCCGCCTGAGAACCGGAATTGCCTCCGCTCGATATTATAAGCGGAATGAATAAAGCGAGAAATACAGCGTTCGCTATCTGATGCTCGAAGAATCCCATCGCCGATGCCGTCAGCATCTCTCCGAGAAATAATAGTATCAGCCAGCCGGCGCGCTTCTTCACCATGTGAAAAAGCGGGACGCTCATGTAAGGTTCGTCAAGTGCCGCCATCCCTCCGAATTTCTGTATGTCCTCCGTTGATTCCTCCTCGATTACGTCGAGAACGTCGTCCGCCGTCACGATACCGACAAGATAATTCTCGTCGTTTACAACGGGTATCACGTATAAATCGTATTCCTTGAAAATCCTGACCGCGTTTTCCTGAGGCTCGTTTACCTTCAAACTTACGTAACTCGCGTTCATCAACTCGCTTACCTTCATATCGCTCGTCGACATCACTACTTCTTTCAGCGTTAATTCGTCGAGCAGCCTTCCGTCAGTATCCGTTATGAATAATGTGTCAAGATATTCGACGCTGTTTCCAAGTTCGCGTATTACCTGCATTACCTTCCCGATGTCCCATTCGGTCTTGACCGCTATGAAATCAGGAGTCATTATTCTTCCTACACTGTCTTCGGGATAGCCGAGCAGCGTTACGGCGACCGACCTTTCTTCGGGTGATAACAGGCGTATTAATTTTTTAACGACGGGTCCGGGAAGTTCTTCGAGAAATTCCGTTCTGTCGTCCGGCGACATCTCGTTAAGTATCTCCGCAACCTCTTCCTGACCAAGCGCCTTGAGCAGTTCCTCCTGTATTTCGAACTCGAGATACTCGAATGTCTTATACGCGCTTTCTTTCGGAAGAAGCCTGAAAATTATCGCGCGGTCGTTCTGTGGTATGTCGGAAATTACGTCTGCTACCTCGGACGGATGCATGTCCGTTATTATTTCCTTTAACGGTATCCAGTTCCTTGCCCGTATAAGGCTCTCGATTTCCGGCTGTATTAGTTTGCCTAACATGATTGACTCCTTCTTGAAAACACGCCCGGTGTATGAACGCGGTTATTGAGAATTATTCTTGCTTTGCCTGAGGAAAACTGTCTTCCCTTGATGCTGTAATATAAATAATATTGCCTAAAGAAAAAATTAAAAGAGGTGCTCTGATGAATTGTCTAAACGAATCTTGATTCCTTACTGTCTCTTCTCCCGATAATGAACTCTAATGATGAAATCACGCCCCTTCCTTCGGGTTTCAGTTCAGTTATCTCAAGAATTTGCTCCGCCGTGTTTGCAAACAACCTTTTCCCGTCCGTGAAAAATGTTCCGGGCTCGCCGCTTGATTCCGACCCTGTCAGACCTGTCCTCAAAATCTTTACGTTCTTTCCTTCAAGCGTGGTGTATGCGCCGGGAACCGGAGAGAGACCTCTGATTAAATTGTGAATCTCTGTTGCCCGCCTGCTCCAGTCAATCCTGCACTTCTCCCTGAATATCTTCGGCGCTTTAGTCCACGCCGTATTGTCCTGCGGCATCGCTTCGTAGTTTCCGTGTAAGATCTTTTCTATCGTCTCGAGCACGAGAGAAGGACCCTCAAGCGACATCTTCCCGTAAACCTCGCCGAAAGTCTCGTCCTCCCCGATGCTGATTTTCTTCTGAAGAATTATGTTCCCCGTATCCACCTTATCGTTAAGGAAAAATGTGGTCAGTCCCGACTCCTTCTCTCCGTTTATTATCGCGTGGTTTATGGGAGCCGCCCCCCTGTACTTCGGAAGCAGTGACGCGTGAAGGTTTATCGAGCCGAATTTTGGTATTACGAACACCTCGCGCGGAAGTATTCTGAAAGCGATTATGACGAATAAATCGGGCTTGTATTCCTTGAGTTCTTTAATGAAGCCGGAGTCCCCGAGATTCTCGGGCTGAAGCACTGGTATCCCTTTCTCAATCGCGAATTTCTTAACATCGGAAAACTGAACTTTCCGTCCTCTGCCTTTTTGTCTGTCGGGAACCGTAACGGCGCACGGTACGCCGTAACCCTCTTTCAATATCGCCTCGAAAGAAGGCACGCCGAAATCAGGCGAACCCATTATTATTATGCGCAAATCCCCCTTAAGCATCGGGTTGATATTTATGTGTGTATCTCGTTTAAAAAAAGCGGGTAACTCGTTATTACTTTGTTCTTCTTGATCTTTCGGAGCATGCTCGCGACTTTCTTCTTCTCGTCCTCGTCCAGATGGTCAACGAAAAGCACTCCGTTTAAATGGTCCATCTCGTGCTGGACGACTCTCGCGAAAAATCCCTCGAATTCCTGCGTGACTTCGTTCATGTCGAAGTCGTTGTACTTTACGAATATCTTGTCCGCTCTCGCCACGTTGCCGCGTACTTCGGGTATGCTTAGGCATCCTTCGTCTTTTATCGCCTCTCCGTGCTTGTCAATGATTACGGGGTTAATCAGCGTAACGGGCTTTGCTCTCTTGTATTCCTCAACGCAGGAGACATCCACCACGCACAGCGAAATGTTCTCGTTTACCTGCGGCGCCGCGAGTCCTACTCCCTCCGCGTTGTCCATCGTGTAAAACATGTTCTCAACCAGTCGGATTAATCCCGTGTCAACCTTCTTCACAGGCTGCGTTTTCTTTCTCAGAATTTCCATTCCGTATGTCGTTATCGGTAATTGTTCAGGCATTTATTTATTCCTTTAAGTCCTTGTTATGTTGTAAACAATTAAAAACCGTTTATCGTTTTAATCTTTCCTCGTGAATTCGTAATAAAGAGGGTCGATGAAATCCGAACCCTTGATTTTTATGCTCACTATCTTGCCGCTCTCCGCGTTCACGGGCGCAAGACACCTTCCGACAAGTACATCCTCGAACTTGCAAATAAGCGTGTCGTTCCTCCAGTGCCTGAATATTCCTTTCGTTCCGGGTCTCGTCGAAAGCGTGAATTCCATTTCGCTCCCTTCCTTGTATATCGTCAATGTTCCCGCCTGCTCGTTGAAATAGTTTCCCGCAAGCGATGTCATCTCGAACGATGGCTTCAGCGAGGGGTCCTTCTTGTCCCGTACCTCGTTCCAGTAAATTTCGTCTCGCGATTTTCCGTCAACCGTCATTACCGAAAATATCAGGCTGTCCCAGTTCGTTGTCTGGTTGCCGAGCGCGTAATCAAATAACTGATTCCAACACAAACAAACATGATAATCATTGCAATATAATAAATTGATTCTTTAGGCAGAGTCTGAAGGCCATCCATTCCTTCTTCACCGTTTGTGTATTTAGAAAGCGGCATA
>CAZOQR010000192.1:0-5294 GCA_964581915.1 uncultured Ignavibacteriaceae bacterium | reverse complement strand
CGGCGACATCAAACCGTCGTAAGGGTCGTAACCCCTGAAATTTTCTTCGGAAATATATTTCTCGAGAGATGAGATTGCTTCGAAAATCAGATTGCCGGTCATCATTAATTTTAACCTTTAATGCTTCCGGCTATTAGGAAGGTCAGTTCCGTGTTCGCGGCAATGTCGGCGAATTGTAGAAAAGGTTGTTCCTTGCCGCGGACAAGATTAAGAAAATGCCTGATTTCTTCCCTGTGACCTTTCCTGCCGTCAGCCTTTCTGATTGTATGCCTGCCGCCTGAGTGATAGGAAATGGATGTGAAATTATCCATTACTGCAGTTCTTCCGCCGGAAAAAACTTCGCAGTATTCCTTGCCTGCTGATGAATCTCCGTTTGCAAGATAGAGCAGCGTTCCCGTCGAACCGTCGGCGAAGTCAATTATTACTGATGCATTGTCGCTGTTCTTTACCGAGGAATTATCCGAGCGGATAGACGATGCGGAGAATGATACGGGACTCGAACCGGTCAGGAACTGCATCGTGTCAATGAAATGGCAGCACTCTCCGATGATTCTGCCGCCCTGAAGAGGGTCCTGAATCCAGTGCGACGAAGGTATGAAACCCGCGTGTACCCTGTAAAGTATCGCTTTGGGCTCCTTTATGCCCGAGAAGAACTTTTTGATATCCGTAAAAGATTTCGAAAACCTCCTGTTGAAACCGACGGCAAGGTTAACATCCGAATTCTTATACGCCTCTGAAATTAAATTTAATTCATCCTGATTAATCGCGAGGGGTTTTTCGACAAACACGTTCTTTCCGCTTTCTATCGCGCGGAGAACATATTTCCCGTGGCTGTCGTGGCGCGAAGCGATGAAGACCGTGTTGATTTCACTGTCTGAAAAAACTTTTTCCGCGTCGGTGCCGCAATCCTCGAATCCGAATTTTTCTTTCACGGACGAAGCATTTACAGGCTTCGATGTCACGACGGTCTTGAGCCTCACTTTCTCCGACTTCAGTACCGGCAGTATATACGTCTGCGCGAAATTGCCCGCGCCGATGAATCCCGCCGTTATTCCGGATACCGCGGTCCTGTTCTTTGATGCTGAATCTGCGTTCCGGCGCTCGCTTAACGAAATATTCTGAACGCGTGCCGTAACTGTATCCGCAATCCCTCCGTATCGGATTAGAACCGCGAGATGTTTTTCGGCGGTTCTGCCCGTAATCAAATCGTACGCTTTAAGCCCGTCCTCGATGCCGAAATAATGTGTTACCAGGGGCTTGAAAGAAAGTTTCCTGCCTGCGAGTAGTTCAAGGACCGACTGCATGTTCCTGTTCTCCGTCCAGCGCGCGAATTCATAAGGATAATCAATTCCTGCTTCCTCGTATTCGCGGTCATATCTTCCGGGACCGTAAGAGCAGGAAATTTTGAGTTCAACTTCCTTTTCGTAAAAAGGCGAACGCGGAATATTCATCCCGACCGCGCCGACAACCACGACAGGGGACTTCCTGCGGGCGTATCCGAGCGCGAGTTCGACAGGCTCGTTCGATTTTGTTGACGCAGTGATAATGACCGCGTCCGTGCCGTACCCGTTTGTAAATGATTCGACTATTCCCGTTGAATCCCTGTTGCTGAGCGAGGTCTCATCGCATCCGAGACTTTTTGCCAGTTCGAAATTCGTATCGTCTATGTCGAGTCCGATAACCCTGCAACCCGCGGATTTCAGTATCTGTACTGTAATGATGCCGAGAAGCCCGAGCCCGATAACCGCCGCGCTCTCACCGATTCTCAAGTCCGCCTGCCTTACTCCCTGCATCGCGATCGCGCCGATAGTAGTAAAGGCGGCTTCGTCGAAATCAACGCTGTCAGGAATTCGAGCCGCGAGATTTTTCGGAACGAGAACATACTCGGAGTGATTCGCGGACGCTCCCGCGCAGGCGACTCTGTCTCCCTGCCTGAATTCTTCCGCGCCCGATTCGACGACAGTACCGGCGCAGGAATATCCGAGTTCCTTGTAGTTGTCAAGCCTGTTCTGCACTTTTTCCCAGGTGGCTTTAAGCCCCTCACGCTTCGCGTTGTCTATAACCTGCTTTACAAGGTCGGGGCGCGAGCGCGCCTTGCCGAGCATCGATGCTTTCGCCGTTTCGACCGACGTTCTTTCAGTGCTGGAAGAAATTACCGAGAAAGCGTTTCTGACAAGGATATATCCCGGCTTTATTACGGGAAGAGGAAGTTCCTCAATCTTCATCTCTCCGGTTTTCTGGTATTGAATTATCTGTTTCATATTCTTGTCCTTCCTGCAAAAGCGCGTTCTTCGCATCCCGATTCTTTTTTATCGGGGCAGGAATCCATTCTTTTTTTTATCATTTATTATAATTTCCTAATTGCTTCAGAATTCATTTTATCGGGACGGGAATCCATTCTGATTTTCCCCTAAGAAATTTTTCTTTCTGGAAAAACTATTAAAAAAAAGTATCCCACCACGTCATCATTACGAAGAATCTGTAAATCACGTGCGCGAGGTCCTCCCTGCCGCTCCTGTCGCGAAGAACAATATCCCTTATCTTTTCGGCATTTAGAAAACCCTTTGCCTTCAGGTTTTCAATAGAAAGCATCCTGTCTATGTCTTTTGAGAGAGCGCCTTTAATCCACGAGCGGAGAGGGGAGCCGAATGGCGCCTTTGGCCTGTTGACGATTTTTTTCGGAAGATACCGCTCTGCTACTTTTTTCAAGAGGTACTTCTGGCGGTTACCGTTAATCCTGTATTTAGGAGGAAGAGAAAACATGAATTCCACAATTCTGTGGTCTATTAGCGGCGGTCTTGTCTCGACGCTCGCCATCATGCTTGCTTTGTCCGAATAAATCAGATTGTGCGAAATCATGAACGTGTTCGTGTCGTTGTAGCACATCTTCGTCAGGTATGACGCATCGATTTCATCGTAAAGTTTTTTCTCTTTAAGATAGTAGAAAGAATTCCTGTAGCCCGCTGAATTCGGAAAAACTTCGCCGTAATCGTTTATGTTCAGTCCGATGTCAGAAAGCAGGAATCTTTCAAACCTGTCGTAAGAAGCGAAAGAAAGAAACCTCTTGATCCATCTCGCGAACTTGTAACCTTTTCTGCTGTCGGCGACCTTGCGCTTCCTGTAAAAACTTTCGAACGCCTTTCTCACGAAGGCCGGGAAGTACCTGGTGTAAACTTCCGCTTTAAGGCAGGCGAGATGTTTTCTGTAACCCGCGAAAACTTCGTCTCCGCCCATCCCGTTTAAAAGCACGTAAATGTTGTTCTGCCTCGCGAATTTTGAAATCAAATAGGTGTTTATCGCCGCCGGGTCCGCAATCGGCTCGTCGAGATGATAGACCATTAGCGGAAGCAGTTTCTCCGTATCGGGTTTTACAATCATTTCCTCGTAATTGAAATCTAAAAGGTCGGCGACCTTCTTTGCCCACACGCTGTCGTCCTCGAGTTTCTCGAACTTCTGGTCCTCTTTCGAGAACTTGATAGTGAAAGCGTTTATAGTGCCCTTGTAATGTTTCCTCATCAGCGCGGCGATGAGTGAGGAATCCAGCCCGCCGCTCAGGAAAATGCCGACAGGCACGTCGCTTACCATCTGAAGTTTTACGGCGTCGTTCAGAAGAAAGTCGAGTTCGTCAATCAGTTCTTTCTCGCTTTTCCCGCTATTCTCCGTAACGTTCAGTTTCCACCACCTGAAAATTTCAAGCGCTCCCGACGCCTTAGGTTTCACGCTTTGCCTGTAAGAATCGGTCACGATTTCCGGGCGCGCGGAGTGGATCGCCTGAACATCTTCGGCTGTTTCTGTGCTTCCTGCAGAACCGCGATTTCCCGGAAGGGCGTCATCGATCCGGCAATCCGCTTCATTGCTATTGCCCTTCCGCAAATTCCGTTTGAGTTTATACTTCAGATAATGCGCCGCTTCGAGTTTATAGATTCCGTCGAAACCTGTTAGCGGAGAAACCTGATAGTGCATCGGCGATTCAAGCGCGTAAAAGTCAGGTTTGACTTCCGCGAGACCGCTTTTAAGAATCGCCTTCGCCTCGCTGGCAAAAACAAGACCTCCGTCAACTTCGGCGAAATAAACGGGCTTTATGCCGAGCCTGTCGCGGGCGATGAACACTTCGCCCGTTAATGTATCGAAAACCGCGAACGCGAACATCCCGTTGAACTTGTCCAGACACTTCTCGCCCCAGGCGGCGTAAGCGTACAGAACAACCTCCGTGTCGCTGCCGCTCTTAAAACTGAAAAGGGGAGCGTCCGACCCGTTCGAACACTTAATCAATTCAAGTTCCCTGCGAATCTGCTTGTAGTTGTAAACCTCGCCGTTATACGTAATCCGGAACCGCCCGTCATCAGTCGACATCGGCTGATGTCCTGCGCTGCTCAGGTCAATAATCGAAAGGCGCCTGTGACCAAACCCCGAATTCCATTCGTCAAACCACTCGACTCCGCGGTCGTCCGGTCCGCGGTGCTGAAGCAAGTCGGTGCATTCCTCAAGTAAACTTTTTGAACCGACCCCTATAAACCCTATTATCCCGCACATTGGATTTGTAAATGATTCTATATTACAGATTCGAAAACACTAATTCATCACGGTTATTATATCATGCTCAATATTGATATTAGCAGAAGGATTTTTTGAGTGAATAAATTCAATTAATTCTTCGAGAAAGGGATATCCGTTTAATCCCGTGAATAGTCTAGCGTCATCTATTAAAAGTACATGATCTTTTATTTTATGGGAATATATCTCGTCAAGTTCCTTATAAATCGGTGTAATCTGCCCTGTCTTTGATTCTGTTAAACTGTTATAATGACCATCAAGCCAAAACAAAGCTTTTTCTTCTAACCTGTCAAGGATATCTTTAATTATACTACCGCTGTCGCCAAGAAGTACTTCTACATTCTTCGTATTCTTGAAACGCTTGACAGCATATTCCCAATAATCCCGCTTTATCTCAATTGTAAATACTTTTGTAATATGTTTTGAGATAATACATGTTGTGTCCCCAAAGTAAGTTCCAGTTTCTATAAACACATTGATCCCATTTTCTTCTATTTTGTGGAGGAGTGTTCTCTGCTTTACAGCATCGGGTGGAGGTGTGGGGCATCCAGCATTTTTCCAACGAGCAATTTCATATTTCTGTTTCAGCGATTTGAAATATGAAAAAAATGGTAACCTTCTAATCCTAAATTTGTAATTCATTTGAATAATTTTACTAATGTTTATATTAAATTAATATCCAACTTTCAGGCACAGTCCCTTCAGAGTTCCTGAAATTGGACCATCTTCTTGGACATATC
>CAZOQR010000191.1:0-5323 GCA_964581915.1 uncultured Ignavibacteriaceae bacterium | reverse complement strand
TTCGGAAAGTATGACAACTCGAACAGAGTTATGCCAGGATTTATGTAAACGCCCTTTATGGTTTTTTTCTTCCAGACATCATCCTTTTCCGGAAAACAAAGCGTGAGATTATTGTAGGCTACCTGCTTGCGGAAGGGTAATAGATAAAAAAAAACAACCCGAATGTTCTTCCGATTCCCTGTACCACCCTGATTGGGAACCTTCGCATCACGAATCCGAGCGATATTAAAAATAAATATATTAAAAGATTCACCATTCTCTATTGTTCGGTTCTCTCGGCGAATAATGTCGCCGAATTTGATTTTGTAATTTTAACTTTGACGAAATCTCCTGTCTTGCTGCTGCCTCTCGGCACAATTACTGCCTTGTTGCAGTCCGTTCTCCCCATCAGAAAGTCCTCCGACTTCTTGCTGCTCCCCTCAATCAGAACTTCCTTCTCGCTGCCGATTAGTTTCTTGTTGTTGCGCGATGAAAGTTTTCTCTGCAGACTGATTATTTCTTCGAGCCTTCTTAGTTTCACCTCCTTCGCGACGTCGTCATCGTACCTGAATGACTTCGTGTTTTCCCTCGGCGAATACGCGAATGTGTACGCGCTGTCGTATTCCGCGCTCTCCATCAGTTCAAGCGTCATCGCGTGGTCTTCATCCGTCTCGGTCGGAAATCCCGTTATTATGTCCGTCGATAACCCGATGCCCGGCATTATCTCCTTCGCGTAATTTAAAACTTCGAGATACTGCTTTGTGGAATACAGCCTGTTCATCAGTTTCAGGATTCTCTCCGAACCCGACTGCACGGGCAGGTGTATGTATTTGCAAATATTATCATATTTAGCCATCGTTTCAAGTAATTTCCTCGAACAGTCGTACGGATGCGATGTCGCGTACCTGATTCTCATTCCCGGAACCGCTTCCGCTGCCTGCCTTAATAAATCAGCGAAGTCATTTCCTCCCTCATTGTATGAATTCACGTTCTGACCGAGTAATGTTACTTCCTTTACGCCTTCTTCGAAAAGCGAAACCGCTTCTCTCACTATGCTCGATACTTTCCTCGACCTTTCCCTGCCCCTCGTGAACGGCACCACGCAGAATGTGCAGAACTTGTCGCATCCCCGCATAACAGATATCCACGCCGTAACACCCTCCTTCCGCACGGGAATTATGTCGTCGTATGTTTCGTCTCTCGATAACTTTACTGCGATTCCCTTCTCGCCCGTGTCGTAAAGTCTTTCAATCAGCCGCGGGAGTTTTCTGTATTCGTCGGGACCGGCGATAATATCCACGATTTTCTCTTTCTCGATTAAATCCTTCTTCAGCCTCTCAGCCATGCAGCCGAGAATTCCTATCACCTTTTCGGGGCTTTTTTTCTTGATTCCTTTGAGTTGTTTTAGCCTGTTGTAAATCTTTCTCTCGGCGTTTTCCCTGACGCTGCACGTGTTTAAAAAAATTAAATCGGATTCGCTTATTTCCTTCGTCTCGTTGTATCCGAAATCGCTTAACACGCTGAGTATTATCTCCGTGTCCGAAACGTTCATCTGGCATCCGTATGTCTCTATGTACACCCGCTTGTTGTTCGAATGTAAGTTGAACTTGCTCTCTGCGGTGGTCTCCCTGTTGTTTACTATTAATCCTTCAAATGACATTAAGACGTTACTTTCTTTCTCATTAAAAATTCAACAACGGTTTCCGCTATGCCGGGCGCGTCAAGTTTCAGGTCCTTGTGCAGTTCTTCCGGCTTGCCGTGCTCTATGAACTTGTCCGGCAAACCGTGTATTAATATGTCGTTCTTGTATCCGTACTGCTCGGCGAATTCCGATACCGCGCTGCCGAATCCTCCGAGTATGGAGTTCTCTTCTATCGTTATGACTTTTTCGAATTTCTCGAATACCCTGCGAAGCAGTTCGGAATCAAGCGGCTTTACAAACCTCATGTTCACTACCTCGGGACTTATGCCCCGCTCCTCAAGCGTCTCTGCCGCCTTCATCGAATTATTCACCATGCTTCCAACAGCGAGTATCGCGATGTCAGTGCCCTCTCTTACAACCTCGCCCTTTCCGATTTCAAGTTGCTTGAAACCGCCTGCTTCTACCCCGAGCGCGTTTCCGCGCGGATACCGAAGCGCTATAGGACCCCGCTTGTAAAGAGTCGCCGTGTATAGCATGTTCCTTAGTTCGCTCTCGTCCTTCGGCGCCATTATTACCATCCCGGGAATCAGCCTTAAATATGAAAGGTCGAATGAACCGTGATGCGTCGGTCCGTCTGCGCCTACAAGCCCGCCCCTGTCAAGCACGAAAACTACGCTGAGTTTCTGGGTTGCTACGTCGTGTATTATCTGGTCAAATGCCCTCTGAAGGAAAGTCGAATATATCGCTACGACGGGCGTGAATCCCTCCGTCGAAAGTCCCGCCGCGAACGTAACAGCATGCTGCTCCGCTATCCCTACGTCGAAATATCTTTCTGGAATCGCTTCCTTCATCTTGTTTAAACCCGTGCCGTCCGGCATCGCCGCCGTTATCGCGATTATCTTTTCATCCTTCCTCGCAAGTTCTACAAGCGCATCGCCGAATACTGAAGTGTAAGCGGGTATCGTCGATTTTTTTAGTTCTATTCCCGTCGTCTTGTCGAACGGATTTAACGCGTGCAGTTTCTGATAGTGTTTCGGCGCGTATGAGGGTCCCTTCCCTTTTTCCGTGAATACGTGAACAAGCAGCGGACCCGAAAAATTCTTTATTTCTTCGAACGTCTTTACGAGATTTACAACGTTGTGTCCGTTTATCGGACCGAAATACCTGAATCCCAGCGCCTCGAAAAGCATTCCCGGCGTTAGCACGCCCTTTAATCCGCCTTCTATCTTCGCCGCCATCGCGCGCAGCCTGTCGCTGTTCTTCTTGTCAACTTTTCCCGTCAGATTCCATATCTTGTTCCTCAGCCTGTTGTATGATTCGTTTAACATCAAATCAACGAAATAATTCTGAAGCGACCAGACGTTAGGCGCTATCGACATCTTGTTGTCGTTCAGCACTACTATCATGTCCTTCTTCAGCAGGCCTATGTTGTTCATCGCCTCGTATGCCATCCCGCCCGTCATCGAACCGTCTCCGATTATCGATATGACCTTGAATTTCTTCTTCTGAAAGTCCCGCGCTGTCGCTATTCCGAGCGAAGCCGATAATGATGTTGTCGCGTGTCCCGCTCCGAATGCGTCATACTCGCTTTCCGTGCGCTTCAGAAAACCGCTTATCCCGCCCTTCTGCCTTATTGTATGAAGAAGTTTCTTGCGCCCCGTCAGTATCTTGTGTATGTATCCCTGATGCCCTACGTCCCATATCATCTTGTCCTGCGGCGCGTTGAATACGTAGTGAAGAGCAAGTGTCAGTTCAACAACCCCGAGCGACGAACCGAGATGACCGCCTATCCTCGAAATCGTGTCCATTAGAAAATCCCGCAACTCGTCCGATAAATCGCGAAGGTCGGGAAGAGATAATTTCTTTAAGTCCGAAGGATATTCGATGTCCTTCAGAAACTTCGTGTTGTTGATATCGAATTTGAATTCCTCAATCATTTTTCCAGTTTAATTTTTTCAATCTTTAGTTCGGCTTCCGTTAACTTGTCCCTGCACAGTTTAAGCAATTTTAGCCCCTCCTGATAATTCTCGATTATCTCATCAAGAGATTTTTCCTCGATGTTCTGTTCCAAATCGTCGAGTATCTTCTCCAGTCTCCTGTATGAATACTCGAACGAATCCTTGTTTGTTTTTTCTTTAGCCATTTTCGGTCTATCATTAAAAATAACATTTATAAAACATATAAAGAATTGTATTTTTTTGTTACAAATCTCCGTTTTTTACTTGATTTCGGCATCCGCCCTGCCGTCCTGAAAGTTGATTTCAACCGCGTCGCCTCTCTCAAGTTCTTTCCGCTTCGATATCACTTTTCCGTTCCGTATAACGTATGCGAATCCCCTCTTCATTGTCGTCTCGGGACTCACGCTTAGAAGAATTCTCTCCTTGTAATTCAACTCGTTCATCAGAAACTTTAACCTGTCCCTCGTGCTCCTTCCAAGCGTCTCACTCATTTCGTCAAGCCGTATCTTGAAATCGTTGAGTATGTCCCTCGGTCTGTTGAACGCGTAATTGCTCCTTATTCTCTCAAGGCTTTCCTTGTAAGACTCAATTCTCCCGCTCACAAGCGTGTCAATCGAATATTCATAACTCCCTATCCTCTCAAGCAGTTCATTCCTGTCCGGCAAAATCATCTCGGCAGCCGCTGATGGCGTCGGCGCCCTTAAATCGGCGACGAAATCGCAAATCGTGAAATCCACCTCGTGTCCGACCGCGCTCACTACCGGTATCTTCGATGCGAATACCGCGCGCGCCACGCTTTCCTCATTGAATGACCATAAATCCTCTATCGAACCGCCGCCCCTCGCTATTACTATTACGTCGAAATCCGCTCCGATGTTATTCGCTTTCTCTATTGCCCTGCAAATGCTCTCCGCTGAACCCTTTCCCTGTACAAGCACGGGAAATAAATACAGTTCTATCAGCGGATATCTCTTCCTCGTCACTTTCTTAAAATCCTCTATCACCGCTCCCGTCTCGGACGTGATTATCGCCACTTTGTGCGGAAACTCCGGAATCGCCTTCTTGTACTTCTCGTCGAATAATCCCTCGCTTATTAACTTCTGCTTTAATCTCTCGAATGCTAACTGCAATTCACCGACACCGTACTCCGACATCGACATTACTTCAATTGAATAAGTTCCCCTCGGCTCGTAAACCGTTATCCTTCCTCGAACGAGAACTTTCTTTCCGTCCTGCGGCGTGAATTTTAATGTATTGTACCTGAAACTCCATAGATTGCACGATATCTGAGACTTGTCGTCCTTGAGCGTGAAATATGAATGACCGGATGGAAACGCCCGCTTGTATCCCGATATCTCGCCGATTACGTAAACTTCCTTGAGAGTCGTCTCAAGCGTCTCCTTTATGTATCCCGTAATCTCCGATACCGTTAACGGCTGCTCCTCCTCCGTATTGTGAAATAAATCGTTCATCAAAGAAATATACAAAATTTAATTTCAAACTCCGTATTGTGAAATAAACCGTTCATCAAAGAAATATACAAAAATTAAAATCAAAGTATTATTCTCTTGTGCCCTCAGTTATCCACCTGACCCGCATCCGCTGTCTGCATTAATCACATTCCTCATTAGAAAATAATCCTCACTTCGCGTTAACCCCGGAACTTGTCTCAACAAATCTTACAAACACTGCCAAATCATCTCTCCAATTACTATTTAGACCTCTTAAAAACGATTAATGATTC
>CAZOQR010000190.1:0-5324 GCA_964581915.1 uncultured Ignavibacteriaceae bacterium | reverse complement strand
TTCAGAACGATGCCCGCTCCGTACTTCGCCTTGTTGTAAAGAATTATGTTGTTCAGAACACGGGGATATCCGTCGCCGATTCTCAGCCCGCCTCCGCCCGTGCTCGTGACACCGGAAGTGTTCATTACTACGTTGCCGATTATTTTGTTGAACCTGATGACGGGCGAGGAAAATGCAATCAGTATTCCTCCGCCTTCCCTGTATATGCCCGCGCCGTGCTCGTCCGTCCATTTTGTCCCCGAACCGCCGGTAATTGTAAATCCCTGCAGAACGCAAGTCGTGTCTTCCCCCGAACGGAAGATAACAACGCTTCCCGTATCCGCGTAAACGGGAGCGCTGCCGTCAATAATCGTGCTGTTGATATAATTAAGGTCGTTGTTCAGGAAGAACCTGCTGGTCAGAACAATTTTCTTACCCCGGAAGTCTATGTTTTCCTGATAAGTACCCGGCTCGACGAGTATCGTGTCGCCGTTGACCGAAGCGTTCAGCGCGAGTTTTATCGTAGGGTAGTTTCCCGGAACGTTTATTATCAGCGCAGACGCCTGCTGATACGCGAAGAGCAGCAGGAATAGAATAAGTAATTTGTTGTTTTTCATCCTCGTGATTTAATTTATGAATTAATTGAAATTGAAAATACTTTTTATGCGGCTCGAATCAAGAATTTCCCTTATTTTCAGCGTGAAGTCCGGCATTACATTGTAAGGCATTTTTCTGAAAATAGCGCTGCCTTCATCTTCGATGAAATTGTCAAGCGACTCGAGCCTTTCACGCGCGCTTGATTCAATCGAATGCGTGAAATCCTTGTTGAAAAGAAGTTTGCCGGGATTAACTGCGCCTCTTTCAACCAGCGCCTTCGTCTTCTTGCTGCAGTGGCACGGATTCGTTTTCCGTATGAGTCCGCATTTGTCGTTCATAAAACTGCCGATGTCCTTTCTTGCTCTTGAAAGTATCTGGCGGAAGTTTTCCCGTGAGATTTCCATTACCTCGCTGCAGACCGTATCGGGAAAGGCGAATATGCTGCCGAGCACGAACGCCACGCGCTGTTTCCTGTCGAGGCACATAAGCATTCCCTGCAGGCAGGTGAGTTTAACTTCCTCCACGATAATTCTCATCTCGGCGGAGTTGGTGTCAACAGATATGTCGGGCGTATTGTCAATCGCTTTGCCGTAACCGCTGAAATCGGTGTATAGAATATTTTCGGCTTTGATTTTCTTTATATTGAGTATATGATTGACTGTAATCCTGTACAGCCAGGTCGAGAATCTGCTTTCAAACCTGAAAGAAGACAGGTTTGTAATGACTTTTATGAGAACTTCCTGCGTTATGTCGAGCGCGTCATCGGGATAATAAACCATCTTAAGCGCGATGTTGTAAATTCCGTTCTGGTATTTTCTGACGAGACTTTCGAGCGACGGTTTGCTGCCGCCGACCGCCTCTCTGATTAGTTTAAAATCTTCGTTTTCGTTTGTTTCAATCAATGTGATCTCCCTTTTATGTATTAGACATTTATTTTACGTTGCTGTGACAAATATTGTTCGGAAATTTTCATAAATATAATCGATTTCGTTCTTCCGTCATAATTGATTATTCTGAAGTTTCCCCGCCCATAATTCGAAATATTTATATTATTGTTTGGAATAACTGAATTAGTTAATTTATCTGATTGAAAAATTTATTAATAATATATGTGCGGTATTGTAGGTTATATTGGCAGGAAGAATTCGCTGCCGATTATTATCGACGGGCTTAAAAGGCTCGAATACAGAGGATACGACTCTGCAGGCGTTTCAATAGTTAAAAAAGATAAATCGATTATAAGTTACAAGAAAGCAGGCAAGGTCGATGAAATGAACAACAGCATCGACAAGGACGCTTTCACGGGGAACATCGGAATAGGGCACACGAGATGGGCGACTCACGGCGTTCCTAACGATACGAACGCGCATCCTCACTCGGATATGTACGGAAACATAATGATAGTACATAACGGGATAATCGAGAACTACAAACACATAAAGACAAAACTTCTTGAAGAGGGATACATATTCAATACCGATACGGACACGGAAGTCCTCGCGAACCTGATGAACTATTATTTCAAACAGACGAATGAATTCGAAAAGGCGGTTCGGCTCGCTTTGAACGACGTTGAAGGCACGTACGGCATTGCCTGCCTGTGCTCGGAGGAGCCGGACAAAATAATAATCGCGAGAAACGGCAGTCCGCTGTTAATCGGAATCGGCAACGATGAGACTATAGTTTCATCGGATGCTTCGGCTGTTATAAACCACACGCGCAACGTCGTGTATCTCGAAGAAGGCGATATGGCTATAATCAGGGAGAACGGCTTCAAGATGAAGACCATTCACGACGAAAGGATTTTCAGGGAGGCGAAGGAAATTGATTTTCTTATGGAGTCTATCGAGAAGGGCGGTTATGACCATTTCATGTTAAAGGAAATCTGCGAGCAGCCCGACACGATACAGAATACTTACAGGGGAAGAATTAATTTTGAAACCGGCACCGCGAAACTCGGCGGTCTTGAAAGCGTTTTCGATAAAATGATTAACGCTAAGAGGTTTATTATTACAGCCTGCGGCACCGCCTGGCACGCCGGGCTCGTGGGCGAGTACCTTCTTGAGCAATTCTGCAGGATTCCCGTCGAGGTTGAATACGCGTCGGAGTTCAGGTACAGAAGACCCATTCTCGATAAGGACGATGTAGTGATACTTATCAGCCAGAGCGGTGAAACCGCGGATACTCTCGCCGCCCTTCGCGAGGCGAAAAAGTTCGGCGCTACGACAATCGGCATCGTAAACGTAATCGGAAGCACGATAGCGCGCGAAGTTGACGCGGGAACGTACGTCCACGCGGGACCCGAAATCGGAGTCGCTTCAACTAAAGCGTTCACGAGTCAGGTGATGTCTCTTTCGCTCATTACACTGATGCTGGCTGCCGAGAAGAAAACTATCTCGCGCGATTCGCTGAAAGAAATTGTAGCCGAACTTAAAACACTTCCCGACAAAATCCAGAACATGATTAATATGCGGGAAGAATACAAGAAGGTCGCCGACGCGCTCAAGGATTCCTCCAACTTCCTTTATCTGGGAAGGGGAGTGAATTTTCCGGTCGCGCTTGAAGGGGCGCTTAAACTGAAAGAAATTTCCTACATACACGCGGAAGGATATCCCGCCGCTGAAATGAAACACGGTCCAATCGCGCTTATTGATGAAAATATGCCCGTCGTGTTCGTCGCGCCCAAGGACAGGACCTACGATAAGATTATTTCAAACATCGAGGAGGTGCGCGCGAGAAGCGGCAAGATTGTCGTCATAGCGACTGAGGACGACACTAATATCGATTCTTACGCTCATTACGTCCTGCGCGTCCCGAAATCGCTCGCGTTGTTCGCGCCGATACTGAACGTAATCCCTCTTCAGTTCCTGTCTTACTACATCGCGGTCGCGCGCGGATGCAACGTTGACCAGCCGAGGAATCTCGCGAAAAGCGTTACGGTCGAATAGTTTCCGGTTTACAGATATTTCGTATAATAAAAAAGGGAGTTCGTTTGAACTCCCTTTTGAACTTATATGATGCTTATTTACTTCAGGACAATCATCTTTTTTGTCTGAGTGAACTTATCCGTAATCAGTTTGTAGAAATATACTCCGCTGGATAAACCCGACGCGTCGAATGACGCTTCATAAATGCCGGCGCGGTATAAGCCGCTGACTATTGTCGAGACTTCTTTTCCCGTCGAACTGTAAACCTTCAGAACCACATTCGAAGTCGAAGGAACTTCGAATTTAATGTTTGTAACGGGATTAAAGGGATTCGGATAATTCTGACCGAGCGTGAAATTGTCTGGAATTTCGCTGCTGATAAGTTTTATTCCGGAAATTATTTCGGCAAGAGGCCTTTTCCATACACCGAGTCCGTAAACACCCGCGAACACGTCCGTACCGTTAACAAGGGTTATGCAGTTAACGTCTGAAAGCGGTTGAAAACCGTAGTTTGCCGAGTAGAAATTTGCGCCGCCGTTTACTGAAACGTAAACTCCGTTATTATACGTTCCGACGAGCAGTTTATTGCCGCTGTCAAAAGAATAAACACAACGAATTCTTTTGCCCGCCAGCGAATCGTTTGCCGTTGAAGACCAACTGCTGCCGCCGTCCGTCGAAACATACAATCCTATGAAACCAGCGTAAACTTTGCTGCCCGTAACGGCAAGCATTCTGATATCGAAACCCGTGGGTAAACCGTTATTTGCTTCAACCCAGGACGATCCGGCCAGAGGATACTTGAAAACACCGCCGCTGGCAGTAGCCGCGTAAATGTTCGTAGCGTCATAGTCCAGATCCCATACGTTGAGATTGGTCAATCCGCTGTTCATCGCTGTCCAGTTGGCGCCTTCATTAGTACTTGTAAAGACTCCGCCGCCGAAAGTTCCGCCGTATAATACCGAACCGATTTTAATTACAGACAGAAAATAACTTGTCGGTGTAATATTCGTTCCGATACCGGTCCAGCTTGCTCCGTCATTCACAGTCTTATACATCCCGGAAGCAGTTGCAGCATAAATGTTTGTGCCGTCTGTAATCACGTCATTAACGACGCTCGAAGCGGGAAGACCTGTATTGATTGCTGTCCAGTTTCCGCCTGTATTTGTCGTCTTGTACATTCCGTTCAGGTATGTTCCGGTGTAGACATTACCGTCCTTTACAAACATCGATTTTGGCGAGGTATTGTATAAGTTCACGAGAGCATTAACCCAGCCGGAATAATTCAGAGAATAAAACATTCCGTTGCCCTGTGTCCCGATATAAGTATATACGGGCGAGACTATGTTCGCTATTGTTGTAACGCTTAGGTTTGTCAGACCGCTGTTCGCGGCAACCCAGTTCGCTCCGTTGTTGGATGTTTTGAATACGCCGCCTTGAGTGCCTGCGAATATATAAGTCCCGTCATACAGCAGACAATTAATATTCGCATTGCCGATACTGCCTGTAGTCGCGGTAAATGAAACCCCGTTGTTAGTGGACGTGTATACGCCCGCTTTCGTTCCGACAAATATTGTTCCGCTGTTTATTGCAACGGCATATACTGCTTTATAATTTGTCGAGAGGCCTGATGAACTTACTGTCCAGTTCGCTCCGTTGTTAGTCGATATTGCAAGCCCGTCATTGGTTCCGGCATAGACAACGGATGAGTTCGTGTAGATACAATTTATGTTAAGGCTGTTTCCTGAAAGTCCGCTGTTGGCTACCGCCCAGGACGTACCGTTGTTAGTCGTCGTATAAACTCCGGCTCCGTTTGTTCCGGCA
>CAZOQR010000189.1:0-5424 GCA_964581915.1 uncultured Ignavibacteriaceae bacterium | reverse complement strand
AGGAGCAAAAGCAAGTCCGCGAGGAGCAAAAGCAAGTCCGCGAGGAGCAAAAGCATAGAACAATAGAACAAAAGCATTTAACAAAAGTGCACATCGGTTTCCCCGAAGTGCATATTAAATCCCCGGATGTATTTAATCGTTTGCATGAAATATATGCAAATCCAAAATTATCTTTTTCTTTTTGCATTCCGGCAGGTAACAATTTTCCCTCGGCTAATCTCAATTTCTTTCTGTTTTCTCATTAATTTTTATTATATTTTTACACAGAACAAAACAAAATGAATATGAACAAGAAAATCCTTTTACCGCTCGTTATCATTCTACTTGCATACCTGAATATTTATGCTCAAACGAAATTCGACGATGCAGTCGCTCTCAATTTCAAAAACATCACAACCGCAGTGGCGGGTTACTTCGACAACAATAACAATCTTGTCGTGGCAAGACAGATTGCAAAAGAAGGCTCCTATTACCTTGAAATCGGCTCGTACGACGAGAACGGCGCTTATACTGTAAAGAAAATTCTTGACCTTAGCAACGACCCGAATGACGTTAAAGTTAAATTTACTTCCGACGGAACCAAAGCAGGAATACTCGAACTGTCACCCGACAGAATCGTTCTTACGTACGTTGACGTCGTTTACGGTCAGATTATTCAGGACTTCAACCTCGAAGGTATAAGCAACTTTTTCCTGACTCCCGACGGCAGGTCGGTTGTAGTCGTGGCGGGAGCGAATACGGTTCTCTTCGACATCGCCGAGGGCGAGCCCGTGATGCAGTACTCGGGCGAGATTGCTCTCGACATCAGCGGCGACGGGAACACTCTCTTCTGCAGGAACGGAAACAACATAGATTATCTCGATACGAAAACCGGCAAAAAAGTGCGCTCTTTTCCGCTTAAAGATTTCAAGTCGATTGATTTTGACGACAGGGGAGAGATAATGATTTGCCTGACCCCGCAGGGCGTAAAACTTTTCAAACTCACGCAGGAAAGTATAATAACGCTTAAAGAAATCGACGGAGTTTCCGCAATGCCCGTTGCAAGCGGTTTGTTTGATTATTTCATAGTCGATAACGGCGCGATACGCGGTGTTTACAACCTCGGCGGCGTGCAGATGTATAAATCGAGAATAGACCCGTACGGTCAGCAGAAAAGCAGTTTCGTGTTCAGCAAGGACGACAGCCGCATGGCGCTCCTTTCGGACAAAGGCATTTATGTCTATGATTTCGACATGATTAAATACTATAACAAGATAGCGCAGAAATATCCCGACCTGTTCATTACAAAAACGCAATTCGAGAACGACCAGGACCAGGAAAACCGCGCGAGCAGGGTTAAGTTTCAGAAACAGATGATGGTGTCAAACGTTGCCGAGGAAATGAAAGTCTCGGAAGGTCTGATTAAACAGTCACAGAAAAACAGCCTCGGCCTCGTTGACGTTAAGGTTACCGGACTCGGGTATTACAATCCGAACACGGAAATGTACGACGTAACGATTAACGTGCCCGTGGATTACCTCAACACAGTGAGCGTGACGGCGAAAGTTAAGGTGCCGAAATTTCAGGCGGAAATATTTTCAAGAAACTACCAGAACTTCAGGGCTTTCGCGCTGAGGCAGTTGAACAGAGACCAGACGGGCGTTGATGTTTTCGGCATAACGATTGTCAACGACCTTAACAGCACGAACTACAGGTGCATAATGCACAGGACTCTGCCGCCCGTCAAACTTAGTTATGACGAGGAGTTCGCCGCGGGGCAGAAATATTTCGAGATGAGAAACTGGTATGACGCGCTTCTGAACATCTCGGATTTCCCCGAAGACTTCAAGAAGAATTCTGTAATTGATTACATGTTCACTCAGGCAATAAATAATTTCTTCGACGAAAAATGGTCTTACGTTCAGACCCTTAATCCCGTGAAAGACTCTACGGCTATTCTGATTTTCCTTTCCGATTTTCCGAAATCGTTCAAGAACGCCGAGGATGTAAACAGGCTGAGACAGACTGTCGTGAACAACATAATGGAAACCAGGCTCGACAGGATGAGCCAGTATTACAACGATAAGGAATATCTCGACGGCGTGGAGTATTCAAAAATTATTACGCCGACATATTTCGACCCGTATTCAGGCAAGGATGTAGATTACGAGTATTACAAGTCCCGTTACATTCCAGCGAAAAATAACCTGCTCTTCGCCGCGGGCAAGCGCGCTTTCGAGGGAAATAACTGGACGCTCGCTCTCGATATGCTGAATCAGATTACGAAGGATTATACGCAGTACAGCGACGTCGAAAAAATGATTTCGGACGCGAAGTACCAGATGAACAAATAACAGTTAGCAGTTAACAGTTAACATTTAACATTTAACAATAAGAGCAATGTTATGAATTATTAGGGGAACTAAGAATTATTCGGGATAAAATATTAAAACAGCCGGAGATTATCCGGCTGTTTTACATTATCAGACACAATAGCTCCAAATTGCTTTCATTAGCTCTATCCTTTCATTAGCTCTATCCTTTCATTAGCTCTATCCTTTCATTAGTCCTATCCTTTCATTTGCTAATTGTCAAATGTTAAATGTTAAATGCTAACTGGTTAGAACTCGTATTTCACGCTCAGCATCGGAACGAGCCCGAGTTCCGTTTGTTCATTAATGTTTTTAGAATAGTTGTTGTACGAATAGCCAAGCACGACTTTCTTGTTGAGTATGTTCTTCGCCTGAGCCGTGATTACAAGAGACGTTTTCCTGTAATTTATCCTGTACGAGAAAGTGGCGTCGAGATAGAGGAACGGCTCGAGTTTTTCGGTATATATCCGTGTATAGTCGGGTACCTCGCGCCTCTCGCGGACGGAACCGTTCAAATCTATGGGAATGTAGTATTCGCCTCCCGTGTACGACGCCTTTAAATTCACGCTCCAGACATTGCCCGATTCGGTTAAAAACTCCTTTCCGCCAAGCAGGTTGAAAGCGAAATTTGAATTATACCTTCCGTTCCTTTCGATGCCGTCGCCGCCTTTGTATTTTGAATCGAAAACCGAAGCCGTGAAAATATAATAATAATTGCTGCTGAAGAATTTTTCAAGCGTGATGTCGAGTCCCGCGTTACTGCCGCTTCCGTCGTTGACAAGCGGGTCGTTGAAGTATCCGCCGGGATTGTTCAGCATCGAATAATAGGAATTCTTCATTACCGGTACGTCGTATAACCTCTGATAGTATCCTTCCGCTTTCAGATGGATGTCCTTTGAAATCATCAGGTCATATCCGAGCACGAAATGCAGAGCGCGTGATGGCTTCAGTTCCCTGTTGGGATTGAGCGTGAATCCCGAACTGTCCCTGACACCCGCGAGATATACGCATACGTCCTCATAACGGCTGTGCATTCCGAAACCCGCGCTGAAAGAACTAACACGGTTCAGAGCGAATTTTACGGAAAGCCGCGGCTCCGCGGATGTCGATTTGCTTAAAGCGAAATAGTTCACGTTTAAACCTCCGGAAAGCGTGAACCTGCTTCCTATATCGACTGACGATTGCGTGAACGCCTGAAGAAGTCCCGTGCTGCCTTTGTCGTCCGTTATGTGCTCGTACGCGCCTGTGAACTGATTTTGAGAACTTATGTCCGCGTCGAAAAACATTTCCGTGTATCGGATTCCCGTCTTATTTATGTGCGCTCCGCTGAATTTGTGATGAATGTAAGCATAAATTCCCAAAGCCGATGTCTTGTAATTTACTTTATCTGTCGGGCTGACGCTGTAATCGGAATTCATGAATCCCTTTTCGTAATCGATTTGCAAGGTTCTGCCGTAAAGCGTCGTCTTGAGAAGCGTGTTTCTGCCGAGCGGTATCGCGTGTGAAAGACCTACCGCGCCCATGGTGTTGCCCAGAGCGGATTTCGTTCTGTCATCGAGTTTCTCCCATTTGCTGCTGTCCGCCTCAGGGTCGTATTTCGATTTGTCGAGTCCGCCTATTCCGAACAAAGAGAATGTTCCTGCGTTAACCGTCGGAATATTTATCTTGAATGACAGGTCCTGATATGACGGAATCTTGTTCTTCATATCCTTGTCGAATAACTGAAGAAATCCGAATACCGAATACCTGTAATTGAAAAGGAAAGATGATTTGCTTTTAATTGAAAAGGGACCTTCCGCGGCGAATTCAATCCCCTGTATTCCGAGTTGCGCCGTGTACTCCCTTTTAAAACAGTTGCCGTTCCTGAACTTCATGTCGAACGCGCCTGAGAAGGCGTTTCCGTATTCCGGAGGAAACGCGGAAGTGTAAAAATCTGAATTTGAAAGAAGTTGACTGCTGAATACAGTCAGCCCTCCGCTGTTCTGCCCTGCGAAACTGAAATGATTCGGATTGGGTATGTCAACGTCTTCAAGACGCCATAAAAGCCCCTTCGGAGAGTTTCCCCTGACTATTATTCCGTTCGTGTTGACATTCGGAGAACTAATGACGCCGGCGAAATTCTGCACGGCGCGCATCGGGTCGTCAAACGTTCCGGCAAAACGCTTGGTCTCGTCTATGCTGAACGAGCGCCCGCTGATAATCGAAAACGGGTTTGATGGTTTCTCTTTTTCCAAATCGTCCGTTACGATTATCTCTTCGGTGCTGATTTCCGAAGCGCGAAGTTCAGCATTCACAAACGTTTCTTTTCCCGTCGTGACGATTACATTCCCGACCGCGAAAGGATAATATCCTATCATTTCAATCGTGACACTGTACCTGCCCGGCGGCACTTTCTCAAAAAAGAAAAATCCCTCGGCCGACGATTCGGTCCCGTTTTTGTAACCGTCCGAATACAGTTTTACTGATGCCCCGGGAACGGGCTGTCTGGTAATGTATTCGGATATTCTGCCTCTGACAGTCTGATACAATTCCTGCGAGTTTACATCTCCTGCCTGTATTAAAGTGAGCAGAAGTAATATTCCGTGTATGATTTTCATATATTTATTTTATCATACAAAAATACATAAGGCGGATTTATTCTCATTGTAAAAAACGGACAAAAAATCAAACGAATATCTCAATATTCGACAGAAATTCAGTAGGCGTAATGTTCGTGAAAAATTTAAACTCCTTTATCAGGTGGGATTGGTCGTGAAAATTATATTTTGCAACGATATCCATCCAGTCAACGCCCGGCGATTTTCTTAACTCGTTGTGTATATAGTCGAACCTGAGCATCCTTGAGTATAGTTTGGGTGAAATGCCGATGTACTCGCTGAATGCCCTTTGTAATTTCTTGTATGCCGCCTCGCTCTTTCCGATTTCGTTGATTTTTAAAAGACCTCTGGAAAAATTGAGTTCTTCAAGGGAATCAGAAATTTTCCTGTTCACCCTGTCCCTATTTATGAAAAAATCCAGCAGCCACTTCTCGACGATTCTGATTTTATTATTTAATGAAGGCTCTTCGTATATT
>CAZOQR010000188.1:0-5473 GCA_964581915.1 uncultured Ignavibacteriaceae bacterium | reverse complement strand
TTTGAGGGACCGGAAAGTCGTCGTGTGGACATGCCGCTTTACCCGCGGGAGCGGCAATGTCATGCATCATAATAAAATCAGTATAAATCTTTTTGAATTATAATATATATTCTTGATATTTGATATTTGATTTTTAATATTTTACCGTCATTCCCTTCGAGCCTATATTATCGTAATCCATATCCTTGAGCCCGAATTCCTTCTCGCATAACTCCGTGAACACTTCTTCAGAATTCTCAAACTTGAAATCGTGGCCGAATGCTTTCGCAATTTGTTTTAGTATTTTCCACGTCGGTCTCGCGTTGAACCTCACGTCTTTCATCCATCTGTCGTTCGGCGCTCCGAATTTATCAAGCCTCGACATCTCGAACTCGCCCATCAACCTTTCCTGCTCAAGTGTTGCCACCGCCGGCTTTATTCTTTGAATGCGTCCCTGAAAATTCATGAACGTTCCGTTTATTTCAGCGTACGTTGATTCCGGAAAAATTACTTCAGCGTTGGCAAACGCGAATTCGTTCGCAGTGTTTAGATGATATATATATACGTCAATTTCCTTTAAATAGGGCTTCAGCGCTTCCGCTCTTGAAATATCATCGTTTATCGCGTATATGACTTTGAATTTTCCTGCTGCTATTTCTTTAATCACATTCTCGCTTAAAGGCTTGATTCCCATCCTCTCAAGACCGGTAGAGTTCGGGGTTCTGTCGTTTTTGCGAAGCAATTCGTCGCCGAAATTTTCGTCGAGGTTCGGTATGTATGCGATGTCGCTGCTCCCGAAAACCTCTTTCGCGAATCTCTTAAACGCGTAATTGTCTTCAAGCGTGGAGAAAGGAGACGCGATGAAGAGTATTTTGCTCTTCTTTCCCGACAGCACTGATACCGATTTCGAAACGGCTTCCTCCCAATCCGTCGTAACCATTAATTCCTTTGATTCTTCCGCTTCTTCGGGCCTTATCAGAGGAGAACTAATCCTCGTTCTCTCGTTATTTACGTGCTTGTATGTTCCCAGCCTTCCTTCGTCGCACATCCACCACTGATTCACATCTTCGTTATACCTCGGTTCAAGTCTTAAAATTTCGTTCTTCCTCACGCCTATCAGCGTGTTGCAGCCCCTCGAACAGCCGGGACATACGCTTTCCGTGAAAGACATGTCCCACACGCGGGAACGAAAGCGGAAATCTTTCGATGTCAGCGCGCCGACCGGACAAATATCGATCACGTTCATCGAATACGGATTGTCCAGTTGCTTTCCGGGAAAAGTCGTAATCGTTACCTTTTCCCCCCTCTGCACGAATGTTAACTGCGGTTCTTTCGCTACTTCGTCGCAGAATCTTATGCATCTCGAACAACTGATGCACCTTTCCCTGTCGAACATTACGTTCGGACCAATAAGTATGCGCTTGTCTTTGTGATTTTTCTCCTCGTCGAACCGGGAAATTCCCTTGCCGTACTTGAACGCGTAATCCTGAAGTTTGCATTCTCCCGCTTCATCGCAAATCGGACAATCCAGCGGATGATTTATCAGAAGAAACTCCATCACGGCGTTCTGAGCCGCGACTACTTTCTCAGATTTCGTGTGCACGACCATTCCTTCGGCAGCCTGTGTCGAGCACGCTATCGCGAGTTTCGGAAGTTTCTCTATTTCAACAAGGCAAATCCTGCAGTTGCCCGATATGCTTAACCCGGGGTGCCAGCAAAAATGAGGTATCTTGATTCCGGAAGCGCGAGCCGCTTCTATAACGGTTTGTCCCGTCAAAAATTCTACCTCTTTGTTGTCAATTATTAACTTTGGCAATTGTTCTTGTTTTTTACTTTTTACTAAATGCTGTATTCGTCCGTTATATCCGCCTTACCGTTCATCGTGATGAATCGGAATTCGGAAAGAGGAAGGTTTTCGTCAACCTCCAGTTTTATAATCGTCCTGTATTTAATGCATAACAATAAAATCTTATTAATTATTCCGCTCGTCAGATAGTGTTTGATAAGCGGATTAACCCGCAGCCTCATGAATCTGCTGCCGCCCGCTCCCCTGTACCGCTGAAGCCCGGTCTCAATTTCCGTCATGAACGCCATTTTCGTCTGAACCCTGCCCGTGCCCTTGCACATCGGGCAGTCGTTCTTTATCCTGTGTATTATGCTCTGGCGTATGCGCTGCCTTGTTATCTGCACTATTCCGAAATCCGTCATCGGAAGAACGGTTATCTTAGCCCTGTCCTTCCTGAATTCCTTCCTGATTTCATCGTAAAGTTTTCTCTTGTTCGAATCCTCGTAAAGGTCGATGAAGTCAACGACTATTATTCCGCCGATATCCCTTAACCTTAACTGCCTCGCGAGTTCTTTCGCCGCCTCGAAGTTTATTTTCAGCGAATTCATTTCCTGGTCTCTCGACTTCGCGTACTTTCCGCTGTTAACATCAACAACAGTCATGGCCTCGGTCGTCTCGATTACGATGTAACCTGAGTTTTTAAGCCAGACTTTCTTGTTAAGCGATTCCTCGATTTGCTTCTCGATGTTGTAAACGTCGAAAATCGGCGCGGACTTTGAATAATGTTCTATCTTGTCCGAAAACTCGGGTGATGTCGCGTCAACATACGCTTTTATTTCCTTGTAAAGTTTCTTCGAATCAATCAGAACGCGCACAACATCGTCCCTGAATAAATCCCTGACGACTGAGTTTGTAGTTGAAACGTCCTTGTAGAGTATAGCGGGAGGTTTTAGCGTCTTTGCTTTGTTCTGAATGTCGTTCCACGTAGCGATGAGTTTGTTAAGATCGTCCCTGATTAGATTCTCGTCCTGCCCTGCCGCGACAGTTCTTATAATCAGACCCGTTCCCGGCGGAAGCATCGACTTGACGATTCCCTTCAATCTTCTGCGTTCCTTGTAGTTGTAAATCTTCTTCGATACGCCGATCCTCTTGTTGAAAGGAAGAAGGACAAGATATCTTCCCGGCAGCGAAACCTTGGAAGTAACACGAACACCCTTGTTGCCGACGGGTTCTTTTATTATCTGCACGATAATGTCCTGACCGCGTTCGATGTTCACCTGGGGCCTGCGTCCCGAAGATACGTGATGCGAATTAGCGATCTCTTCTTCATCTTCATCATCATCTTCAACGTCATCATCGTCGCCGAGTATGGACGAATAATCATCAATTGAAGTGTCGATGTCGGAAAAATGAAGAAACGCGTCCTGAGGAAAACCTACGTTGATAAACGCCGCCTTTATTCCGGGCATAACTTTCGCAACCTTGCCCCAGTACAGATCGCCGACGTTGCGGCTCAGGTCAGGGCTTTCGGAAAAAAGTTCGACTAACTTGTTCTCTTCGGTAATAGCAATCCTTACTTCATACGAAGTAGAATTGATTAAAATCTCTTTTTTCATTTAGCACTAATATTTTCATTCAAACAATTACGAATTCATTGAAGCAAGGAACTCTTTGTTCGATTTAGTGCCGCGCATTTTTTCAAGAATGAACTCCATGGCTTCGACCGGATTAAGGTCCGCCGTGATTTTCCTGAGTAGGTAAACCCTGTTAAGGACTTCAGGAGGTAGGAGCAACTCTTCTTTTCTCGTACCGGAACGGTTGAGATCGAGCGCGGGAAATACTCTTCTGTCTGAAAGCCTTCTGTCAAGAACGCTTTCCATGTTTCCCGTACCTTTAAACTCTTCGAAAATGACTTCATCCATGCGGCTTCCTGTCTCGATTAATGCCGTGGCAATTATCGTCAGACTTCCGCCTTCGTCGATTTTTCTGGCCGCGCCGAAAAATCTTTTCGGCTTGTGAAGTGCGTTCGCGTCAACACCTCCCGATAAAATTTTTCCGCTGTGCGGTATCACGGTGTTGTGAGCCCTCGCAAGACGCGTTATGCTGTCGAGCAGAATCACTACATCCTTGCCCGCTTCTACAAGCCTTCTCGCCTTCTGTAATACGACTTCCGATACCTGCACGTGCCTTTCAGGCGGTTCATCGAAGGTTGAACTTATTACCTCAGCCTTCACGCTTCTCTGCATGTCAGTGACCTCTTCAGGCCTCTCGTCGATTAACAGAACGATTAAATGCACTTCCGGATGATTTCTCGTCAGGCTGTTTGCTATTGTCTGAAGAAGTATTGTTTTACCGCTCTTCGGAGGAGATACGATTAATGCCCTCTGGCCTTTGCCGATGGGCGTGAACATGTCCATTATCCTCATTGAGTATTCTGACGGCACTGTTTCGAGTACGAATTTTTCGATCGGATAAGTTGGAGTCAAATTGTCGAACAGAATGCGGTCCCTGATTTTCTCCGGGTCCCCGAAGTTTACTTCCTCTACCTTTAAAAGAGCGAAAAATCTTTCGCCCTCTTTCGGCGGCCTGACCTGTCCGCTGACAGTGTCACCGGTCTTTAAAGAAAATTTCTTGATTTGCGACGGCGATACGTATATATCGTCCGGCGACGGAAGATAATTGTAATCCGCCGACCTCAGAAATCCGTATCCGTCAGGCAGTACTTCCAATACTCCCGACGAAAACGCAAAACCGTCTTTTTGAGTCTGCGCCTCAATAATCTTAAAAATTAGTTCCTGCTTTTTCAGATCGCTGTATCCCGTTAATTTCAGTTCCTTAGCGATTTGAACAAGCTCAGATACTTTCTTCGTCTTTAAATTTTCAAAATTTTGAGCAATTAGATCATCTTTTGAATTCATACCCATTTTTATTAGGCTACCTTTCTTTTTGGATTATTTTTCGGGGTATTTCGTTAAAAATACGGCTTTTTATTAATTTTTCGGATTATTCTATAAAAATAATTATAAATTATTTTATCTTATTTGAAGTAACAAAACTGGAGAGCGTTTTATTGTTATCCCAGATGTCATAACAATTTATTATAAAATTTCAATACAATCAAGCGAAAAATGCAATTTTTCAAAATCCTTAAAAACAACCCGTTTTTAAGGCAAATCACGCGCTTTCGCTCTTTACTTGTCTTGCCAGGTCTCTGAGACGTAAATCCCGGTTCCGCCCTTGCTCTGACATTGCTTTATCGCTTCGTTGTTCGCATCATTCTGATTAGGAGAACCCAGTGCCGCGCCAATCACACGGTTGCCGTTCGCGTCGTTTCCTATCGCTATCGACCCGAATCCTTTCTTATCCGTTGAAACTATTAAAACGGGTTTTGTACCGCCGAAAGAAATACAGTTGTTGTATGCAGTCGACTGCGCATCCTTTACTGTTGTCCCGTACGCGTATCCGTACGCTCCCGTTTCGGAACAGAAATAAACCGCGCTCTGACCGATTGCGCTGCCGGATATCAGACATAATGCCGCTGTTACGAATATTACACAAATAATTTTTTTCATTTTCCCTTATTAAATTTGCAACACTATTACAAATAATCTCCTGCCAATAATACACTTTCTTTCCACATAAACTTGATTCAAATCTCTACGCTTAAATATACAACATTTTATTATTTAATGAAACCATTTCCAAACA
>CAZOQR010000187.1:0-5492 GCA_964581915.1 uncultured Ignavibacteriaceae bacterium | reverse complement strand
CCGTGAGACCGTCTCTCTTTACAAGAGGCAGTACGCTGCTTCCTGTCGCCGCCGCGTGATTTCCGTTCAGGCTCCAGAGCGAACCGCTATTTGGTCTTTTTATAACCCTTAACCTGTTCCAGTAATTTGATATTGAAGATACTCCGCTGATGCCGTACGCGCCGAGGCTTATTGAATAAGCGCCGCCTGTAATTTCGCCCGTCGTGAATCTCCAGTAAACTTCGCTTGAATACCTGTCAATCGTGTATGGACCTGCATCCGTTAACACAGACGTGTTTAAAGTGCCGGGATTAGCGTCGAATTCCGATGCGAGCAGCCTTCCTCCCGCGGAAGGAGCAGTCGTGTATCTGATTATTGCAGGTCTGTAGTTTGAGGTGCTTCCTAAAGGAAAATAAATGTCTGACGTCATCGAAACGGAAATCCATCTCTCGAAATTTCCGCTTATGTACGAACCTGATGTCGGCACGGCAGGACTTAACGTGCCTGTGTTTGACAAACCTGTACCTAATGTTAATTTATTGCTTCCGGTGACTAAAATCCCGTTAGTTAATGTAAGTGTACCGCCGACTGTAAGACTGGTTCCGAGAGTAATGATTCCGGATGTCCTGTTAAGAGTAAGATTATTCAATAACTCCGAACCGCTCGTGAAATAAACCGTGCCGAGCGAACCGGTCCCCTGAATTATTAGGTTTGAAGCGGACGAGCCCTTGAAATTGCCCGTTCCGTTTACGAGACCAAGAATTGTTAAAGTATAACCGTTTAAGTCCAATACCGCGTTTCCGGAAAAAATTAATGTCTGAACCGTGACGTTAGCATCAAGGTACATGTTCATTGTAATATATGCCGTGTCATACATTCCGGGAGATTGATCGGCCGGATTCCAGTTGTTTTTAACACTCCAGGCTCCCTGATATTTTGTAGTATAAGAATTCAAAGCAAATGCATTTACGCAAAATGCAGTGAACATAACGCTTAATAAAACTGAAAATATTGATTTATTCATATCTTTCCCTTTCTGATTTTTTTGAAAACTACCAAAGGGAAATCCAGCCGCGTGTTATGAGGATGTTGTAACTAAACGGGAATATATTAAATCCCGGATAATATTTTTCGGAGAATTCTTGAGATTTCAGATGATAACCCGGACAAGATTTTAATTACCCTTTAACTAATTAATTTTTTGAGATGAAATTAAACTGTGTCCTTATCTGAATTTGGTGTATGACCCTTTACTTCACTGTGATTTTACAAAAAAGAAAACTCAATGTCAACGGATTTTTTTTTATTCCGTTTCTAGCCGGATACAGTTAATATCAAATCCCTTTCGGAATTGATATTTATAACAACTATACCCTAAAATAATTCCGTTTTTCTAATGAAAAATGCCTTGTCTCACCTGATGAGTACCATTTTTCTTATTGACGAAAATCCGCTTCCGGTATAAAGTTTACAGAAATAAACTCCCGAAGAAAGTCCGCCTGCGTCGAAGTTAATGCTGTACGAACCCGCTGATTTATTTTCGTTCAAAAGCGTTCTCACCTCCCTGCCGCGAATGTCGTAAACCTTTATCGTCACTTCCGTCTCCTTCGATATGTCAAACTTTATCGTCGTGACGGGATTGAACGGATTCGGATAGTTCTGGTACAATTTAAATGAGGAAGGTGCGGTCCCGTTACCGTTCTCTACAGCGGTCGGTGTTGACATCAGTTTGATTTCCCATATTCCGCTGCCGTGCGTTAAAGCCCTTAGTTTCCTGCTCACGGGAACGTATGACAAATCGAAAACGATTGAGTACGGCATTCCTCTCCTGTATTCGCCCCATACCGCGCCGCCGTTCGTGCTCGCGTATATGCTCAGGTCGTTCCCGCAATAGAGGTTGTTCGGGAATAACGGGTCGACGAATACGGACTGCGTCGGGATGTCGGGAAGGTTATTCGTAATGTTCGTCCAGTTTATGCCCGCGTTAGTCGATTTGTATATATGACCCGTTCCGAATCCGCCGAATGTAACATAAACCTCGCTTGCCTTATACGGATTCGCGAGTATTCTTGTCGGATATCTGTTTGGCAATGAACCGGTTATGTTCGTCCACGATGTTCCGCCGCTGACCGAACGCCAGACTGATGCGTTTACCGATGTTCCGGGAGTTACGCCGACATAAATCGTATCCGTGGACATCCACGACGTCGTCATTGACAATGCCTTGCCTCCTCCGAAATTCAGAAGTGACGAGGAGAAACTCGTTCCTCCGTTCGTGGATTTGTAAAAATCCGTGCCGCCTACATACAGAATGTTGGGATTCGAAGGACATAATACAAACGGAGTGTTAAAGCAGTAATATGTGTTTGAGCCCGAGTTCGGAACGTCCAGGTAACTGAAACTGACCCCGCCGTTCACAGATCTCGCAATGTCGCCGCAGGTATATTCGGTGTAGCATATCTGAGGATTGGACGAATGAACCTGACTGCACAAACCGTCTCCCCCGAACGTTTTGTACCAGGCTGTCGTTCCCTGATAAAACGCGGCTCTGTTGTCCTGAAGTCCTCCGAGACAGAATACGGAATCTGTAAAGGAATTCCCGAGAGTCGCGTAAAACTGCGATGTGACGTAGCCGCCGTTGCAGGAATAAAAAGTGTTTCCGAAATCGTTCGACCTGTACAGCCCGCCGTCCGCCGCGATATACACTTTGTTCGGGTCCTTCGGATTGTCGATGTAATAATGTACGTCCGCGTGAACAAAATTCGAAGGTCCTTCAGGCTGTCCCGGAGGCGTAGCGCCCGTATTCCACGCTGACCAACTCGACTTAGTCGTGAAACTTGCTCCGCTGTTCGTTGACTTCTCGACGTTCAATGTTCCGAGGAGTATGGCGCTGGAATCGTTCGATTTCACCCAGTGACCCTGATTGTACCAGCCCTGATTTCCCGAAGGAACTGATGTCGAGCCTACAGTCCAGGTTGTTCCTCCGTTCGTGCTCCTGTAATATCCCACGTACGACGTCACGTCATTCGCGATGTTCGCGTATATGTAATTCGGATTGCGCCCGTACATCGCAAGCGTCGCTTTTCCCGACCAGGTCGAGGGAAGACCGCCCGCAAGTTTTGTCCAGTTCGCGCCGCCGTTCGTCGATTTATAAATACCGACGTTCGCGTTTGGAATATCGTTTGAAAGATTTCCGATTGACGCGTAAATTATGCTGGTATCAACTGGATTGATAAGCAAATCCATTGCCATCTGATAATTGAGTATGCTCGACCAGGTTCCTCCCGCGTTATAAGACTTGTAAACTCCTTCGCTCGTCGCGGAATAAATAATGTTCGGGTTCCGTGGATTTATCATCACTTTCCAGACTCCGCGCTGATTGCTGTATGACCAATCGAGAGATTTCGTCCACGTAAGACCGCCGTTTGTAGTTTTCAATATTCCTATTCCGTACATCCCTCTCGTCACGCGTATGTTGACTCCGTTGTTTATCGAATACTGGTAACCGTAGTTCTCGCCCGTCCCTATGTACATTATGTTGTGATTCACGGAGTCAATCGCTATTGAACTGACCGCGAGGCTTGGATAGCCCGTGTTTATGAGCGTCCACGCGTTCGCGCCTATTCCTCCGGAAGTCGATTTCCACAATCCTCCCGACGCCGAACCGATGAATACTATCGAAGTGTCATCCGGATGTATTGCAAGCGCTATGCTCCTGCCGCCGATATTATTCGGTCCTATCGACGTCCATGTATCGGCTGCCTTGTCAAATACGTCCGCTAATTCTTTCTGCGAATGCTCAAATGCCTTGTAATACTTGTCCTGCGGAATATCCGTATCCGGATATGCCCGTATCTCGCTCATGAACTGCAATGCAGTCATTACTCCGCTCGGCTTCGCCTTGACCTCAGGCTTTTCGTCCGTTTTGTTAAGGAAGAATATTACCAACACCGCTGCTATTAAAGCAGGGAAAATAGGAATTAAATATTTTGCTTTCATTGCTTTGATTAATTATAATCAAACGTAAATGAACATAAACTAAAATTCAATACAATTTCCCGATTCACCTCGTATTCACGGTAAAAACTTTTATCAGGCAATACAGGTTTATCATTATATGAATGCGCTGAAACCATCAAATATTTTACTGTATCTTGCTATTTTCGCTGCGCTCGCCGCGGCGTCCTGTTCCGATAACGTACAAAACCCGGAAAGTCATACGCTTGTATATTCGAAACCCGGACTCGTCGATTCGCTCGTAGGCACCTGCTCGACTTATCTCGTACGGAATTTCATTATCGACACTCTCGACTTCAGCGGATATAAAAACGGTAAACTCGAAATGAATTCCCTGACGGACGGCGACCTGTCCGAAATATCATTGTTCTATCTCAATGCTGACACGGCGTCTTACCTCATAAAACTGAACGGCAAGGATGAAATTAACAGTGCTTCCGCGCGCGCGTTTAACCTGCCCGAAGGTAAGAAGAAATTCTATCTGAGAATGAAATTGTATTCAAGCGTTTGCACGGGACAATTCTTCAGCCTTAGAATTAGAGACTTAAATATTTATGGAGTGAAGTGAAATTTATCGCGAAGTGCTGTATATGTTTTACTTTCCTGAATTCCGCAGAATAAACTCATAATCCGAATCAAGAAGCGATTTCTTCTTAGAAATAAGTGAGAACAGCCTGTCCGCGTACGGAGCGGTTATGATTTTAAAAAGAAATCCCGATAATTTTTTCTTCGTGAGCAGATGAATGTTTTTTCCGTTCGTGTAAAAATTCAGTCCGAATTTCGAAGCAAGAACACTCAGTGACTTCCCCGAATATAGTGAAACGTGCTGCCCGTGGTCTGTCGCATAATACCACCAGTCGCCGGGCTTCGGGCAGCCGGATGGAATCAGAAATGTGCTGAACATTATGCTGTCGGAATACATCAGCATTTCCCTGACACCGTCTGATGGATTCGGCAGATGCTCGAATACCTCGTACGCCGTCAGCGCCTCGTAAACGGTTTCTCCGTTCGCCTCAAAACCTTTCGCGTAAACGTTTTCGCAGTATTTATCCGACCAGGAAAATTTATAACCCGCATCGCGCATCATCCTGACGAAAACTCCGTAACCCGCGCCGAAATCGATGAACTCCGCATTGCTGTTGAAAAAAAACCTGAGCACATTTCTCGTCGGCGCCACCAAATCCGCGTTTCTCTTCAGCAGTCCGATATCACTGTTGTTTATCGCTTCGGTGTATGCCTCTTCAAGCCAGTATGGCTCTTCGGTCTGCACGAAGCCGCACGCGGGACATTTGTAATACTTGATTTTGTACTTGAACAGTATTTCCGCGTCCGCGAAATGCTCCGAATTATTTTCGCATATCCTGCATATCATATCCTAAAATACGAATATATTGTAAAACGGAAAATAGAAAATGGAGAATGGAAATCGGAATAAGGAATAAGGATGTATAAGAATGCACGAATTTCGGCAAGCATTCAAATTCGGACTATCAACA
>CAZOQR010000186.1:3064-5555 GCA_964581915.1 uncultured Ignavibacteriaceae bacterium | reverse complement strand
TTCCCCTGATGTCTGAATCAATTCTAGTACTGACTGTCTGCCAGGGTGATGTACCGTATTTCATCAGCAGGGTTCCGTATTCTCCGGTTACCGCGATACCGTCGGAAAAATATTTCGCCTTTAAAAGATTTCGTGTCGTTCCGGTTGTCTGCAATGTCCAGGTCGCGCCGCCGTCGAAGGTCAGGTACAATATTCCGCTATTTCCCGCGACGACTCCGTTTACGCTGTCACGAAAATGAACGCTGTTGTAATTGACTAATGCTAAACCTGAATTCAGGTTAAACCAGTTATTGCCGCCGTTAGTTGTTCGCATTGCAACGCCGCTGTCGCCGCACAAGTATCCGGTGTTCTTGCTTACGAAATAAATTGAATTTATTGAGGATGCCTTACCCGTGCCTATACTGACAGGATTCATCGAATGCCTTGGCGTCTTGTAAACATTACCGTCCGAACCTGCCATCCATACCGTGCTGTCAAGAACAAAGCAGGATTTGTAGTTTACGCTTGCGTTTACAGTGAAGGATGAGTATGACGCGCCTCCGTCTGTCGAACGGAAAATCTTCCCCTGGTTCCCCGCCGCGATAACAAACACTCCGTCTGGACTGTAAACAGAGTTAAATCCCTGCGAATTCGCTGTGCCAAATACCGCTACTAACAGTGCTAACAGTAAAGTTGTCTTTAATCTCATTGTTCCTCGGAACTTAATTTCAAAATTTGTTATTAAAACAAATGAAAGCCCATTAAAATTATAGAACAACGGAAATATTTTGTAAAATATTTGTTTAGTCACGGTTATAAAATATTATCGTCAGGAATAAAAGGTTATTTTATTAATACGTTAAATCATTTTCGGTTTATCGGTGTATTGATAATAATATTTTTATCCGTAATTGAAATGAATGCTCAGAGCGGATTCGGCATTCCGATTGTTTTCGTTTCAAGAAACCATCTCACCGGCGGAAACATAATGTTTCCATCTGCCGGGCTTCTTCCGGGAATGGGTTCCCATTCAAGATTCACCGTAACCGGCGGCAGGCTCATCGTGCGCGAAGCCGACGGCTCGCTCAGGACTCTTATTGACAGCACGATGTTTTTCGGCGGCACAAGAATAATTGACGTGCAGCAGCCTTGCGTAAACTGGGACGGAATCAGAATCCTGTTCGCGGGAATTGAAAGCCGCGACAGTTCCTGGCGCATTTATGAAATCAGGAAAGACGGAACGGGATTCAGGAAAATTACAGGTTCTGACAGAAACATAAATCTCTCACAATTCGGACCTGCGGCATACAGGTTCGTGAAATACGACGACATCGACCCGGTTTATACGTCGGACGGCAAAATCGTATTTGCTTCTACGCGGTTTCCGACTGTATCCCAGTTCGGCTCCGCTCTCGTAACGAACCTTTTCATTATGGATTCGACGGGACAGGGCATTTACAGAATTACTTCGGAAAGAAACGGAGCGGAAAAACCTACTATCGACCCGCGAACCGGGAAAATTGTTTTTTCGAGGTGGTGGCTCAATATCGATATGCCGAGCAACGTAACACCTTCAGGATTGACGAGGAATCCCCGGGAGTCGCTTTCTGACGACATCGGAAATCTCTGGCAGACGAACATAATAAATCCCGACGGCGACCAGTTAAGATTTTACGCGGGTGATGCGAGAAAGAGAAATACGCTCTTCGCATACCGCCCGAGAATTGATTCGAACGGCGACCTGTTCGCCGTATATGTTCCGCACCTTCCGATGGTTAATACAGGGGGAAGCAGCGGTATCAGGTACTATCCTAACGGATTCTCGGAATACGGTTTCATCGCCGGCGTCGATTCATCAACGGCGCTTTACGTGCTGAATCCCCCGTCGTTAGGAACGCACCTGCCGCCGTATTCGACAGACCCGCTTCCTGTCAATGACGGAAGAATTCTGTTTTCCAGCGCGGGCAGCGTCGAACTTCAGGACTATGGTATTTACGTGTGCAATAGAAACGGCACGGGCGTTTCGCAGGTTGCCGATTTGCAGGGAACTCTTGAACTCAACGCGGAACTTCTGATACCGAAAATCAAACCGCCCGTTCCTCCTTACGTTCCGGATTTTGACACAAACAAAGTTCCGCCCACATCAAATCCGGCGACATTTTATCAGGGCGGATTTTTCCGTTTCGATAATCTGAACATATACGCAAACGCGCCTGTTGACGCGCCTGTTGACGACGCTCCGCCGTTGACGAGAAACGCGAAGTTCAGATTCTTTCTGAATTTTCAGAGACAGAATCCGGACGGTCTGGACCAGCCGATTCTCCTGAAAGAGATAACCGTCAATTACGACGGCAAAATAGCGCAGCAGGAAATTCCTGCGAACGTTCCGTTGTTTGAACAACTCGTTGATTCAGCCGGGAAGGTCGTCGTGAACGGAATGGGAAAAATCGCACACGTGACGGGCATGAACTATGACAAGAACGCGGCGGGCACGAAATGCGTCGGATGCCAC
>CAZOQR010000186.1:0-2964 GCA_964581915.1 uncultured Ignavibacteriaceae bacterium | reverse complement strand
GATTGTGAAATACTTCTTTATAATTCGGGACGGGAAACCGGACACATTCTATCCACGGGACCGCTCGACATCAACGGAAAATCGGTTTATCTTAGCCCTTACGTAACCGCGGACAGGATGAGAATAATCATTAAAAGTTTTTCGGGCACGATTGAAGGAATATCGTCAGCAGGGCTTTCCGAAGTAGAAACAATTTCAAGAGTTTCGGTTTATCAAACGGGAGTGGTTGAGGAAGAATCCGCTGTTCCGGATTTTATACTTTACCAGAATTATCCGAATCCGTTCAATCCTTCAACGAAGATAAAATTCTCGGTCAGCGGTTTAAAAGCCGGTTTTGTTGTTCTGAAAATTTATGACATCGCGGGCAGGGAAGTAGCCTTGCTCGTGAACGGAAAAATTGCAAGCGGTGAGCACGAATTAACATTCGACGGCAGCGGTCTGCCGTCGGGTGTTTATTTCGCCAGACTCACAGCAGGTAACAAAACTTCAGTCAGAAGAATGTTTCTCATAAAATAATTGAAATCCCTATTCGGTAACCGGGTGTCAGGTTAAAATTATTTTCATGAATATGAGAAAGATTCAGTATAAAAATAGGTATGGACAAAAAAAACGGGGAAATCTTTTCCCCCGTTTTTTTTCGTATCAAAATCAGTTTTTACTTTATCAGAATCATTCGCATCGTCTTGTCGAAAGACGCGGAAGTCATTCTGTAAACATACACGCCGCTCGAAAGCGCGGACGCGTCAAAATCATGGATATATTTGCCCGGCTGAACTTTTCCGTTTACCAATACCGCTACTTCGCGTCCGAGAAGGTCGTAAACTTTAATCGAAACGAATTCGGTTTTCGGAACAGAATATTCTATCTTGGTCGTCGGGTTGAAAGGATTGGGATAATTCTGGTTAAGTTCGAATGTCTTCGGAATTTCATTCTCGTTGTTTGCAAGACCCGTTCCTGTTGTAAGTTCGAATCTCGTGTTCGCTCTTCCCGGAGGAGCAGTTGAGCCTGACCACGTTGTCGTGTTGCATCCAGAGGAAGACGATAAATCCCCGTACCTGCCCCAGTACATTCCTGTTGCGGGTGTGCTGTTAACAGGAGAGTATTGAGTGTATGATGAATTATCGTAACATACTTCAACAAGCAGGTTGCCGCCCGTATAATAGAACGGATTAGTCAGCGTAATCATCTGCCATCCCGTTCCCGGAACCACGTATGATGTGGGGTTGTAACAGGTTGTCCATCCCGTAGTTACATATCCGGTCAATGAAGTCATAGTCGTATTTTGCATGCTTACCTTGAAACTGTTCATAGCGCCCGGGTCGGCTGAAATCACGTCGAAACCGATTTTCATTATGAACATGTTCGCGTAACCCATTTCCGTACCCGTATAAAGATATTGTGTCCTTCCGTCCATCCAGTAAGTCGTGAACGGGAAGTTGGAAGAAGTCGTACCCGTGCCTACCGTAACGGAATAAATATTCCCCACGACATATTCAAATTTTGTCGCAGGAGGTGTCGTTCCCGGCGGATTCAAACCGGAACCGCCTGCCGGCAATGTCGCAACAATTGAACCCGCTGAATCCTGCGCCGCAAGATAATATCTGACGGATGTTCCCATCGGCTGGCCCGGAATCGTAAATTTGAAAGTATCCTGATTCGAATAATTCGGATTCACAAAATTAAAAGAGCCATTGTTCAAACTGTAATACAATCTCGGCTGATTAGTCCCCGCTGCGATTTTCATGGACGATTTAATCGTAGCGGTAACGACCCTCGGCGAAGTAATAGGACCTGAAGAGAGCGGCGTGTGAGCGATTGTAATCTTGAAGTCGCCCGCAATGGTAACAAGCGCTGCTACACCCGCTTTTATCATCTTTATGAAATATGGTTTGTTCAGCGAAAGATATGTATCGTTTACAGTGTGATAGTAAGGCGTAAAATCGCTGTTGTCTTCTATCGCGAGTATTGCCTTGTAACCCTTGTTCTGGAATGACTGATGGTCGCTTCCGCCGTTCAGTGACGTTGTTACCTGCGGCACGAGTGTCGGCTGGTATAAAGTGACTATCTGCGCGAAATCGTTTGCAAGCGGTGTTGAAGCCGTATTCGTATTTACGTCAAGCGCTCCATCGTTGTTTCCGTCGTACGCAATCATGTCAAAATTTAAAACCGCGATTATTGAATCGCCGAGCCTGTATGCAGTGTCGGCGTATGCTTTGCTTCCGTATAATCCGCGTTCCTCTTCGTCCCAGGCAGCGAATATTACCGTGTACGGGAGGTTTATGTTCTTGAGTATCCTGGCGGCTTCTATAACGGCAACCGTGCCTGAAGCATTGTCGTCCGCGCCCGGAGCGGTCGTCCCCGAGGGCATGTCATCGTAATGTCCGCATATTATCACGTACTGGTTCGGATATTTCGTGCCCGTCTTCTTTGCCAGAACATTCGTAATCGTGGAGTTGATGTTCTGGTACCAGGTCGTCAGTCCGAATTCCTGAAACCTTTCGAATATGTATTGCGATGCCTTGATGTTTCCCTGGGTCGCGTAATGCCTTGAAGTAATCGTGTACGGCGCGCCACCTATTATGCAGGCGGTATCTCCGCACAATTGTCTTTCGTATTTGTAAACGGAATCGGCATTTACCATGTTCATTACAGACGCTACGAAGGAGTTGTATGAAACCTGAGCGTTAAGGGAAAAAGTTGTTGCAAGAACTAAAAGTGTTAGCAGAATTTTGATTTTCCTCATGAGATAAATATTATTTGTATAAAATTAACTCTTTTCGGCTTAAACCGAAATACAATAAAATCTGCTACGGGATATTTGAAAACACATATAAATATAAAGGACTTATGGGGATTACCGGTTAAATGCACGCGGTTATAAAATTATGTTCCGGTTATAAAAAATCCCCGTCCTAAACGGGGATTAATATTTAGTACTGATATCCTATTATTATTTAATCAGCA
>CAZOQR010000185.1:1552-5600 GCA_964581915.1 uncultured Ignavibacteriaceae bacterium | reverse complement strand
CGTCGGGTCCTTTTCCGAAGTAATCTGAACAGGCTTGCCGTTCAGCGTAAAACCCGTATCCGTTACCTTGAGTTCGCCGGGGTATTTACCGTGAACAGAGTCATATTTTAATAAGTGTGTCAGAGTCTTTGCGTCCGCTAAATCGTTGATTGCGACGACTTCAAAGCCGCCTTTTTCCATCATTCTTTTGAACACCAGCCGGCCGATTCTTCCAAATCCGTTTATTCCTACTTTTATTGACATTTGACCTCCATTTAATGAATTTTTTATAATATTTATGATTATTTTAATGAAAATACTCAAATACTATGCAAAATTCAAATTATAAAAAATGCTTATCTTAAATTGATTTTGCTAATCTATTTAAGTATATTTGAAAACTATATTTTCAAGATTTTTTAATAATTTATCGATATTTATTAATGGCGACAACTTCAGATCTAAAAGCAGGGATTATTATTAAGTTTAACGGTGATTTGCACCAGGTTTTACAGGTTGAACACAGAACACCCGGCAATTTAAGGGCATTTTATCAGGTTAAAATGCGGAATATGAAGAACGGAAAAATGATTGAAAACCGCTTCCGTTCGGGAGAAGAAATCACGGTCGAGAGACTCGAGCAAAAGGTTTTCCAGTTTCTTTACAAGGACAATACTGAGTATTATTTCATGGAAAATGAGACTTACGAGCAGATTCACCTGCTTGAAGACATAGTCGGAGAACAGGGCGAATTCCTGAAACCCGGACAGGAAGTGCAGATTCAGTTCCATAACGAAAAGCCCCTGTCCCTGATCCTTCCGCCTCACGTAATAATGAAGGTCGTTTCGGCGCCTCCGGCGGTTAAGGGCAATACGTCAACAAACGCGACAAAACAGGTTACTCTCGAATCGGGAGCAATCGTGAACGTTCCCCTCTTCATAGACGAGGGCGAATTCATTAAGATTGACATACGCACGAAAGAATACATAGAAAGAGTAAAACAATAAAAATAATTCAAAAACAAAATAAATGAAAATGGACCTTAAATATTTGCAAAAACTGATTAAAATGCTCGATTCAAGCAATCTTGCGGAGATTGAATTAGAAGAAGAAGGCACGAAGATAAAACTTTCCAAACCGACACAAACAGTGCTGGCTGCGCAGCCGGTACAGGCACCCCAGTATATACACGACGTTCATCAGCATCTTCACGCGCCGGTTGCAAAGCCGGAGAAAGCTGAAGCAAAAGAAGAACTTTCCGAAAACCTTTATGAAGTTCGTTCGCCGATGGTAGGCACTTTTTATAAATCGCCGTCGCCCGACGCGGAACCTTACGTTAAAGTCGGCGATACAGTAAAATCCGGAGCGACAATCTGCATCATCGAAGCAATGAAATTAATGAATGAAATCGAATCGGATGTTTCAGGAAAAGTCGTTAAAATTCTCGTTGAGAACGGATCAGCCGTCGAATATGACCAGCCTTTAATGCTGATCGAAAAAGCATAAACTAAAATAAAAATGTTTAATAAGATTTTAATTGCCAACAGAGGCGAAGTCGCCCTGCGTATTATAAGGACTTGCAAGGAAATGGGAATTAAAACGGTCGCCGTTTATTCCACTGCCGACAAGGATTCCCTGCACGTCCGTTTCGCCGATGAGGCGGTATGTATCGGACCGCCGTCAGCGTCACAAAGTTATCTGAGCATTCCGAGAATAATCGCCGCGGCGGAAATAACCGATGCTGACGCGATTCATCCCGGATACGGTTTCCTGTCGGAAAACGCCGAATTCGCAGAAATTTGCGCCGATTCCAACATAGTTTTCATCGGACCCACACCCGAAATGATTTCAAAAATGGGTGACAAGATAACCGCGAAAGAATTAATGAAACAAATGAACGTCCCGCTCGTCGAAGGAAGCGAGGGCAAACTTCATACTTACGAGGATATAAGGAAAATCGCAGTGAAAATCGGATTCCCGATAATGCTTAAACCTTCCGCAGGTGGCGGAGGCAAGGGTATGAGAATCGTTAGGGAAGAAAGCCATCTCGAGAAGGCGGTGGAAATCGCGATGACCGAATCGCTCGCGGCTTTCGGCGATGACAATCTCTACGTCGAGAAACTCATTGAAAATCCGAGACACGTTGAATTTCAGGTGATGGGTGATAAGTACGGAACTATCGTCCACATTGGCGAAAGAGACTGCACGGTTCAGAGAAGGCATCAGAAACTTATTGAAGAAAGCCCTTCGCCCGTGCTCGACGAGGAACTGCGCGAAAAAATGGCTGACGCGGCAATAAGAGCCGCGAAATCGGTCAACTACGAAAGCCTCGGCACGGTCGAATTCCTCGTTGACAAGGACAAGAATTTTTATTTCATGGAAATGAACACGAGAATACAGGTCGAACATCCGATTACCGAAGCCGTTTCGGGAGTTGACCTCGTGAAAGAACAGATTAAAATCGCCGCGGGCGAAAAGATTCAGAAGAAAAAGCAAAAACTTATCGGTCACGCGATTGAATGCAGAATTAACGCGGAAGACACGGAAAACAATTTCAAACCGTCGCCCGGCGTAATCACCGCATTCAACACTCCCGGCGGTCACGGCGTCAGAGTCGATACGCACTGCTTCACGGGATATAACATGCCTGCGCATTACGATTCGATGATAGGCAAACTGATTGTTCTCGGAAACACGCGCGAAGAGGCAATTACAAGAATGCTCCGCGTTCTGGACGAGTTCATTGTCGAAGGCGTGAAGACGACGATTCCCCTGCACAAGCAGATTTTCAGGGAAAAGAAATTCGTTGAAAACGATTTCGATACAAACTACATAGAGAAACGAGAAGAAATCGAAGTATAAAGAATTATACTATGATTAAAAGAATAATTTTAATATTGATGCTGTCCATTCCTCTCCTTGCATACTCGCAGGGAAAGAAGGACACGACGAAAAACGTCAGGCAGGACACGTCGAAGATGAACACCGTCCAGATTGACACGTCGAAAATAATCAATCAGATTGATACGGCGGGAAAGCAGACGCTGCGCGCCGATTCGCTGATTGACGCGTCGGGAAAGGAAACCGTGCGGTTCACGAACCTTAACCTGTTCATATATATCACGATATCCGTCGCGGGGTTTGTATTTTTCTTCTTCCTGTTCGTGAAGACTCTCTTCAGGACGTTTCACAGGACTAAATCGACGAGGCAGTCGCTGCTGCTGAGTTGGAACTTATTTTTTATAGTATCCGTTATCTGGGTATTCATAATATGGGGAGTCGTAGCGGGATTATGGACATCCGCGGCTTTCATGACAATACTTATATTCCTGTTCATTATGAGTCTCATTATGAGCATCATAGCATTGAAAAGTAAATAACAATAGATGAAGAACACACATTATGCACTAATACTCGGCGCGTCGAGCGGATTCGGGAAGGCAATCGCCCTTACTCTCGCTAAGGACGGAGTCAACATCATAGGAGTTCACCTCGACAGGGCGACAACAATGCCCGACGTCGAAAAGGAAATCGAGGAAATAAAAAGTCACGGCGTCGAAGCGCATTTTTTCAACATCAACGCCGCCGACCCTCAAAAGAGAGAGGAAGTCCTCGACTGCGTCGCCGATATTTTTAAGTCTAAGGAAAACCCCACTATAAAAGTCTTGATGCACTCGCTCGCTTTCGGCACGCTGAGAAAATTCGTTGACGAAGACCCCGTGAACCAGATGAATCAGAAGCAGATGGAAATGACGGTTGACGTTATGGCGCACAGCCTTGTTTACTGGACGCAGAGCATGCTGAAACGCGACCTTATGAAACCGGGCGGAAAAATTTACGCTATGACGTCCTCGGGCGGCTCGCGCGTAATCGAATTTTACGGCGCCGTTTCCGCGGCGAAAGCCTGCCTCGAATCGCACGTGAGACAGTTGGCGCTCGAACTCGGACACAAGGAAATCGCCGTAAACGCCCTGCTGGCGGGCGTTACAGACACTCCCGCGCTTAGAAAAATTCCGAAAAACGAGGAACTCATAAACATGGCTCTGATGAGAAACCCGCAGGGCAAACT
>CAZOQR010000185.1:0-1452 GCA_964581915.1 uncultured Ignavibacteriaceae bacterium | reverse complement strand
GAATGCCCTGCCGGAACAATCAGGGAAATTCAAAAGGAATCAAAGAACGCGGAGATTAAACGCGTTCCCGAAATTTCCGTATTAAGTTTATGACGGGCAAAGTTTTCGACAACAAGGAATTCCGTTACTTCATAACCGCTCGCTTCTTCTTCACTATCGCGATACTGATGCAGTCGGTAATAATCGGCTGGCAGGTCTATGAAATCACGAAAGACGCGTTCTCGCTCGGAATGGTCGGACTCTTCGAAGCGGTTCCGTCAATCGCCGCCGCGCTCATATCGGGCGTAATTGTTGACAGCCGGGAAAGGAAGAAAGTCCTCTTATTCGCTTACGCTCTGATGCTTATCTGCTCCGTCTCGCTTTTTATTGTTTCCGCCGATTTCATTCCCGCGCTTTCGAATCAAAAAATTTACATCATATACGGAATAATATTTTTCACCGGCATATCACGCGGATTCTATATGCCGGCCGCTCAGGCATTGCTCGGACAAATCGTCGAAAAGGAATTTTATCCGCGCGCGGTGAGTTGGAACGTATCCGTCTGGCAGGTCGGAGCAATCAGCGGACCCGCGGTCGGTGGATTCGTTTATGGATTCTTCGGAACGGGAGTCACGTACATCACGATAATCACTTTCATATCAGTCGCGGTGTTATCATTAATGTTCATCGGCTCAAAACCCCGTCCTGTATTGGATTTTCAGCCGATGATTAGCAGGCTGACCGGCGGAATAAAATTTGTTTTCGAAAAAAAAATCATACTCGGCTCGATGACGCTCGACCTCTTCGCGGTATTATTCGGCGGTGCAACGGCTTTGCTTCCCGTGTTCGCCTCCGACATACTGGACGTCGGACCGAAAGGACTCGGAATACTCCGCGCCGCGCCTTCAGTCGGCGCCCTGCTGACGGCATTTTACCTTACGAAACATCCTCCGGTTAAAGGAACGGGCAAAAAATTATTCTCCGCCGTCGCGGGATTCGGAATATGTATGCTGTTATTCGCCGTATCAGGTAACTTCTACCTATCCGTTCTCGCGCTCGCATTGAGCGGAATGTTCGACAGCGTAAGCGTTATAATACGCCAGACCATACTCCAGATATTCACGCCAGACGAAATGAAAGGACGCGTCGCCGCGGTCAACAGCATATTCATCGGCTCATCGAACGAAATCGGCGCATTCGAATCCGGACTCGCCGCGAAACTACTCGGCGTCATCCCCTCCGTCATATTCGGCGGCATAATGACACTCATAATCGTCGCCTCCTCATCCCTCGCCTTCCCTTCCCTCCGCAAAATGGAACTGAAAGAAAAGGAATCCAAAACTTAGTCTTACATTTTCGTAAATTCCAAAACTCTTGTTTTGTCATTCCTTCCCACCGCGGCGGAATCCCGGCAGGAATGTTCTTTCCCTGTTCAATTTCTATTATCCATCTCTTCTCTGCGCACGCGGTGCA
>CAZOQR010000184.1:0-5626 GCA_964581915.1 uncultured Ignavibacteriaceae bacterium | reverse complement strand
TATCGCGGCAGGCATCTGCGAACTCGCGGGCGCCGAGGGAATTGTATGCCACCTCAGGGAAGACAGAAGACATATTAATGACAGGGACGTCAGGTTGCTTCGCGAGGTCGTGAAGACGAAATTCGACCTCGAAATGGCGGCGACTGACGAAATGGTCAAGATTGCCTGCGAAGTGCTTCCTGACCTGGTGACACTCGTGCCCGAAAACAGAAAAGAACTCACGACCGAAGGCGGGCTCAACATCGAGCCGATGAAGGACAGACTAAAAGACGTTATAAGCGAACTATCAGACAAGGAAATTTTCGTAAGCCTTTTCATTGACCCCGACCCGAAAAATGTCGACCTTGCTCTTGAAGTCGGCGCGGACATAATCGAAATTCATACGGGAAAGTACGCGAACAGCGTAACGGAAGACGCGCAGATTGCCGAACTCGGAAAAATCGGCGCCGTGTCAAGAATGGCTTCCGAACTGGATTTGGTCGTAACTGCGGGGCACGGATTGAATTATTATAACATTTTTCCGTTCCTGAACATTCCTGAAATCCGCGAAGTCAGCATCGGGCATTCGATTATGTCGAGGGCCGTGTTTACAGGGCTTCAGAAGGCGGTCGAGGATATGGTGAAAATTATTGCGAAATTTTAATGAGCGTATTAAAGGCATTCAATCTCGTCAAGGAATATAAGAAGCGCGTTGTGGTGAACGACGTTTCGGTTTCCGTTAAACAGGGAGAAATCGTCGGACTGCTCGGTCCGAACGGCGCGGGCAAGACTACTACTTTCTATATGATTTGCGGAATGATAAAACCCAACGGCGGAGAGATTGAACTTGACGGGGATAACATTTCAAAATATCCCATGTACAGGCGCGCGCAGGCAGGAATCGGCTACCTGCCGCAGGAGCCGTCGATATTCAGGAAGATGACCGTGCGGGAGAACATAACTTCCATTCTTCAATTCATGGGTCTTGACAAGGACGAGATTGACGACAAGTGCGAGAAACTCCTGAGTGATTTCAACATAAAAAAAATTGAAGACTCCAAAGGTTATACGCTTTCGGGGGGCGAAAGACGCAGGACTGAAATCGCCCGGGCGCTCGCGTCCGACCCGAAATTCATTCTGCTCGATGAACCCTTCGCCGGCATAGACCCGATTGCTTCGGAGGACATAATGAGGATTGTCGCGCACCTCAAGGACAGGGGAATTGGCATACTCATTACAGACCATAACGTACACGAAACACTTTCTATCGTTGACAGGGCTTACATACTTATCGAGGGAAAGATATTCCGTTCGGGCACAGCGCTTGAACTCGCTTCCGACGAAAAAGTAAAAAAACTTTATCTCGGAGAAAACTTCAGCCTCGACAGATATCTGCTTATGAATAAAGAGAGCGGAAAATAAGTCAGAACTGTGACTGTCAGGAGTTACCTCCTGACAACCGTCAGGACGAAAGTCCTGACCGGCACTACATCAAATCTATTTCTTCTTCTTGCCCGAACTCTTTTTTGCTTCTTTCTTTTCGGATTTCGTATCGCTTATTGTCGTGGACGGGGTTTCCGAATGTGTAGAACTTTCCTTCGACGGTGAAGATTTTTTCTTGTAATCCGTCAGATAAAATCCGGTGCCTTTGAATATTAGTCCTGCCGGCATACTCACCATTTTCTTCAGTGTCTCGTGTCCGCATCGCGGGCACAATTTCAACGGCTCGTCCTTAATCGACTGGAATATCTCCATCTTTTCGCCGCAGGTCTCGCACAAATAATCGTATGTAGGCATATAATTTATTTAAAATGCGTTTCTTTCCTTTGTGGCGTCAGGTATTTACCTGACGCGGCAGGCGGAGCCTGCCCGGAGTGTCAGGTGAATATCGCGAGTTCTCGGGACAGGCTCTGACACCACAATAGAAATTTTATAAATTTAAAATACGTTTCTTGGCTGCCTCGTACTCATCCTTAGTGATGAGGTTTTCGTCGAGCGCCTGTTTAAGTTTTTTCAGTTCGTCGAGATTGAAGGAACCGCTTTTCTGCTCCTTCAAGGCGGGCGCGGTTTTTCCGGCTTCATCGCCGCCGTCGAGCAGTTGCTTCACCCTCAGCACGCGCTTGCTTCCGTCGCCGCAGAGGAACGAGAATTTATCGAGATTTTTCCTGAGCGTTTTCACGCTTTTAACGAATTCATCCTTTGAATCCGCGGGTATGTAGTTCTCAATCTCACGCGCGAGTTCCCTTACAATTTTATACTGATATGTTTCCGTTTTCTTCTTCGCCTGTCCGGCTATTTCGACCTCTTCGAGTTTATAAACATTTTCGTAGTAATACTCGAATATTAGAAGCACCTCGGCGAATAATTCTTTTTCAATGAACTTTTTCTTAAGCGATTCCGCTTCTTTCAGTATCTTGTACCTCAACGATTCGGGACCTTCCTCTTCGAAGAGGCGGTTAATAAGCCTCGTCTCGATACCCAGTTGCTCCGTCCTGCTTACCGTGATGCCCTCCTGAAGCGTGTATTTAAAGAACGCTTTTCTCTCGCCCGTCGCGGGATTTACTTCAAAATCGATTTCGAAAAGACCGAATATCAGCCCGAGTATGAACGCCTTGTATGATTCGTCGTACCGTTTGCGCTCTTCGTTGGTCAGAGGAATTATGTCGCCGTACACGAAGTAGTTCTTGTTGTTGTGCATATCGATGTTGGAGTTCTTCACGAGGTTCTTGTAGTAATTCTTCATCTCCTCCGAAATCGTGTACGAATAGAACAACGGGAAACCCGCCCATTCGGTGTAGAACGTGAGAGAAGAGTTATCCGCCGAATCCTTGAACTCTATAGCGTTTCCGGCAATCGAGGTAATCAGGTTCTTGAACTTCACGAAAGAAGGCGTGTTCGTGCGCACGCCGATGTAGAATTTCTTCGCGGAATTGTCGAGTTTGAACCTTCCCGGCACCTCGTTTATTCTCAGCCACGGGAACGCCTGATTGAGCATTCCTCTTATCTTCGACTCGCTTCTGAGAATATCGCGCTCGAAAAGAATTTCCGTTATGTTGTAGTCCTCGCGGATTCCTTCGAATTGCTTCCTCGCGAATCTCAGCATGTTCTCTTCGACAATCTTCGCGTCGCTGTCTTTGAGTATGTTCACGATATCCGTCACGTCTGAAGCGTTCAGTTCCTTAAGGAGTTCGAACGCGAGCACTTTAATCCTATCGGTCGCGCCCTGTCCACTGCCGATGTACTTCAGGTAGTATTCATTCCTGACGTCGTCGGGCTCGTAAATGTTAAGGTTGAAACTCGTGTCCTGCTTCTGTATGAAATATTCGTACTTGCGCTTGAAATTATCCTTCAGTATGCCGAGATTGCCCGTCAGTTTGTTTATGTCGCTGATGAGACCCGTGAATAGAATCTTACCGTCGTCGGTCTTCGCGCCTCTTTCGACGAGCGCGAGCATTCTCTGGCAGATTTCCTTTGCGTAATATCTCGAATGAAGTTTTATGAGAGAGTTATAGTATTCGTCGAGAACTTTAAGCAGTTTCTCGAGAGTCCCTTCCATAGCGGCTTTCCGCATCACGTTGAGTTTCGAACGCGATTCGTCCTCTCTCAAATCCTGCATCCTGCTCTTTACTTCCGCCTCGAGCCTCGATACGAGTATCTGAAGGTCTTTTATCTCTTTCTCGAACGCGGGGATGTAATCGAAGTTGCCGTTCGTTAGTATGAACTGAAGCCTTCTTAACAGGCTTATCGCGTAGAACACGCCTCGCGTCGAGTCGTTAATGAGCGAATTGATTTTTCTCTCGAGGCTTCCGACAATGTTCCTGTCTCTGTCTCCGATGATTTTATTTATTATGTTCGTCCTGTTGGCGTAAATCTGAGAGTAGAAAAGCCCTTTCCTCGTGATGTCGTTATCGTCCTTGAAATTCGTGTCGAACTTCTGCTTCTCGGAATTTATGTGGGCCGACCACTTGTCGCCGCGCCTGCCGCTGACGAGTTCGTTCTTCAGGTTGTTCAGGAACGTCTTTATCTGCGATTGTATGGATGATTTATCGCCCATGCTGTACAGGGTGTTCAGCAGTTGGTGCTTGGAACTCGATTCGAGAATGCCGAGTTCGGGAAGCATCTCTTCGCGCAAATACGCGTCAATGCTGCTTTGCGAGCCTTCGGCGAAAGTGAGGTAATAGTTTATAATGTCCTCGCAGAGTTTATACGCGCAGGAAAGAATTATCCTGTCAACGGGAATTGAAATGGTTGACTGACCGAGTGTCGAGTACTTTCTCGAAAATGTATTTTCCGAAACGGTGTTGTCGTCGGGATAAAGCCTCTGCTTGTACTGCACGAGATTTACGCGGACGCCGCGCTTGTAATTAGCGAAATCCGAATTCGAGAAATCCTGAAATATCGTGTCCGCAATCATCTTGTAAATGTCGCGGTTGCTCTGTTCGGAGAGCGAAAGGTTCTTGCTGTTCTCGCCGTCAATCAGGTAAACGTCGTCGTAAACTCCAGGCTGGAATTTATGATTCTCGTTCTTTTTCCAGGCGACGTTGAAAGGATTTTTTAGATTGTAATGTTCGAGTTCCATAAGCCCGGCGTAACCGTTCGCGAAAACGCGCTCCTTGCCGTATCCCTGATATATTTTCGGAAGAACTATGTAGCAAGAAGAGACCGCCTGATTCCTGAAAAGGTGCCTTATGAGGAAACCCATATCGATGAACATTCCCGAGCCCGTGCCGCCGCTAATTGACGTAATAACGTAAACGTTTATTTTCTCAGTGTTGACGCTCTTTATGTTATGCCTGTCCTTTACGATGTTTATCGAGCGTGAGTCCGTGATGGTTGATTTCGCCGAAGCGAGTTTGTAAACAATCTCGTCGTAGTTATGGTACAAAGCCAGACGCGCCGCGGGGCGAATCTGTCCCGCTCCTGTGTTCATCGTACCGAGTTTGCCGATTTCGCCCGTAGTGTTGAGCCATTCTTTTATGTGCGGAACGTCGTTAATCCTGTGAATGTAGTCTGACGGATTAACGGGATTGAAGACTTTCTCCGACGGTTTAAAGTCTATTTCGTTTATGAGATAGTCTCTTTCCCTCGCGATGCCGCTTTCTTCGGCGGGCGCGTTATCCGTGTCGATGTACAGGTACGAAGTGATGGGGAAGTCGTCGAGCGAGCCGTATTTTTCAACGAACTGCCTTCTGATTCTAAGCATTACTTCCTTGCCCGTGCCGCCGAGTCCGATAAGTATGGTCGGCATGAACTCCTGAGTCTTCAGTTCGAGCGAGCCTTTATCAACGGAGCCTTTTTCCGTGTTCGCCTTGTCGAAACCCGATTTATCGAAGCCCGATTTATCGAAACCCGCTGGCTCTTTCTCTTCCGGTAATTTGAATGGATCAGCCATAATAATTATACGTAAATTATTAGAAAATAGTCATATTGAAATTGATTATGTAGTGAAAAAAAGGATGTATCCTATCACCGCGTAGTGCACCGCGAGCGCAGAGAAGAGATGGATAATAGAAATAGAACAGGGAAAAATCCGACACGTCGGGACACAAGGAATGCGGAATCCGGAAAAAGAATCTAGAATCTAGAATCTGGAATCTGGAATAAAAGAACAACAGTAAAAAATAATCATGACAAGACGGGACGCCCC
>CAZOQR010000183.1:0-5630 GCA_964581915.1 uncultured Ignavibacteriaceae bacterium | reverse complement strand
ATTTTTACGCGTTACGAAGTTCCGACTATTCGGGATGCAAAGAACGCACCGGGGCTTCGTAACGAGGAGAAAAACCGCCTAAAAAATAACACAAAGAATACTGTTCCTCTGTCTTGACTTTTCGATATATACCATATATTATTATGGCATAATTATATAAACATATAAATATAAGGTTATGGGAATAAGTTCATCGTTTTTCGTGCCGAGGTCGGAACAGGGGTACGATTCAATGTACAAGCGGATACGGATAATGCCTCTCTATTCATTTCCGCACTACAAGGACCTGACTCCGCACGCGGAGCACAGGGAGCGTAAGTATTTCATACATCTTGATTTCGACGCTTTCTACGCGCAGGTGGAGCAGAGGGACAATCCGAATCTGCGGGGGAAGCCTGTCTCTGTCGGCAGCACAACGGGCATGAAGGGAATAGTGATGACGGCGTCATACGAGGCGCGGGCTAAGGGAATAGAGACGGGGATGAGTTTATGGGAGGCGAAGAAACTCTGTCCCGAACTAATTTCGCTTCCGTGTTACGGACCGAAGTATGAAATGATAATACAGAACCTGCTGAGAAGCCTGCGCTCTTTCGTGCCCGACGAATTCATTGAGACGTACAGCATAGACGAATATTTTCTCGACATAACGCATTTCGCAAGGAACTTCGAGGAGGCGGCGGAACTCGGAAGGCGGATAAAGCGGAGGATACTCGAAGTTGAGAATCTCACGTGTTCGCTCGGAGTTTCGTACAACAAGACGTACGCGAAGATGGCGACAAAGTTCCGGAAGCCCGACGGACTTACGGTGCTTCGTCCGGGGGAGCGCGAGACGCGCGTTTACCCGCTTCCCGTGAAGAAGATATGGGGAATAGGCACCAGGATAGCGAGGCGTTTGGGTGTGCTGAACATACTGACGGTGGGTGATCTCGCGAATGCGAGCGAAGGAATGCTTAAGAAGGAATTCGGCGTGAACGGGATAGTATTCCGCAGGCTTGCGCGGGGAGAGGACACCTCGGGAATTTTCAAGAAGGAAAGACCTGAGAAATGCCTGAATCATCACCATACCCTTACGAACAACATTTTCAGGCCGAACGATGTGCGGAACGAGATAAGGAGGGTGGGAGAATACCTTTGCAGGAAGATGCGGTCGAAAAAACTCGTGGCGGGTCATCTTTACTTCGTTATAAGGTACGGCAACCTGCGTTACGCGGCGGACGACACGCGTCTGAGAGCGTATACGAACGACGACAGGGAAATATTCGAAGCGGCGATGCGGATATTCGGGAACCTGCCTGAGCCGAATCCCGCTATGCCGGCGCGGATGTTCGGGATGACGGTGTTCGACCTCCATCAGGACACGAAGGATTACAACCTCGAACTTTTCGGGAGCAAGGTGCATCTTCCGTTCTACGCGCTTGACAGCATAAAGCAGAAGTACGGAGAGGGGATAATAAGGGTCGGCCTCGACCACAATTAACAATTAACAATTAACAGTTAACAATTAGAACTGCTTAATCTTTAATCTTCAATCTTCAGCCTTCAGTCTTCAATGTTCAATTAGAGCAGTAGTTAGAAGTTAGTAGTTAGAAGTAGTAGTAGTTAGAAGTTAAAGTTGTAACTTTATGATTTATTGCTCATAAATATTAATGCACCGATATTTCTAAATGCTAACTGTTAAATGTTAACTGCTAATTGAAATCCGTTGTTTTAATACTTCAAAAAATTTAATTTAATTCTCTATAAAACATTATGGACGAATTAAATTTCAGGATTGGTTACGGTTACGACGTGCACAGGTTTGCGAAAGGCCGGAGGCTCGTGCTGGGAGGTGTCGAAATCCCGCACGTGGAGGGGCTGGACGGACATTCGGACGCGGACGTGCTTCTTCACGCGGTTTGCGACGCTCTTCTCGGAGCCGCGGGATTCGAGGACATCGGTCATCAGTTTCCGAATACGGACGCGAAATACAAGAACATTTCGAGCCTTTTGCTTCTTGAAAAGGTGCACTCGTTTTTATCCGAAAAAGGCTGGAAGGCAGTGAACGTTGATTGCATGGTACTGCTTGAGGAGCCGAAAATTTACAAGCATATTCCTGAAATGAAGAAGAATATCTCCCGTGTTCTTAAATGCGAAAACATATCGATAAAAGCGACGACATCCGAAGGGCTTGGTTTCATAGGAAACAGGGAAGGGTGTTCGGCGAACGCAGTCGTATTAATACATAAATGATGGCGGATTTACTGTACAACATCGACGTTCAGGCATTTTATTTCATAAACAGGACGCTTGCAAATCCGGTAACGGACAGCGTGATGCCTTTCATCACGGAACTCAACCACTGGAAAATATTCTACGTGATAATGTGGCTTTACCTCATGATTGGAGCGGGGAAGCGCGGAAGGGTCGCGGGAATACTTGTATTATTTCTGGTTCTGATAAGCGACCAGATAAGCAGCAACCTTGTGAAGCACTTGGTTGACAGGGTTCGCCCGTGCCACGTTTTGCAGGGTGTAAATCTTCTTGTGGGTTGCACGTCCTCATATTCATTTCCATCCTCGCACGCGGTAAATAATTTCGCGGGCGCTGTATTTTTTTCGCACTTTTATCCGAGGCTCAGGATAGCGTTTTACACCGCTGCCGCGTTGATGGCGCTCTCGAGAATTTTCTGCGGCGTGCATTATCCGTCGGACGTACTGGGGGGGACGCTGCTGGGTATTGCAATCGGATATCTGTTCGTGAAACTCTGGGAAACTGCGAATAAAAAATTTAAAATATTATAGAAGATTTTGAAATTAAGGCGGACATTATTTTACGCTGTTACGGGAATTTGCCTTGGGCTCGCGTTTCCGCCTTTCAACTTATACACGCTGCTAATCGCGGGTTACGCGCTGCTCATACACATAATACACGATTCAAAAAAATTCCGTGAAGTTTTTATAAGAACGTATTCCGTGATGTTCTTTTTCAGCCTTCTTTCTGTATCGTGGATATCCCTGAGCGGATTAAGGGAAAACGCGGATAAATTCATGATACTCGGGGGTTTTCTTACTATAGTGCTATACAGCATAGTGCTCTTAATACCATTCGTTATATATTTTTATGTCAGAAAGGGTTTGGGAAATCTATTCGGAGGCGGAACCGCGTTCAGAAGGAACATATCGCTTCTTTATTTTCCTTTCATAATCACCGCGTGGGAATATTTATTCGAGCACATGGAGCAGAGTTTTCCCTGGCTGAACGCGGGAAACGCTTTCACGACCGCCCTGCACAAGATACAATTCATAGAGATTACGGGTGTTTACGGGCTGTCATTCTGGGCGTACGGAATGAGTTGTCTGGTTTACCTTATATTTTATCTGATAGTATCCAATACACTTTCGGCGCGGGAATTTTTCAGGAAAAAATCAGGAATATTATTGCTGGCAATAACCACTGCCGTTTACTTCCTTCCCGATTTATACACGGTGGTGACTTCACCCCGCGCGAAATACGAGAAGACCGGCAATGAGAGAACAGTGACGGCGGGCATAGTGCAGCCGAACGTAAACCCCTGGCGCAAGTGGGGCGCGAAGCAGATGGAACTCGTAAACGAGTATGCGGGAATGATAAGTAATTTCGATACAGCGAGGATAAAGCCAGACCTTATAATTCTGCCAGAGACCGCCGTTCCTTTTTACATTCTTGACGAGTATTACACTGATAAATACGATGTGTTCAAAAGCCTTTGCGATACTTTAAAGATTCCGATATTAATAGGCGCTCCCGATATAGTGCATTACAATGACTCGATAAAGGCGAGAAGCGATTCGCGCGAGAATAAAAGCACTGGAGAGCGGTACGACTCTTTCAATTCGGCAATTCTTTTACAGCCGGGAGAAATGAAACTATCGCATCAGAAATACGCGAAGATAAAACTCGTGTTCGCGAGCGAGAGGGTGTCGTATCAGGACAAACTCGTGTTTCTGAAAAATCTGATACGCTGGTCGGTCGGCATAAGTTCGTTCCAGATTGGCTGGGACACGACCGTATTCAGTCTCGGAAACAAGGCGAGATTCAGCACGGCGATATGTTTTGAGTCGATTTATCCCGCATTTGTATCCGAATTCGTAAGGAGGGGGGCGCAATTCTGCGTCGTGATAACGAATGACGGATGGTGGGGCAGACTGTTCGGGACGTATCAGCACAACCGTTTCGCGGTTCTTCGCGCGATTGAGAACAGGCGGTGGATTGCACGATGCGCAAACACAGGAATATCATGCGTGATAGACCCTTACGGGAACGTGTACGGTGAAACGGAAATTAACCAGAAGGCGTATCTCACGGAAAAAATCGGCTTGAGGGATGAACTTACTTTTTATACACTTCATCCTGAACTTGCGCCGGATATTATTTTGTACACAGCGGGGATACTGCTAATAACAGGAATTCTTCCTTTATTCAGAAAGAAAGTCCGGTCCTAACGGGAGTAAGCATCTTAATGAAGTTTAGTATGACGCCGCTGCTTCTGAAATAAGCCTTGGCGTCCTGCAGTTTTTCAAACGGTCCGATTACAATTCTGTATTCCGTAACATTTAGCGGAAGGTCGACCCGTTCAATTTCAGCGTGTATGTTTTTATTCTCGAGTCCCGATATGTACATAAGTGCTTCATTGTACTTATCGAACACAGCCACCTGAATCATATAGCCGTTGTCCGTCTGCTTGTATACGATATCCCCGTCGCGTTCAACTTCGAACTCGCTGAGAATAATCGAGCCCCGCGAAAGTGATGTATCGACGAGGTTCAGATTCGCGATAATAGAGTCATTTGCTTTTGTCTCGAGCGTGTCAAAAGTTTTTGGTTTGGAAGGGGTAAGAATTGACTTATAAAGGAAAAAACTCATAACAGAGAATACGGCTATCAATAAAAAATAGACTATGAATTTTACCGCGAATCTTTTTTTCTTTACGGGCGGTAAAGTGTTTGACACAGGGACAAACGGACGGTCCGCTGGTTTGAACACGTCGTCGTATGATTTTTCCTCTTTCACCGGAGCGCCTTCGAGGTGTTCAATAATGCCGTCGAGTTTCAGGTTGTCAAGAGCCTCGTTCAGGGATTTCGGCGGTTTGTCAATTTCAGGAATGCCTTTGTCGTGAATCACGATTTCCGGAATCGAAATTTTTTCCGATACTTCAGGTCCGGGTTTCTCCTCGACCAGTTTGTCAAAGACATTCATTTCAGGGGTGACGAAACTCTGTTTCAATTCTTCTTCCAGCGTATCTTTTTCCGCTTTGAGATCTTCGAGTTCGCTCAGCCGCTTATTGAGTTCGCTGTAAAAATCCTTCTCCTGTTCATCCGATGCGACCTCTTCCTGCGATGCCGGTTCAACGCGGGTTGTTTCGTCCGGCTGAACCGTTTCTTCAGTTCGGATAATTTCTCCGGTAACCGATTCGTGCGTTTTCTGCTCATCTTCAGCGCGATTTGTTTCAGGAGCGCTGACAAGTCCGAATTTATTCAATTCGTCAATAGTCTGTTCTCGTGATTTCAGCAGGTCAAGAATGCTGTCGATTAATTCGGAAGAATCATATTCGTCTTTTAGGGCAAACTTGCCGTTGCTATGAGGTGTTTCGGCGGCCTTTTCTTCCTCCTGCT
>CAZOQR010000182.1:0-5638 GCA_964581915.1 uncultured Ignavibacteriaceae bacterium | reverse complement strand
GAAGAAGCAAAACAATAAATTAAAATATCATCATGGAAACATTTAAAAACGTTGACGAAATTCTTGACTTCGCGATTGCTTCCGAACAGAAAGCGGTTGATTTCTACAATGACCTGTCGGAAAGAGTCAGGAACGAAGAAATGAAATCGGTTTTTCTCGAGTTTGCTCAGGAAGAGGTGAAGCATAAAGCGCGCCTGACAAAGATTAAGGAAGAGAGGACATTCGACGTTCCTTACGAAAAAATCTCGGACCTTAAAATCAGCGATTACGTGGATTCCGTCGTAATTAAACCTGAAATGAGTTATCAGGAAGCGCTCATCGTCGCCATGAACCGCGAGAAAGCCGCTTTCAACCTCTATACGCGGCTTTCGACGAAGACTGACGTTCCCGAACTTAAGCAACTTTTCCTTTCTCTTGCTCAGGAAGAATCGAAGCATAAACTCCGTTTCGAAATGGAATACGATGAATTCGTCCTGCGCGAGAATTAATCTTTGGTGTTTTGAATAAACAAAAAGCCCCTTTAAAAAGGGGCTTTTGCTTTTTAAACAAAACTCGGGTTCTATCTTCCTACCGAATCAAGATGCTCTTTCTTCGCCATTAACTGCTCTTTTGTTTCCTGATGATCCGGGTCCGGGATAATCGCTTCCGTCGGACAAGCGGGGATACACTGAGGTTCATCGTGAAAACCAACGCATTCGGTGCATTTGTCCGGAACAATATATGTATGCTCTTCGGAGATTGCCGGATGCGACTCGCCGCCGACTATCCATTCTTTTCCCGCTTCATATATTGCTTCATTCGGGCATTCTGCCTCGCAGGCGCCGCAAGCAATGCATTCTTCTGTTATCTTTACTGACAAAGTGTATTACTCCTTATTTTAGTTTACATTGTAATTTAATTTAAGTATAATATTTAATAAAATGAATGCAAAATTTATTGGCGTCACAGAATTAAAGCGGATTTTATACGCATACAACATACTGAAAAAACAATAAAATGATTTTACAGGAACATTAATTTCTTCCGAAAGTAAAAAGAGTAAACAAGCATATCGTATGAAGAGAATAATATTTGTTTTAGTATTTCTATCGGCGCTGTCACTCTCCGTGTCGGCGCAGGTTAATCGGTCATTCGGAATTTCAATCGGAACGACTTTCGGTACTTACACGGGAGCGGATTTCGGAAGCACTTATGCTTTCACTTTTCCGCAATCGCGCTACGACAACTCGTATAACTATAACAATTATTATTACGGTGATTACCACGACGGGCGCGATATGTACAGCCCGATAATCCTCGACCTCGGAATAGACATTTACGTGAATAACTATGCCGCAGTGAACCTTGAATCCTCATTTATCTGGCATTACGCCGGCAAACCCGCAAGAAATTATGAAACCGGAATCGTGAACGGAAATGACTACATAGATAAATGGGATAATGCAGAATTGTTCGCCGTTCCTTTGTTCATCAATCTGAAACTGTTTCCTTTCGGAAAACAGAAATCGGCATTCTACATAACAGGCGGTTACGGTTTGCAGTACACTTCGGAATCCGTTGACAGAATCAGGGAGGAATACGGCTACAATTATGAATACCCCGATTACACTTACCTTATCGGATACTCATCTTCGAAGAAATGGCTCAGCGGAATAAAAGCGGGAATCGGATTGCAGTTTCCCGTGTCGCCTTACGCTACAGCGGAGGCTGAACTCAAGGTCACGAACTTTTTCCCGAAACGCAGCATTTCATCGCCCCTTGCGATGAACACTACGACAAACATCACATTCATAGGGCTGACAACAAAAATATATTTCAACTTCTGAGTATAGCCGCGAAGGTAATCAATCAACTGCTCTCATTCCCGAAATTCGGGGCGTGAATTCGGAATTATTACAATAACAATTTCGTTCTCGAATAAAAACAAAGATATGAAAACTATATTATTATTTATTCTTCTGACTTTCGCGGTTGCGGCAAGGACACAGATTGTAACCGAAAACATTACTTATAATGACGGCGCCGTCCTGCTGATGGGTTACATTGCCTACGATGAATCCATAAAGGAGCAAAAGCCTGCGGTTATAATCGTTCACGACTGGATGGGGATAGGCGAGTTCGCGAAAGAAAAGGCGGAAGCAATCGCGAAACTCGGCTACGTCGGTTTTGCCGTTGACATATACGGCATCGATTCACGTCCTAAAGACACTCAGGAAGCGGGCAAACTCGCGGGGACTTATAAGAGCGACAGAAACCTTATGCGAAAAAGAATCAACCTCGCTTTTGAGGAGATAAAGAAAAAGAACTACGTCAACCCTGACAGGATAGCCGTGATGGGATACTGTTTCGGCGGCACGGTCGCGCTTGAACTCGCCCGGAGCGGCGCTGACGTTAAAGGAACTGTTTCATTCCACGGCGGACTCGACACACCCTCGCCTCAGGACGCGAAGAATATAAAAGGAAAAGTTCTCATCCTTCACGGCGGGGACGACCCGTTCGTTCCGCGCGAACAGGTATCCGCTTTTGAAAAGGAAATGAATGACGCAGGAGTCGATTACCAGTTGTTCATTTACAGCGGAGCGGTTCATAGTTTCACGAATCCCGCCGCGGGCAGCGACAATTCAAAAGGCGCGGCTTACAATGATAAAGCCGACAAACGCTCCTGGGAAGCGATGAAGACGTTCTTCAAGGAAATATTTTGAAATATTAAATATCAAATATAAAATATTAAAAATTCATATAAAAAATCAAAAATAAACTGAGAGAGAAGTATGGATATTTGAATTATCTTTATTCGCAATAATCTTTTTTAATTTTGATTTGTATTTATGTCCGCCGCGACGGATGATGTTTTATTTTTAATATAGAAAAGCCCCGAAAATTTCGGGGCTCACTATGGATTCCCGCTTTTGCGGGAACGACAAAATTTGCTAAATATTAAAAATTAACTGTATTCCATTTTCACTTTTCGTTTTTCGAATTAAATCTCTCTCATCGCGCACTTCTTCTTCAATTGCGACAGATGCCAGGTAATGTTTATTTCCTTCGGGCACACCTCAACGCAGTTGAAAATCGTATGGCAGCGCCAGAGTCCGTCAGGCGTGTCGACAACGTCGAGCCTTTCCGCCTGCGCGTCGTCGCGGCTGTCGAACACGAACCTATATGCTTTCAGCATCGCCGCGGGTCCAAGATAAGCGTCATTCGACCAGAGAGACGGACAGGATGCCGAGCACGCTCCGCATAAAATGCAGTTGACCGCCTCGTCTATCAGAGCCCTGTCTTCCTGGCTCTGGTATCTTTCCTTAACAGGCGGCTGTGTTTTTGAAATCAGGTACGGCTTCACGACCTCGTACTTCGCGAAGAACCCGTCCATGTCAACAATCAAATCCTTGATTATCGGCAGAGAAGGAAGCGGGTCAATCTTAATATATTTTTTCTTGAAGTCCTGAACCAGCACCTGACAGGCAAGCATGTTCTTCCCGTTTATCATCATTGCGTCGGAGCCGCATATACCGTGAGAGCAGGAGCGTCTGTACGCGAGTCCGCCGTCAATGTCCCACTTCACTTTATCAAGACAGTCGAGTATCCTGAATGTGGGCTCAACATCAATCGTGTATTCTTTCCTGTAAGGTTTATCGTCCTTTTCGGGGTCGAACCTTTTAATTGATAATGTAACTTTCATTAGTATTTCCTCTCCTGTGGTTGATATTTATTAATGACTACGGGTTTATATTTAAGTTCGATTCCTTTTTCGGTCTTGAAGGCAATCGTGTGCTTGAGCCAGTTCACGTCATCGCGTTTCGGGTGGTCTGTGCGCCAGTGCGCGCCGCGGCATTCCTGACGCGCGAGCGCCCCTGTTACTATCGCGTCCGAAAACTCGAGAAGGTTTCCGAGTTCAATTATTTCCATTAGTTCCGTGTTGAAAACCTTTCCCTTACAGGAGAGGTGTACGCTCTTGAATTTGTGCTCGAGTTCGTGTATGGTTTCGAGCATTGAGTTAAGGTCCTTTTCGTTCCTGAACACGCCGCATTTGTTTGTCATTTCTTCTTTGAGTCTCAGGCGGATTTTATCCGCGTTCTCGCCCGATGTCGTTCCGTAAAGGTTCGCGAACATTTCCCTGTCCTTCTTTTCGGCGTCATCGGGAAGCGCGCTGAACTCCGCCTCGCGAAGATATTTCACGAGCGTACGACCGGTTCTTCTTCCGTGAACTACCGCGTCGAGCAGTGAATTCGTTCCGAGCCTGTTCGCTCCGTGAACGGATACGCAGGCGCATTCACCGGCGGCGTAGAATCCCTTAACGATTGTTCCTTTTTCGTCTGCGAGCACGTGTCCGTATAAATCAGTCGGGATGCCGCCCATCGAATAGTGCGCTGTCGGCAGTATGGGAATCGGCTGCTTTACAGGGTCAATACCCGCGTAAGTCTTCGCGAATCCCGTGATTTCGGGAAGACGCTCTTTAAGTTTCGCCGCGCCAAGATGCGTGAGGTCGAGATTTACGAAATCGCCGCCGTTTATTCCACGCCCCTCGTTTATTTCCGTCTGAATGCTTCTCGTCACCATATCGCGTGGCGCGAGTTCCATTACGGTCGGCGCGTAATTCTTCATGAACCTTTCGCCGTCTTTGTTCACGAGATAACCGCCTTCGCCGCGCGCTCCTTCCGTAACGAGGATACCCAGCGGATAAAGTCCCGTCGGATGGAACTGGACGAATTCCATATCCTCAAGCGGAATTCCCGCGCGGAACGCTATCGCGACTCCGTCTCCCGAATTCGCGTAAGCGTTTGAAGTTACCCTGTACGCGCGTCCGTAGCCGCCGGTTCCGAACATCACCGCTTTCGCGTGGAAAGTGTGTATCTCGCCGTCGCGGAGATTAAAAGCCGTGAGCCCCTTGCAGACACCGCCGTCTATTATGAGAGAAAGAATGAAGTACTCCGCATAAAACCGGACGTTCCTTTTCACGCATTGCTCATAGAGCGTGTGTAGAATGACGTGACCCGTCCTGTCGGCTGAATAGCAGGCGCGCAGAACTGGAATTCTCTTAGAGTTTCCGCTTTCGTCGATTACTTCTTTCGTGTGTCCGCCGAACTGTCTCTGAGCGATTTTCCCGTCTTTTGTCCTGCTGAAAGGAACGCCGAGATGCTCAAGTTCGTAAATGGCGTCCGGCGCTTCGCCGCACATCATTTCAATCGCGTCCTGGTCTCCGAGATAGTCGCTTCCCTTGACGGAATCGAAAACGTGCCATTCAACCGTGTCGTGCTCTTCATTGCCGAGCGCGGCCGCTATGCCGCCCTGAGCCGCTCCTGAATGCGAGCGGGTCGGGAACAACTTTGAAATAACTCCCACGTCGGAATACTGCGACGTTTCTACAGCCGCGCGCAGCCCTGCGAGCCCCGCTCCGACAATAATTAAATCGTGTTTGTGAATCATCTTTATTTAATTATAAATTATAAATTTTAGATTTTAAATTATTATACTGATTCTGTGGCTCTCTGTGTCTTCTCTGTGTATCTCAGTGTAACCGCTCTTCAAACTCAGAAAGACAGGATTGTATTCAACCCGATGAACCAGAAAGTCAGCCCGATGAGAATCATCAGCACGTAAATCGTGTTAGCCACCCACGGTTTCAGATGATAATCCC
>CAZOQR010000181.1:4559-5810 GCA_964581915.1 uncultured Ignavibacteriaceae bacterium | reverse complement strand
AAAAATCTCTTGCTCTTCTCTGTGTACTCGGTGTCCTCCGTGGTAAACCGCTCTCGCTCTAATTGCTAACTGCTAATTGCTAACCGCTAATTGCTCTGTGGTTCTCCGTGTCTACTCTGTGTTTCTCGGTGTAATTGTTCTGAAGCATTATTACGTTAATGGATGACCCAGAGGGTACCACCGGCTAAGAGTCCCGACAAGTCGGGACGCAAAGAGCGCGCATGCCAGAATGACAATCGAGGAATCAACCGCTCTTGCTCTTAATCTTTAAGTACATGGTTTTCCGCCGCCGCAATGAGTATATTTTAAAATCGGGACGCGAATTAAACCCCGTTTAATTATTATGGAAACAACTAATGACCTTAAACTTGCCGTGCTCATCGACGCGGACAACGTTTCGTACTCATACGTGAAAGAGATGTTCGAGGAAATCGCGAAGTACGGCACGCCGACTTTCAAGAGAATTTACGCCGACTGGACGAAGCCCGCGGTTTCCGGCTGGAAGAACGTCCTGCTCGAAAACGCCATCACGCCGATTCAGCAGTACAGTTATTCGACGGGAAAAAATTCAACCGACAGTTCGCTCATAATAGACGCGATGGACATTCTGTACACGGGTAAGGTTGACGGTTTCTGCATTGTTTCCAGCGACAGCGATTTCACGAGACTCGCGACGCGGCTCCGTGAAGCGGGTATGAAAGTTATCGGCATAGGCGAAAAAAAGACGCTTAATCCGTTCATCACCGCCTGCGACAAGTTCATCTACATCGAAATCCTGAAACCGCAGACGGAAAGCCGTGAAGCGGCGGTCGGCGAAAAGTCGGCTAAACGGCAGGGTCAGCACGGAAAGAAAACGCTGAGCAAAATCGACCCGAAAATAATAAAACTTTTCGCGGACAGCATCACCGACCTCGCAGACGAGAACGGCTGGGCGTTTCTCGGCGAACTCGGAAATCTGATTCTGAAAAAGAAGCCCGACTTCGACCCGAGAAATTACGGCTATCCGAAGATGCTACAGTTAATCCGCGCGATGAATAAATTCAGAATCGACGAGCGCGCGACGAGCAATGTAAACGTGAAGCATATTTATATAAAGTTGAAATAAACAGGCGCGGAGGGGCACGGGTGAAGACTTTTCACCACTGAGGGCACAGAGGACACAGAGAAGAGCAGGAGATTTTTTAGGTAAAAGAGCCAGAGCGTTCTGCCACGGATTAACACTAATTTACACGGATTAAGAGCAAGAGATTT
>CAZOQR010000181.1:0-4459 GCA_964581915.1 uncultured Ignavibacteriaceae bacterium | reverse complement strand
GCGTTCTGCCACGGATTAACACTAATTTACACGGATTAAGAGCAAGAGATTTTTTTTAGGTATAAGAGCAAGAACTTTTCACCATCCCGACAAGTCGGGACGCAAAGAACGCGCAGAGGGCATAGAGAAGAGCAAGAGATTTTATTAGGTATAAGAGCAAGAGCGTTCTGCCACGGATTAACACTAATTTACACGGATTAAGAGCAAGAGATTTTTTAGAGTTCCCGCGTGAAATACCGGAAAGATAAGAGCGACGCGGGTTTAAAAGATAGATTCTAGATTCCGCGTTCTGTGCGTCCCGGCTTGTCGGGATAGATCCAAACTTCCAGCATCTTTTTTCCTGCTTTGAAAATGCTTTTTATTAGTGGTATATTCATAAAATTTAACAATTAAGGAGATTACAGATGTTTAAACCCGTGTATAAAAATCTTATTTATGTTGTATTAATTATGGCCATAGCCCTTGCCGTTACGTCCTGCGGTAAAAAAGACGGTCCTGACGGCAAGAAAAACGAAACGTCGGAATTCGTTAAATCCGACGCTTCAGGTCAGAAAGTCACGCTTAAAATGGTCCCGAAAGTAGGCGATAAATTCCATTATAAGATGACCGCGAAGACTTTCTCAACCGAACAAAGTCCCGCTACGGGCAACGAAGAAATCACGAGCGAGCAGGTGATGACGTATTACTACACTCAGGAAGCCGCCGAAATCAGCCCGTCGGGTTACATTACTTTCAAGATGAAATACGACAGCATCCTCATAGTCGAAAAAGCGATGTCGAAGGATTCGACGCTTTCTCAGACGTATAATTCGAACGTAAAAGATTCCGTATCAGGCAAACTCGATTACGTGCAGTACAACGCTCTCGCGGGTATGGAATTCAAGTTCAGGGTATCGCCCAAAGGCGAAATCGCCGAAGTTATAGAACTCGAGCAGATTCACGAAAAGATTTTCAAGGCGCTCGGCGACACGCTGAACGCGGAAGACAAGGCGAAGATAAAGGAATCGATGGGCTCCGAAGCGCTCAAATCGATTATTCAGAACCAGTTCCAGAAATTCCCCGAGAACGACGTTTACAAGGATTCTTCCTGGACGTTCGCGAGCGAGACAAACCTTTCGGTGTTCCCTATCAAGAACATTCTCGGATACAAACTGAAAGACATAAAGGTTGACAAGACCACTCAGATTGAAATCGAAGCGACGCTCGGAATCGAGTTCATAGAAAAGGAAGCGAAGCAGATGGGAATGACTATAAAACTCATGAACGAGGAAGCGGGAGGCAAGGGCACGGTGTTCTTCGACCTATCGAGAGGCTGCGTCGTGAAAAAGGAAACGAACACTAACATCAACATGGAACTTAAACTGACCGCGAAAGGCCAGACAGCGAATTCAAAACAAACATTAAAAACCAACTTGATAGTAGAGTTGTTATAATTTATCAGATGAAAAATGTAGCAGTTATCGAGCATCCGCTCGTCGCGCATTACCTTACAATACTCCGCGACAGGCAGACGCCGAGTTCGGAATTCAAGCAGAGCATAGACAGACTGTCGTATCTGCTCGCGTCAATTTTTTACGCCGAACTTAAATCGGAAAAAGTAAACGTGATTACGCCCTTGAAGCCCGCCGCGGGCGAGAAGGTGAAGCAGAGCGTCGTGCTCCTGCCGATACTCCGCGCGGGTCTCGGACTCACGAGAGGTTTCATAGACCTCTTCCCCGAGGCGAAGATAAGCCACATGGGGCTTTACAGGGACGAAGAATCATTGAAGCCTATAAAGTATTACTTCAAGTTTCCCGCGCTGAAGGACAAGAAAGACGCGAAGGTAATTGTTCTCGACCCGATGATAGCCACGGGAGGAAGCGTCATATTCACGATTGAATACCTGATGAACATGGGCTTCAGGGACATCAACGTCGTATCGCTCCTCTGCGCGCCCGAAGGGCTCAAGGCGATAGACAACAGGTTCGACGCCAAAGAAAAGAAATATTTCAGAATGCTGACCTGCAGCATTGACGAGAAACTAAACGACAAGGGATACATCGTTCCCGGTCTCGGAGACGCGGGAGACAGAATATTCGGCACAATATAATTTTTAAGGACACGAATGCTGAGCAATTTCTATAAGAAGAAACTCGACGAACTCATAGGCAGCGCGAAGATAAGTCTTTCCGCGAAACGGGTGAACGACAAGTTGATTTCGAACGCTTTCCGTTTCGCCCTCGACGCGCACAAGAACGACAAGCGCGAATCAGGCGAGCCTTATTTCACGCACCCTTATGAAGTCGCTCTCATTCTCGCCAAGGAAATCCCGATTGACGACACGACGATTGCCGCCGCGCTTCTTCACGACGTTGTAGAAGACACGAAGTTCACCATCAAGGACATCAAGGCGGAGTTCGGCGATACGGTCGCTGAGATTGTCGACGGCGCGACGCAGATTGAAGGGCTGACGGAAAATTACGAACTGAAGCAGATTGAGTCGTACAAGAAAATGCTTCTTTCGATGACATCCGACCTGCGCGTGATGCTCATCAAGTTCGCCGACAGGCTTCATAACCTCAGAACACTCGAATTCCTTTCGAGCGCGAGGCAATTGAGAATGGCTCAGGAAACGCTCGACATTTACGCGCCGCTTGCACACAGGTTCGGACTTTCGATATTAAAGAGCGAACTCGAAGACCTTTCGTTCAAATACCTCAACAGGAAGGAATACGACAGAATCGCCGCGCACATCAAGGAAAAGAAGCGCGAGCGCGAAAGGTTCCTGAAGAAATTCATCGAGCCGATTAAAGCCGACCTCGACAGGGAAAACTTCAAGTACGAAATCTACTCCCGCGCGAAGCACATATACAGCATTTACCAGAAACTTTTAAAAAGAGAAAAAGGATTCGAGGAGATTTACGACCTGCTCGCCGTGCGCGTAATTCTCGATACGACGAACAAGTACGACTGCTACCTTGTTTACGGTATAGTCTCGCAGATTTACGTGCCGATTCCCGAAAGGTTCAGGAACTTCATCTCCGTGCCGAAGCAAAACGGTTACCAGTCTATTCATACGACCGTGATGAGCAAGGAAGGGCACCGCGTCGAAGTTCAGATACGCACGAAGGAAATGCACGAGATTGCCGAGAAGGGCGTCGCCGCTCACTGGAAGTACAAGGAAAACTTCAACATCAACGACAGGAAAATCGAAGAGTGGATGAAGAACATACGCGAGACTTTCGAGAACGCGGCGAAGGACGAACTGACCACGGGGCAGTTGATTGAAAACTTCAAACTCGAACTTTTCCAGAACGAAATATACTGCTTCACTCCGAAAGGAGATTTGAAGATACTGCCGTCGGGAGCGACTCCCGTAGATTTCGCTTTCGAGATTCACTCCGAGGTCGGAATGAGATGCATCGGCGCGAAGGTAAACGGGAAAATCGTTCCGCTCGACACGCACCTCAAGAGCGGCAATCAGGTAGAGATAATTACCTCGAAGACTCAAAAGCCGAAACGCGACTGGGAGAAATTCGTCGTTACGCCGAAGGCTCGCTCCGACATCAAGCGTTTTTTCAATTCCGAAAGAAGGAAGTTCATCGCCGACGGGCGGGAGCATTTCGAAAAGAAACTCAAGAAGCACAAACTTCACGTTAACGAAGATTCCCTGCTGAAAGTCGTGCAGAGGCTTAAATACAGGGACCTCCAGAAATTTTATTTCGAGATTGGCGCGGAGCCGGAAAAAGCCGACGAGGTAATCGAATTCCTCGCGGACAAGACTAAACTTCAGCAGATTGAAGCGGCATCGATGGAAGAGAGCGCCGCGGCAGCGGAAGCCAGAGAGCAGGAATCGGTTGACAGGTTCAGGAAAGAAACGCACGACACTACCAAGGAAATAACAATAGGGACTAACGGAGCGAAGACCAGTATTCAGGGCATCAAGTACAGTTACGCGAAGTGCTGCAACCCGATTCCCGGCGACGACGTTATCGGATACGTCACGCAGACCGAAGGGATCAAGATACACAGGAAGAACTGCAACAACATCATCAACCTGTACCTGCTCGAACCAGACAGGATAATCGAAATTAACTGGAGCGAAACGCAGGGCGGAGAGTTCATGGGCGGTATTAAGATTATCGGCGAGGATAAGCCCGGTATCCTGAACGACATCACGGAAACCCTTTCAAGAAACTTCAAACTCAACATAAAGAGCGTCAACATACTCACGAAAGGCTCTATGTTCGAAGGCACGCTAATCGTGAGCATCGAGAACCTGTCTCAGTTGAACGCCGTAATCGAAAAAATCAACGCGCACGAAGGCATATTCAGCGCGGAGCGCGTCAATTAAGCAAAGCGTAACTCTCACAAAGCAAGCCGCGATTTATCGTGCTGTTGTTTAATATCAATTACTAAAACGTCACCGGGAGTCCCCCAAAGAACGGAAATACCAACCCCACTCTGTCGAGAAGTACTA
>CAZOQR010000180.1:0-5822 GCA_964581915.1 uncultured Ignavibacteriaceae bacterium | reverse complement strand
TGCGCCGAGGATGAACTCGGTTTGTCAGACGATCATTCGGGCATAATGGTTCTTAAGCAGGATGCAGTCCCGGGACAGGATTTCTCCGATTACGCGGGCGCGGATGATTATTTCATCGAAATAGGCGTGACTCCGAACAGAGGGGATTTGTTCTCACAGACAGGAATGGCAAGGGAGATAGCGGGAATTTACGGACTCAGGGTAAGCAAACCCGAAACGCCGGTTATTGAATCCAAGGAGCGGTCAGAAGATTACATAGACATATCAATCGAGAACAAGGAACTGTGCAGAAGGTTTACGGGAAGAGTAGTAAAGAATGTGGTTATCAAGGAATCGCCCGAATGGCTCAAGAAAGCATTGACCGCGGTGGGTTTGCGCCCGATAAACAACATAGTTGACATTACGAATTTTGTAATGATGGAAACGGGACAGCCTCTGCACGCGTTTGACTACGATAAAGTGCGCGGGAAAAAGATTATAGTAAGAACAGCGAAAGAGGGCGACAAATTCACGTCTCTCGATTCGAAGGAAAGAATTCTGAACGACAAATCCCTGATGGTATGCGACGGGGACGGACCTTCGGGAATCGCGGGCATCATGGGGGGAGAATTCTCCGAAATATCATCGGATACGAAGAACGTTCTAATCGAGGTCGCGTATTTTGACCCGGTCTGCATAAGGAAAAATTCGAAGAGACTCGGACTGCAGACGGACGCTTCGCAGAGGTTCGAAAGAGGCGTCGATATCGAAAATATACCTTACGTATCGGACAGAGCGGCTTCTCTGATTCAGCAGATTGCGGGAGGAGAAGTGCTTAAGGGTATAGTCGATGTTTATCCGGGAAGGTTTGAAAAACTTATCGTAAGCGTCCGTCCGGGCAGGGCGGAAAGCATTATCGGCATAACGCTTACGGGAGAAGACATAATAAAACTTCTCGGCAGAATAGAGATTAATTTTATAAAAGAGGAAGATGGCAGGCTTTATTTCGAGATACCCGAGTACAGGAGAGAGGACCTGCAGAGGGAAATTGATTTAATCGAGGAAATTGCAAGGCTTTACGGATACGCGAACATTGAGAACGACTACTGCTTCAGGCTTGATGTGTCGGCTCATATTGATTATCAGGACAGTTTTTTGAAACTGCAGAACAATTCCCGCGAGTATTTCATCGGAAGGGGATTCAACGAAATCATTTCCTATTCTCAGCAGGATTACGGCAGGATAAGCAGTTTCCCTTCGAAGCCTGTTAAGATTACCAACCCCAACTCCGTGCTAATGAACGCGATGAGAGTTAATCTGACTTTCGGGATGGTCGGCACGATACTCGGAAACCTGAATGAGATAGGAAAAGACTCGTCTCTCAGGTTATTCGAAATCGGAAAAGTTTTTACGGACGCGGGTGATAAATTCACGGAAGAAACGCATCTTTGTTTCTCTCTATGCGGCAAGAGAGACCTTGTTTCATACGACGTGAAGGAAAGCGGTTTCGACTTCCTTGACCTCAAGGGTGAACTCGGGATGTTTTTGGCTAAATTAAATATTGAAAATTATGAATTAATTTGCTATAATGCGGAGGATGGGAACCGTTTCTTTGAAATAAAATCAAGAGATTCCGTGCTCGGTGAAATCAGGATTGTTAATAAGCAGTCCTTTGAAGATTTTGATCCGGATACGGAATTATACGTAGCGGAATTGAATCTTGAAAGAGTTTTCGGTGTTTTAAACGGAAGCAGAGAATACAGTGAAATTTCAAAATTCCCGTCCGCGAAGAGGGATATAGCCGTAGTATCGGAGAAAAAAATACTTTATCAGGACATGTACAGCGTGATAAGGGAATCAGGCGGCAAGTATCTGCGCGGGATAAGTTTATTTGACATATACACGGACGAGAGACTTGGCGATGACTTAAGGAGCATGACATTCTCTCTTGAGTTCAGTTCTCCCGAAAAAACGCTTACCGACGAAGAGGTAAGCGCGATGGTTGACAGGATCGTAAAAAATTTAAATAAAAAACTCGGAGTTACATTAAGGGCAAACATTACAAATGGATAGCAAACCCGAAATAAACAGAGATGAGTTAATCAGGTTGCACGGTGTATTCAACCTCAATCTTGACAACATGCTGAAAAAGGTAAACGCCTTGATTTCGAAGAACCGGGGGCTTACGGATGAAAATCACCAACTGAGAGAGAGCGTAAAGGATTTAAACAACAAGATAACGGAACTGAAACTGCAACTCAACAAAATTAATTCGGATTCATTGTTCAAGGAAAAGGAAATTTCCGACCTGAAAAATTTGTTGTTGAGTGCGGAGAAGAATACTACAAATATAAGAGACAAAGAGTTTGTAAGATCACGTTTAAAAGAATTGATATCGAGAATAGACGTACATCTCGAACAATATGAAGATCAAGCACAAGATTTTGAAGATTAAACAAATGGCTGGTAAATTCAAAATTTAAAAATGAAAACTTCAGGTATCAAAGTAAAAATATTCAACAGCGACTATAACCTTCTCGGAGACAATCCCGCGGAAGTGGAGAGATATGCAAAGTATGTTGACCAGATAATGCAGAGAATTAACTTTCAATCTCCTAACACTTCGGTTGAATCCGTTGCTGTTGTGTCAGCGCTGAACATAGCGGAATCGTATTACAGGGAAAAGGACCTGAGATTCGAGACACAAAAGGAGTATTACGATACAATGAAGTCGAATATTTCAAAAATTGAAGAAATAACAAAATTAATAGACAACAGTCTTTAAGTTCTTTTAAATATATTTGGTTTTACCGCAAGCCAGCCATATATCAAACATTATATAGAACCATCAAATTTCTATAAGCCGGGAGGTTAGCTCTCGCAAGTGTTAGGTCAGGCCTCAATCTCAGGATTTGCTCTCCGCCGAGGCGGGTTAAAGAGCAGCAGTGGAAGACCGCGACGCTTTGGCGCCCCCCACTGTTTGCTTACAAAGGTTCCTATATAACCTTTGATGCTGACTTGCGGTTTTTTTTATTATTAAATTAACAATAATCAGTAAACTTATACATATACAATATGCCAGAAATGGAATTATACATTCTGCTTCCAATGCTTGTCGGTTTATGTCTGATAACGTTTTTTATCGGATGGTTCATACAGGTGAAGATAAACAAGAGCAAGATCGACGGCGCTGAAAATGTCGTGAAAAGAATGATGAAAGAGGCTGAACAGAAATCGGCCGAACTGGTGTCAGAAGCGGAAAAGAGAGCGCGTAATTTTAAACAGGATGCGGAAAAAACTGCTCAGAACTTGAAGAAAGAAAAATTACTTGAAGTAAAGGACGAATTCTACAAGAGAAAGCAGAAATTCGACGAGGAATGCAAAATCAGAGACAGGGAAATTTCCGAGATTGAGAAGAAGATAAAGAACGAAAAGGAAACAGTCGAGAAACTCAGGAACGAACTTCAGACGAAGGAATCGAACGCTCAACAGGCTTACAACGAATATTCGTTGAAAATCAAGGAATTCACGGAAAAGAAACAGCAGGTTGACAAACTCGAAGCCGACGTAAACGCTCTGATAGAGGAGCAGAGAGCGAAACTGCAGAGAATTTCGGGTTTGAGCGAGGACGAAGCGAAAAAAATACTCTTTGAGAGCCTGATGAATCAGGTGAAACTCGAGTCTGCGCAGAAACTTCAGGAAGTGCGCGACCTGACGAAACTCGAAGCGAACAAGATTTCCAAGAACATCGTCATTCAGGCGATACAGCGTTCCGCGGTAGATCATTCTGTTGAAACCACGGTAAGCGTTCTGCAGATACAGTCGGACGAATTGAAGGGCAGGATAATAGGAAAAGAAGGACGAAACATCCGGGCGTTCGAAGCGGTCACGGGAGTAGATATCATAGTTGACGATACACCCGAAGCAATAATTATTTCGGGGTTCGATCCTTTCAGAAGGGAAATCGCAAGGATTGCGATGGAACGGCTGATTGCGGACGGAAGAATTCATCCCGCGAGAATTGAAGAGGTAGTGCAGAAGGTCGAGAAGGAACTCAACGAGGAAATAATCAGGGTCGGTGAACAGACGCTCATAGATATGGGAATTCAGGGCGTGAACAGGGACATTATTACTCTCATCGGAAGAATGAAATACCGTTCGAGTTACGGTCAGAACGTGCTTAACCATTCGATAGAAGTCGGGCACATAGCGGGAATAATGGCTGCGGAACTCGGACTGGACGCGGTAATGGCGAAGCGCGCCGGACTCTTTCACGATATCGGCAAGACGGTTGACAGGAGCATTGAGGGACCTCACGCCATACTCGGCTATGAAATATCAAAACGCTGCAAGGAGCATCCGATTGTATGCAACGCGATCGGCTCGCATCACGACGAAATACCGATGGAGCATCCGATAGCGGTTCTCGTTCAGGCGGCGGACGCGATAAGCGGCGCAAGACCCGGAGCCAGAAGGGAATCCGTCGAAGCGTATTCGAAGCGTCTCGAGAAACTCGAGGCGATTGCCACGTCTTTCGAGGGGGTTTCCAAAACTTTCGCCATACAGGCGGGAAGGGAAGTCAGGGTAATCGTCGAGCAGGATAAGATAAGCGACATACTTCAGGACCAGTTAGCGGAAGACATCGCGCACAAGATTCAGGAAGAAATGGAATATCCCGGGCAGATAAAAATTAATGTGATTCGGGAGCGCAGAAGTATTGCTTATGCGAAATAAATTATATAATATACCGTAAAATATTTATCACGTATGGGGAAAAAAATCAAGAACAAGATTCTGGTCGGAATCACGGGCGGCATAGGCTCGGGAAAATCGGAAGTATGCAGGATGCTGTCGAAAAAAGGATACAAGGTTATCTTTGCGGACCTGATGGCTAAGGAGTTGTATAAGTCAAATAAAGGACTCGCGAGAAAAGTGGTCGGGGCTTTCGGCAAAGACATACTGAACTATCAGGGTGTTATAAGCCTGACTAAACTCCGCGAGGTCGTATTCGCGAACAAGCGGAATTTCAGGAAGATAAACGAGATTGTTCATCCTACCGTGATAAAGACGCTTATTGAGCACATCAAGAAACTCAAACAGCGTGTTATAATTGTCGAGTCGGCTCTCGTGTTCGATACTGCGTTCCATAAATATCTTGATTACACTATAATGGTATATTCAAACAAGAAGAACAGGCTTGACAGAATAATGATGCGTGACGGCGCGAAGAGAAGCGAAATCGAAAAAATTATGAAGTACCAGATTGACGAGAAAATTAAGATTGAAAAATCTGATTTTATTATAGTGAACAACAAATCACTCGAAGAACTTTCGAGAGAAGTAGAGTTTTTCAGCAATATTCTTAACGCATTAAAATAATCTTCCCGAGAAATTAAATAATTTTATTTTTTTTCGGAACTAGAAACCTTTTTTATGAGTTCTGATATTAAATGAATTATTCCCATCCGGATTCATTATTCTGCTAAGGAGGCAGCGGTTTTTTCTCAAATTAAATCAAGGGGAACAAAATGAGACAACTAAAAACAGCTACACCATTTCTTGCACTTTTGTTATTGCTTTTCTTTTCTAACAATTTATTCGCTCAAAAAGATCTCAACGAAGTCGAATCGCAATTAGTTTATGACACTCCGTTGAACGGACCGCAGGGGGGGCAGGTGCGTTCAGAGGTCGACAGGGCAAAGTTAGACAACCTGCTTCGCGAACTCAGGGTGGCGAGAAAGTCCGGCGACTTATCGACGGCTTCAAGACTTGCCGATGAACTCGATGCAATGACGGGCTCCGTAAAGAGCGGCAGTTCATCAAACGGACCTCAATTTGTCGGA
>CAZOQR010000179.1:0-5859 GCA_964581915.1 uncultured Ignavibacteriaceae bacterium | reverse complement strand
ACTCACGAACGCGTTTTTTGAAAAACATTTGAAAACAGCAGCGACGGCGAGAAACTGGAAGACGATTTGCGAACTCGCCAAAATGGCGGAAGATGCAGGAACGGCGCGCGGCAGGTGATAAGTTTATTTTGCCGTCTTCTGTTCCCGTTTTCGGGCGTTCTGAATTTCCCACGCTTTCATATAAGTCAGAGAATTCGTAATGACGTCGAAAAAAGTAATCATGAGTCCGGCCGTTCCGTCCAGATAACCTTTTTTAACGAAGAACTGTCTGAGAAAAGAGGACACGGGTCTGAAGAACAAATCAAAAAATCCGATTTTCCGTTTTTCCGCTTTTTCGATTGCCTGAAGTTCCGAGTAGCGCATTATTCTTGACGCGTAGCCGCCGATTGAGGTAACGGTATAATGAAGCAGGCCGTTCTTCAGCGTTCCTGTTTTCCCTTTGACTTCATAACCTTCGTGAACTGCTCTTGGCGTGACGCGGGCTTTGTTCTTTTTAAACAGGCGCATCTGGAAATCAGGATTCCAGCCGCTGTGTTTAATTTCCCTGCCGAGGAAAAAGTTTCTTCTTGGAATTCTGTAACCGTTGAATCCGCTGTCCTGTCCTGATGTGACGCGGAGAATCTCGTCCCTGAGTTCCGGCGCGCATCTTTCGTCGGCATCCAGAGGGAAGACCCATTCGCAGCCAGCCTTCGCGAGAGCGAATGCGCGCTGCGCGGAAAAACCCTCCCATTCTTTGAGGAAAACCTTACCGGTAAATTTCCGGGCGATGGCGGCCGTGAGGTCAGTACTGAAACCGTCAACGACGATTATTTCGTCAGCCCACTTCACGCTTTCAAGGCATTCGCCGATTTTGTCCTCTTCGTTTCTGCAGATTACCGTTACGGATATCATTGAAATAGTTTTCTTTGTATAAAAGTAAACATTATCATTACCGTCTTCAATTGAATTACGCGGTGTTTCAGCCGGAGAAAAATTATTCAGATGATGCGGACAGGGGATATAAAACGGGTCATTACAAATAAGAATAATACGGCAGAGATGTAAAATGGACTATTGAAAATTTAATAAAGCAGATTATAAAAAGCGTGTTCCTGTATATATTAATTTAATTTAAAACAAAATATTAAAACTTGCAAACCATATGAAGAAATATTTTTTTTGTCAGTAAAGCATTGTTATATTGATTTTATCATGTTATACTCTTTTTAATTGAGTAATTCTCCGTACAATCAGCAGTCTTTCTTGATATGGATTTCTACATTCTATAAACTAAAACAAAAATCTCATGAAAAAATTTTTATTGATTTTACTGCTATTGGCGGCAATATCCCCGGCAACGTTTGCGCAATTTGACGGTTACAACTGGAAGGGCGGAGTTCAGTTCAATTATTTGTACCCCACGACAGAACTGACGTCCGACAAGTTTTCGTTTCTCGGGAGAGGGTTCATCAATAAAGAACTGAACAAATATCTCGAACTGGAACTCGGATTCGGGTTCGGAAGATATTTAATGACGGACAAACTCACAGGATATCCGAATACTGACAGGGTTGAATCAACAATTATACCGGTTGATTTACGTCTTAAGTACACGCCGTTTCACGACAAGAACGTGAATCCATACCTGTACTTAGGGTTCGGGCTATTAAGATATTACGTTACGTGGGGTTCGGCTTCGCACAATCCTGAAGGTGAAAACTCGCCCGGACCGTTTGAGGGCGCGTATGAAAACGGCTGGACGGGTTTCCCGACGGCGGGTATCGGCAGCGAATTCCGCATAGCGAACGGAGTTTTCATCGACCTGACGGCGGGCTATTCATATTATCTGTCAGATATGGTGAACAACATAAAATGGGGAGACCTGCAGGACGGCGCGATTAACGCCGGTCTGGGTCTGACGTTCACGGGTCCCGCTGACGCGGACGATGACCTTGACGGACTGATGACTTCATACGAAGAAACAATAGGCACCGACCCGATGAATCCCGATACGGACGGCGACGGACTGAAGGACGGCGAAGAAGTAAAGAAGTACAACACCAATCCGCTCGCTGCGGATTCGGATAACGACGGTCTTAACGACGGCGAAGAAGTTCTGAAGTACAGGACAAATCCCGTTAATCCCGATACAGACGGCGACGGTCTCAGGGACGGCGAAGAAGTTCAGAAATATAATACCGATCCGCTGAACCACGATACAGACGGTGACGGATTGAATGACGGAAGCGAAGTAAGCATTCACAAGACAAATCCCTTGAAATCGGACACGGACGGCGACGGGCTTAGCGACGGCGATGAAGTCAACAGGTACAAGACGAACCCGCTCAAAGCGGATACGGACGGCGGTTCGGTTAACGACGGAATCGAAGTCGGAAGAGGAACAAATCCTCTTGAAGCCTCGGACGACGTAGAGAAAAAGAAGGAAATGCAGGTAGGCGAAGTGCTTATACTTGAAGGCATTAACTTCGAAACAAACAGTTCGAATATAACATCCGAATCGGAAGAGATTCTGAGAAAGTCACTCGAATACATAAATGCGCACCCTGACGAGTCTTATGAAATCAGCGGTCACACCGACTCCAGAGGAACGAGAGCCAAGAACATGAAACTGTCGGAAGACAGGGCGACATCGGTAATGAACTGGCTGATAGACCACGGAGTAAGTTCTTCGAGACTCAAAGCCATCGGGTACGGACCCGACAATCCGATTGCACCAAACGATACACCCGAGAACATGTATAAAAACAGAAGAATAGAGTTTAAGAGGGTAAAGTAAGAGACACAATTCCGTAAAAAAACTCCTTCCCTGAAGAGGGGAAGGAGTTTTATATTCAGCGAACAAATAAAAATGTCTGTCAGCGCAAAGAGCAGTATTTGTAAATCACTTTGCTAACTTACCGTTCTCTATTTCATACGCGAGGCGTTCGGCTTTATACATATTCTTCACTGCCTCGAGCAGACCCCGTGAATCGACTGCAATCGTTCTGTTGAAATCGGTCGTATAAATATACCTGCCCGGGAGGCTTTCAATATTGCCGTCAAACACGAGTCCGACAACTTCCTTCTTAGTGTTTATAAGCGCGCTTCCCGAGTTGCCGCCGATAATGTCGTTTGTTGTCGCGAGGTTGAAAGGTGTTTCCAGCCTGAATTCTTTAGGAGGATTTTTCCATCTTTCGGGCAGCATCCACGGAGATTTTTTTTCGTTTCCGAAGTATCTTTCGTACAGACCGTAGAAAGTCGTGAACGGCTGGGCGAAAGTCCCGTTATATTCGTAAGTTTTAATTTCGCCGTCGGATATTCTGAGAGTAAGAGTAGCGTCGGGAGGAATTGTTGTTCCGTAAATTTCGAAAATGATTCTTCCGAGATTCTGGGAATTGACGTCAATTCTCGCCTGCGCTTCTTTTTGTTTAGCGGTGAGTTCGTCGTATCTCGGTTTTGATACCGCGAAAAACTTAACGAGCGGGTCGTTTGATTTCAGAATTTCATCCTTGCTCATTGCCGCGAGTTTAAACGCGCCTTCTTTCGTTACTGCAAGAGAGTTTTCGAGTATCAGTTTCACTGTTTCGTCCGCGGTTTTCGTACCGAACGCGCTCATAACGGCGGAGTTTGAACCGCCGAGTTTGGAGAAAACAGTTTCGCAGTCAAATTTCAGCAGGACGTCGTTATATTCCCTGTCAAAATTTTTATAAAGCGCTTCAATAATGGAATCCTTTACGGGCTTGTCGTCCATCCTGTTCCTGACAATCATCCGCGTGACGGCGAAATATCTCGAGTTATATCTTCCGCCTCCGTCGTAACCCGCGAGTTCATCGAAGATTTTAGCGTAATCGCCGCATCCTGCGGATATTTCATCCCAGATGTTTCCGTATTTTTCCTTGAGTTCCGGTTTTGAATTTACTACTGACCTCAGATGATTTTCGAAGTCTTTTTTTCTTTCCATCATCGCCGGGTCTTTCAGGGCTTTCATCTGTCCCTTGAATACCTTCTGTGAGTTCATCACTCCGAGCCAGGCGTCCTGATATCTTTGTCTTTTTTCGTCGCTGAGGGAAATGTATTTATCGAGAAACTCCGCCATATAATTAAGACCTTCGAGGCGGTTTGGAATCTGGTAATCCCTTGCAAATTCAAGTTGGGCGTATGTTTTCAGCCTTTCGGTGCTACCCGGATTTCCAATCACGAAAATCGGCTCTCCGACTTTCGCGCCGTTCGCGCTCCACCTGAAATAATTTTTTGTCTTAAACGGCTGACCGTTTTCATAAACCCTGAAATACGCGACGTCGAGACCGTATCTCGGATAAGTGAAGTTATCGGGATCGCCGCCGAAATGGGCAATGTTGTTCTCGGGCGAGAAGACAAGACGCACGTCATTGTATCTCTTATAGCAATAGAGCATATACATTCCGCCGTTATAAAAAGTTATTACATTGCACTGGAGTCCTGTTTCCGTTCTGTACTTCGTTTCAATTTCCTTAATCTTATCGGTTTTAAGTTTTGCTTTTTCCGTGTTCGTGGTGCCCGCGTCGACGGCGTCCTGCACTTCTTTCGTGACATCGATTGTTTGAATCAACCGGTCAACCCAGAGTCCGGGGACGGGTCTTTCGTCCTGCAGGGTTTCCGCCCAGAATCCCGTAACGCTGAAATCCTCGCCCGGTTTCGTGACGGAGGTTACATATCCTCTTCCGCAGTGGTGGTTGGTCATCACGAGTCCGTCTTCGGAAATGAATGAAGCGGAGCAGCCGTTTCCGAAGCGGAGAGCGGAGAGTTTCACGTCATTCAGCCATTCCGCATCGGGCTGAAACCCGTAGGTTTGCCTGAAGTAATCCGCGGGAGCGTGTTCGAAGGTCCACATTTTCCCGAGGTCGAATTTATCGGATTTATCCTGCGCAAACACCGAAAAACCGGTCAGAAACGCGATTATCAGAATAAATAATGTAATTGTTCTTTTCATATAAGGTTTGCTATTTTATATTCATACAAATATAGACTTCCCGAAAGAAATATTTCAGGATAAAGTGTTTGCTCTCAGAGGGAAATAAATAAAGGGCTGTTTCAAAGTTATCTCATCCGGATCAGGTTTTACCTGACTAACTATGAACAGCCCTCTGAGGGTAGTTAAGAGAACACAATCATAAAAACTTTTTTAAAGGGCTGTTTCAAAGTTATCTCATCCGGATCAGGTTTTACCTGACTAACCATGAACAGCCCTCTGAGGGTAGTTAAGAGAACACAATCTTTTCGAGAACCTATTACTTAATATTGACCGTCGTGAAGAACGGCAGTTTTCTTTAATTAATTTTATTTTACCAGCAGCATTTTCTTCGTACTGACGAAATTGCCGTAAATAAGTTTATAAAAATACACACCGCTCGGGAGCGCGCTTCCGTCGAAATCAACTTCATACGTGCCCGGGCTCAGACTCCTGTTCAGAAGCGTACCTATTTCTTTTCCTGTTATGCTGTATATTTTAAGTATTGTATTAATATTACCCGAACCCTGTAAAACTGATGTGCTTGTCAGATCGAATTTTATCTTAGTCACAGGATTGAAGGGGTTCGGGTAATTCTGATAAAGGTTGCTGTTTAAGGGAACCAGTCCTTCTATCTGTCTGATTCCGATTATGTAGCGGTTCAGAATAAAATTCACCGAGTCGAGATTCGTCGAAGGAGTCATATCGACCGTCACGCTGTCGCCCTTGTAACCGACTCTGTCGACGATAACTTTGAGATTTCCCGACGGAAGGGAAGTAACGTGAAACACGCCGCTGTTGTTGGTTATAGCGCAACCAACATAGTTGTTTCCGTTCATTATATTCACGACCGCGTCCTTAAGCCCTGTCTGAACGGGGTTTAACTTCATGAC
>CAZOQR010000178.1:0-5872 GCA_964581915.1 uncultured Ignavibacteriaceae bacterium | reverse complement strand
TGATACACTTCTTGAAACACTTTTGAGACACTTCTTGAGACACTTTTTGAAACACTTCTTGAGACACTTTTTGAAACACTTCTTAAAACACTGAGAGAATAAAACCTTTCTTTATAATGAATAAGTAAGTAATTGCTAATTGATACGTAATTACTTCAAGATGATATCCGAGCGCGCCGGACCGGTTGATACATATTTCACGGGCACGCCGACATAATTCTCTATATATTCTACATAGCCTCGGAAGTTATCGTTCAAATCGCTGTAAGCGGTTTTTCCTTTTAGTTCCGTCATCCATCCTTTGAAAGATTTAAAAACCGGATTCACATAGTCAAGAACGAACGGATTCGAAGGAAACGTATCGATAATATTCCCGTTTAGTTCGTAGTGAGTGCATACTTTTATTTCTTCGAAAGAATCGAGTACATCCGACTTTGTCAGCGCGAGTTCAGTAACTCCGTTTATTATTACCGCGTACTTAAGCGCGACGAGGTCGAGCCATCCGCATCTTCTTGGTCTTCCTGTGGTTGCTCCGAACTCGACGCCGATTTCGGCAATTTTTTTACCTGTCTCGTCGAAAAGTTCAGTTGGAAAGGGACCTTCACCGACTCTTGTAGTATAGGCCTTTACTATACCAATGACTCCATCAATTTTCGTCGGCGGAATTCCCGTACCGGTGCAGGCGCCTCCGCTCGTCGGATTTGAAGAGGTTATGTAAGGATAAGTTCCGAAGTCAACGTCAAGGAGGGCGCCCTGCGCCCCTTCAAGCAGAACGTTCCTGCCTTCCGAGACAAGTCTGTTTATCAGATACTGGGTCTGCGTGAAATACTTCTCGATTCTGGAGTAATTTGCTGAGAGTTCCTCGTATATCGTGCGGGCATCGAGAGATTTCAGTTCATCCGAATCGGAAAAAATTCCGAGAAGGTAATCAAGGTTCTTCGATATTTTTTCCTTCAGCACTGTTCTGTTATCGAAGTCGGAGAACTTGATTCCGCGTCTGGCGTATTTATCGTAATACGACGGACCGATTCCTTTTTTTGTTGTACCGATTTTATCGCTCTTGCTTTCATTAATCGCGTCTATAATCTTATGATAGGGAAGTATTACGTGCGCGTCCTTGCTGATGAACAGGCGGTTTTCGAGATTGATGCCGTCCTTTTCGAGAAGTTCGATTTCATTAATAAGCGCGTCAGGGTCGATAACCGTTCCGTTACCGATTATGCAAATTATATTATCGGTAAAGATTCCCGAAGGAATCAGATGGAGGACGGTTTTCTTTCCGTCGATTATGATTGTATGTCCAGCGTTAGCGCCGCCCTGGTATCTAGCCACGACGTCAAAGTTCCTGCTAAGCATATCGACGATTTTGCCTTTTCCTTCGTCGCCCCATTGCAAACCCACGAGTATATAGTTTTTCTTTTTCATTCTTGAAGTAAATAAAAAAAGCCATCAGAAAATCCGATGGCTTTATGTATTATCGAAACAAATTCATACTTTGAAGTCAAAAATTAGGTCAAGTTTTGTAATCTTGAATATATTAAGAATCCTTTCGTCCGCGTTCAGCATCTTCAGAGCGCCATCCTTTGCTTTTACTCTGTTGAGTATGCCGATCAGGATACCGAGCCCCGAACTGTTAATCGTGTTGAGGCCGGACAGGTCGAGCGCAATGTTGGTGAATCCCGCATTGAGTTCATCCTCGATTTTTTTCTTCATCGCGCCGATGTTCGAGAGACCGAGGTCTTCGTCATTCAGCGGGACAACTTTATATTCCTTGCCTTCGATAATCATTTTGATTATGATTTAGTTGTGTTAACTGCAATTTTTCCTTTATGCTTATCACCGAGAACGTGGTGTCTCCAGTCAACTACGATTGAACTCGATACGAACACTGAAGAATAAGTACCGGTAACGACACCAACGGCGAAAGTGAACGCGAACGCTCTGAGAACCTCGCCGCCGAAAAGGAAGAGGACGAGAACCGTAAGAAACACGGTGCCCGATGTAATGATTGTTCTGCTAAGAGTCGCGTTAACCGATTTATTCATAACGTCTTCGATATCTTCGTTCTTGAACAGTTTAATGTTCTCGCGTATTCTGTCAAAAATAATTACGGTATCGTTTACGGAGAAACCGATAAGAGTAAGGAACGCAGCGAGCATCTGCTGATTGAACTCAAGTTGAAGCATCGGAAATATCGCGTCGAAAATCGCGACGGCCGAAATTGTTATCAGGACGTCGTGGAACAGTCCAATAACGGCTCCGAGCGCGTAAACGAACTGGAACCTGAGAGCCAGATAAATTAATATGCCAAGCAGTGAAAACACGACTGCATAAATAGCATTCTTTCTGAGTTCTGCTCCGATTTTCGGACCCACTTTATTGACCTGAAGCACCTGATAATTTTTGCCCGGCATATTTTCCTTGATGCCTGACTGAATTTTATCGGCTACGGTCTGACCCTCGCCCTGCAGGGGAGTTCTCAGAAGATAGTCCGCAGCGGAACCCATAGATTTGATTTCCATACCCACGAAACCCGCTTTATCCATCGAACTTCTAAGGTCGCTGACTTCGATTGGGTTATCAAATTTTACCTGAATTTCGGTACCTCCCAGAAAGTCGATTCCGAGCGGAATTCCCTTTAAGAAGAGGACCGTCATACCGACTACGATGAATATTATCGAAACGAGATAGAATATCTTCCTTTTTCCGAGGAAGTCTATGTTTGTTTGCTTAAAAAGTCTCATTATATAATAAGTAATTTAATTTCAATTTAATTATTAGCCGATGCTAATGTGTCTTCCTTTTTCGAGCATTATATCAAAAATAAAGTGAGTTATCACGATAGCGGTGAACAGGTTAGCGCCGATACCGAATAAAAGAGTAAGCGCGAATCCCTGAATCGGTCCCGAACCGAACTGGTACAGGATTATACCCGTGATAATGCTCGTAACGTGAGAGTCGATGATAGCGGAAAACGCTTTCTTGTATCCGATATCAACCGCTGTCCTAAGCGGTTTACCCGAGCCCATTTCCTCTCGTATGCGCTCAAAGATAAGAACGTTCGTGTCAACAGCCATACCGAGTGTCAGTACAAGACCCGCGATGCCCGGAAGTGTGAGAGTTGCCTTGAACGAAGCCATAATTCCCATAACGAAGAGAACGTTTATTACGAGAGCGAGGTCGGCCACTCCGCCGCCGACCCTGTAGTAAACAATCATGAACAGGGCGACAAGGATGAGAGCGACGAAAGACGATGTAAGACCTTTATTGATTGAGTCCTCACCAAGCGACGGTCCTACCGACCTTTCTTCGGCGATTTTGAGCGGAGCGGGCAGCGCGCCGGCTTTCAGCACGATTTCAAGAAGTTTTGCTTCCTGAATGCTTCCCATTCCTTCAATCTGAGAGTTGCCGCCTGTGATTTTCGACCTGATGACGGGAGCAGAATAAACTACGCCATCGAGAACGATCGCGCAGCGTTTATTGATGTTCGCGCCTGTAATTCTCGCCCAGTCAGCGGAGCCTTCCGTACTCATTGACATAGTGACGATAGGCGTATTGTTCTGCGGGTCAATGTTAGATTTCGCATCTTCGATTACCTTGCCCGTAAGTTCGGCGTCTTTCTTCAGACAGTAAAGCGTGTAAATCTTTTCTCCGCCTGTTTCGAACGACCTCTGTGACCACGCGAACATAACGTCAGTCGGTATAACCGCTTTAACGTCTTCACGTTTTAATATCAGATCAACTTTTTCCTTATCCGATTCTCTTACGTATCCGTCGGCTGTCCCGCTTTGTTCGTTAAGCCTGACGAGGTAAAAGAAGGGGAACTTCTGCTTGAATTCCTCTTCGGAAAGATTAGCCGCAGAAGTGTCGCTCGTTGAGCCCGTATCGATATTGCTCAGAGTATCTTTTTTCTTGTCCGATTCTTTTTTCTTTGTAGTGTCAGTCGATTTCTTGTCGGCGACTTTTTTGGTCTTCGTAGTATCTTTTTTCAAATCTTTCTTGCCGGATGATTCTTTTAAAGACGAATCTTTTGCGGTGAGAGATTCCGTATTTTTTTTCAGGGAATCTTTCTTCAATTCCGCAGTCGTCTTTGTTGAATCGGTGACGCCCTTGCCAACGAGAATGTTGTTTATGTTTTGCATTACTTTAACCGCGGTTTCCGGGTCCTTAAGCATCTGGAACTGGAGCAGGGCGGTACCCTGCAGAAGTTTCCGCACTTCGTCAGGATTGCTGACGCCGGGAAGTTCCACGACAATCCTTTTTCCGCCGATTTTTTGAATCTGCGGTTCGGCAACGCCGTACTGGTCGACTCTGTTTCTCACGATTTCAACAGCTCTGTCGATTGCGTTATCGATTTCGGTAGAAAGTTTTTTCTCGACGTCGTTTTCGTCGTCGCGAATTTCACCGTAAAAAGATTTTAGCGTGAGTCCTTTCTCTTTTAATCTTGCCTTTAAAAGGTTGAGAATGGGTTCGTCCGAGGTTTCCGGAACGTTTCTTAAATCAGTTAATATCTGATTGAGAGTAGGATCATCCTTTTTCTTGGAAATATCCTGCAGCAATTTTACAACGTCGACATCAAGCACGACGTAAACGCCGCCTTTTAGGTCGAGACCAAGTTTTATTCTTCCATCCCTCGATTTCCTTATCTTATCCGCGTTCTTAGTAACATAATCAAGACTGTCCTGTCCAGTCAAACCGTGCAATTCCTTGCTGATTTGCTGGTCCTGATATGTCGGATACAGATAAAGAATGGCTGCAGCGATGAAAACAACAGTAAGAATGATTCTAAAAAGATTCTTCTTCAAAATTTATCTCCGGCTTAAAATTCCTTAATTATTAATCAAAAATGTGCAAACCGAAAAATAATTTTATTAAAAAGCAAAGTCAATGTAGAATGAGGTGAATGTATTGTTCCTATTGAACTTGCGGAGCCGCCTTACGGTATAAGTCAGGATGCGGCACGCTGTGCCCGGGCGCGATACTCCCGAAAACAAAAACCGTAATCACTTGCTATGCGAGCCTGAAAACCTGCAATACTCAAAATAATCGCATCTCTTCGGAATCCTGCAGTGTTCGCCCGTAAGAATGTCGGGAATAAGGCTTTTTTTCAGTATTTTAAACTGATGGATAATTTTGTCTTCGATTCTTTCCTGAAGAAAAACAATCCTTTCCCTGATGGATTGAATGTTGTAGTCCATATGCATTTTATTTCCTGCATCCATTTTTGTTTTGTAAGTGACGGTAAGGAAATCGTCAACGCGCACGCCGCATCTTGCGATAACATAATACTGGTGAGCGCCTGTAAGAATCATTGTGTCGTCGGATTCGCCCGAGTTCCATACGCCGTAAGCCTTCCAGTAACCGTTTTCCCTGTTCAGGACATCGACGATGCAGAAAAGATTTTCATAAACAAAGCAGGCGTTATAAATTGTTTTGACGCTGTTTTTCATGTGTTTCTTCGTCAGTTCGAAAGAATCCTCGCAACTGCCGGTTATGTCGACACCTGCAAACACCCCTTCCGGGAACAAGTGACCTGTTAGTTTAGCCGCCGCTACTCTTCTTTGCTTGACGGAAGATTTAGGTTCGGTATCTTTGTCTCTTAATTCAGGATAATTTACGTGAAGAAACAGAGACTTATCGCATTGTGTTCCCCTGAGAAAAGAAGCCGTAGAGAAAAATTCCAGAGCCATAATTACTCCTTTTCAATTTGTACCCTGAATTAATATATGATATAGAATTAAAAAAAAACAGAGAAAAACTTTTAACAATTAGTAATTAGTAATTAGTAATTTGATGGTGGCAATAGTATCAACAATCAATATTCCAACCGGTGTACCACAGGTTTATGGTTGTTTGCCGAATACCGGAAATA
>CAZOQR010000177.1:0-5941 GCA_964581915.1 uncultured Ignavibacteriaceae bacterium | reverse complement strand
CAGAGAATGTGAAATCGTTTTCAGAAGTTCCATCACATTCATTGCTCGTTACGTCAAATAGTTTTATTCGAAACTAAAACCTCCGTCAGGCGTACAAAACGTGTCAGATTGTTTTACATTTATATTAAAACTTAAAAATTCTATATTATTAATCGGGTATGTGCCGCGATTTTGACATTTGCTTTTGTTCATGTTGCGGGTATCCGGTAGTTTATTCGAATTTTAATAAAAGTAATGGCAAATAGTGAATTTCACAAGGAACTGACCGAAGGGAATTTATGCGATCTCGAGAGCATATTCGGTGTAAAACTTGTTAAGTCGGGCAATACGTGTTCTTTCGGCATTGCGAGTACGCGTCTGAAAAACACAATCGCCCTCGATATTATTATGGAAGACGGGGATAACCTGATTTCGGTCTATTCTGAGAATTCGCATTTACAATTGCAATCTTGCAAGGCATTCATAATAAGCCAGATGCTGGAAGAAGTTATATTTTATTCCGACTGCGGCGAAAAAATATCGGGTCTGATTATTTCGAAACAGGGCGACTGCTCGCTTTACGCGAACGTTGACAAGAAAACCCTGAAAACCGATTTCATGAACCTGAACTCCGAAAAACTGCTGTCCGCCGTGGCTCTTTCGGTTATTGAATCTTTATAATTTTCCCTGAGAAAGTGAATAAGCCCGTTATCACTCAAAAAATCACAAGGAATTTGTTTGCAAAAAATTTCGATTTCGCCGCTTTCAGGAGCGAGGTGAAAACGATTGTCACGTACGTGCTTTTTGCGGAGAAGGAAACTATTGATGCCGTGAACCTGCTGTTTTGCAGCGACAGGAAAATTATTGAATATAACAGGACCTATCTCGGACACGATTATGAGACCGACATCATTACGTTCAGGTACGATGACGGAGGGCTCGCGGAAAGCGATATTATTATTTCGGTTGAAACAGTAAAAAGAAACTCTTTGTTATACAAAAGCGGGTTCAAAGTGGAAATGTTCAGAGTCGTCATACACGGCATCCTGCATCTCTGCGGTTACGAGGACCGTACTCCGAAGGAAAAAACCCGCATTAGAAACAGAGAAAATCATTATTTAAAAATATTAGGAATAGAAAGCGCAAAAAAATAATGGCAAAATCATTAGTCATAGTTGAATCACCATCGAAGGCGAAGACGATAAATAAGTATCTCGGAAATGACTATGTCGTGGAAGCGACAGTCGGTCACATAAAGAATTTACCGAAGAATAAAATCAATATTGACCTTGACAACGGTTACATCCCCACATACGACGTCATAGAAGGCAAGGAAAAAGTTATTAAGGCGATTAAACAGCACGCTAAAGAAGTAAAGAGCATATTCATAGCGACGGACCCTGACCGTGAAGGCGAAGCAATCGCTGCCGACATTGCGGAAGAGGTGGCAAAAGTGAACAAGAACATAAAACGCGTTCTCTTTAATGAAATAACCAAATCGGGTGTCGAATCGGCGATGAAAGAGCCGCTCGATATCGATGAAAAACTCGTCGAGTCCCAGATGGCGCGCAGGGTGATGGACAGGATCCTCGGCTACAAGGTCAGCCCTTTCCTCTGGAAATCGCTGTACTTCGGTCTTTCCGCGGGTCGCGTCCAGTCGGTTGCTCTCAAACTTATATGCGAGCGCGAGTTTGAAATTCGGGATTTCAAGCCGAAAGAATACTGGTCGATTCTCGGTACATTCTCGAAACCGTCCGGAAATTCAAAACCGTTCAACGCGAAACTGTACAGGATAAACGAAGACATCATTAAGTATAACGGCGATGAACCGTGCATTCATAACATCGACGAGGCATACAAAATTCTCGAAGACCTTAGGAACAACAAGTTCCGCGTTACTGACATTCAGGTAAGGGAAGTCAAAAGAAATGCTCCTCTTCCTTTCACTACGTCGGTTCTCCAGCAGACCGCATCGTCGAAACTCGGTTTCGCCCCGAAGCGGACTATGATGCTCGCTCAGAAACTTTATGAAGGCGTCGAAATTAAAAAAGGCGAGGGAAACGTCGGTCTTATTACTTATATGAGAACGGACTCCACCAGATTAAGCGATGAAGCGAAGAAGATGGCAAATGAATATATAATGAAAAACTACGGCGATGAGTATGTTTCGAATGTTACACGGACAAACGGCAAGAAGGCTGTCAAGGCGCAGGACGCGCACGAAGCCATAAGACCTACCGACGTGACGATGACACCTGAAAGTTTAAAGAAACTCGACAAGAGCCTGCTCGCTCTGTACACTCTTATATGGCAGCGGTTCGTCTCTTCGCAGATGACGCCGGCCGTGTTCGACCAGAAAACGATTTTAATAAAAGCGCTCGACCCGAAAGGCGGCAAGACTGAATATTTATTCAAGGCTACGGGAAGAATCGCGAAGTTTCTCGGATTCCTGAAGGTTTACGAGGATGCGGCTGACGAACAGAACAACGGCAACGACGAAGACGACCTTTCAATAATTCCAGAGGACCTCGGCGTAAACGATATGCTTAAGGCCGCTTCGATTACAAAAGAGCAGCATTTCACGAATCCTCCGCCGAGATATACCGAAAGCAGCCTGATTAAACAACTGGACGCCCTGGGAATCGGCCGCCCGAGCACTTTCGCTCTTATCGTTACTACTGTAATTGACAGGAAATATGTTGACCTCGTCGAACGGAAACTTTTCGCGACTGAACTCGGAATTCAGGTCAATAAGATTCTTCAGGAGTATTTTCCCGACGTGATAAACACTCAGTTCACCGCGGGAATGGAAGAGGAACTCGATACGATTGCCAACGGAGAGAATACTTACAGGAACGTTCTCGACGACTTTTACCTTCCTTTTAAAAAGGACCTTGAAATCGCGGAAGCGGATGCTCCGAAAATAAAGAAATCTCTCATAGAAAGAACCGATATCAGGTGCCCCGAATGCGGCGAAGAAACAGGAGCCGTTATGCTGAAGAAATGGGGACGCAACGGACTCTTCTATACCTGCGAGAAATATCCTAAATGCAAAGCCACGCTCTCAATCGACCTGTCGAACGGCGGCGAGCCGAAAGTCGCGGAAGGAATCAAATGTCCCGAATGCGGAGCCGATATGGTCGAAAAATCGGGACCGTACGGTAAATTCTACGGATGCTCCAATTATCCCAAATGCAAGGGCATCAAGCCGATTACTCTCGGGATAAAATGCCCGAAATGCGGTAAGGGCGAGATTCTCGAACGACGCGGAGGAAAGAGAAAGAGAATTTTCTACGGGTGCACGAACTATCCCGAATGCGATTTCATCGAGAACAGTATTCCCGTTATCAAGGAATGCGGCAAGTGCGGTAATAATTATATGATTAAGAAGACGACTCAGAAAGACGGCGATTTCCTTTACTGTACGAAATGCAAGCATAAGGAAATCCTGACTAAGGAAGATGTCAAAGCAGACTAAAATATTTCCCGTTATTGACGGGTTTCTGGATTACATTAATTACAATCGTAATTACTCGAATAATACAGTTGTCTCCTATAAGAACGACCTCGAACAGTTCGCCGAATTCCTTATTCTTACCGAATACGGAATGAAGAAGAGCCGCGATAAAGCGGAAATCGATCTGGAGTCGATAGACCTGCCTGTCCTGAAATCTTTTGTCGCCGACCTTTTCGAGAAACAAAAACTCGATATAAAAAAGGCGAGAAAATTTTCAAACACGTCAATTTCGAGGAAGATATCCACACTCAAGTCATTCTTCAGATACCTTTACAGGAAAAAAATCATCACGTCGAATCCCGCGTCAATGCTCGCATTCCCGAAAGCGCAGAAAAAACTTCCGTCGTACGTAGCGGCGTCCGACATGACAAAACTGCTCGACAGAATCGGAGGGGATGAACTGAACTTTACGGATAAGGCGATATTCGAACTGTTCTACGGCACGGGAATCAGGCTGAGCGAACTCATAAACCTGAAGATTCAGGACGTGGATTTCACGAAGTGCACGGTGAGGGTTTTTGGCAAGGGCTCTAAAACCAGAATCGTTCCGTTCGGAAGCAAAGCCTCCGAAGCGCTCGGGAATTATCTTCAGATAAGGGACATCCTGAATTTTAATAAAAGCGATTTCTTCTTCCTGAACAGGAACGGAAAGAAACTCTATCCGATGGAAGTTGGCAGGATGGTCAGGAAAAACCTTTCGAAGGTTACAGACATAAAAAAGAAATCGCCGCACGTGTTAAGGCATTCGTTCGCGACTCATCTGCTCGACGCGGGAGCGGATATAAGAGCGGTTAAAGAACTGCTCGGACACGAAAATCTCTCGACAACTCAGGTGTACACGCACGTTAGTCCTGAAAAGTTGAAAAAAGCGTATAAACAGGCGCATCCGAAAGCCTGAATTCATCTTTTTAATATCAATCATTTTTTGTAATTTTGACAAAATTTTGTGAATGAAGATACAACTGAAGGAAATATGCCACGGAAGAAGCGGCGATAAGGGCGACGCCGCGAATATCGGACTTATCGCTTACAGGAAAGAGGATTACGAACTTATTAAAAAACAGGTCACGGCCGAAAAGGTGAAGGAATTTTTTAAAGGCATCTGCCTCGGTGAAGTTGAAAGGTTCGAAATGCCGAACATCAACGCCCTTAACTTCCTGCTCCACAACACTCTCGGCGGCGGCGGCACCGTCTCGCTTAAACTCGACGCGCAGGGCAAAACGCTCGCCAGCGCGCTTTTAAAAATGGAGATTGAAAAATAATGTACGAACAGCAGAAATACGTATTAAAAGACTCGAGAGAAAAACTGGAAACTCTGAGGAGGTTTCTTTGAAATCCCCGAAAAGAAAACTCGACTGAAAGAACTCGAAACCGCTTCGCAGCAGAATAATTTCTGGGAAAACCAGAGCAGCGCGCAGTCAACCCTGCGCGAAATAGCGGGACTTAAAAGATGGATAGAAGATTTTGAGAACGGAAGCAAAATGCTCTCCGACATCGAAATACTTATGGAAATCGGCGAAGCCGAAAATGACGAGTCTGTTATTCCCGAACTCGAATCACAAACAAAACTTCTCGAAAAGTATCTTGAGGAACTTGAATTCAAAAACACTCTTTCGGATAAAGACGATATTTCAAGCGCTATACTTACCATCAACTCTGGCGCTGGCGGAACCGAAGCGCAGGACTGGGCCGAAATGCTTATGCGAATGTACATACGATACGCCGAGAAAAACAAGTTCAGGGTTATGCTCGCTGACCGCCTTGACGGCGACGGAGCCGGTATAAAGAGCGCGACTCTTGAAATTGACGGCGACTATGCTTACGGCTATCTCAAGGCGGAAAACGGCGTGCACAGACTCGTAAGGATTTCTCCGTTCGACGCTAACAAGAAAAGACATACGTCTTTCGCGGCGGTGTTTGTATCGCCGATTATCGACGACAACATTGACATCGAAATCAATCCCGCGGACTTGAAAATCGACACTTTCCGCTCAGGCGGCGCCGGAGGTCAGAACGTCAATAAAGTCGAAACAGCGGTCAGGATTACGCACACCCCGACGGGTATCGTCGTTCAGTGCCAGAACGAACGCTCACAACTTCAGAACAGACAGAACGCAATGAAAATGCTGCGCTCGAAACTTTACCTTATGGAAAAAGAAAAACAGCAGGAGAAACTTAACTCGATAGAAAAATCCAAGAAAAAAATTGAATGGGGCAGCCAGATTCGCAGTTATGTGTTCCATCCATACAATATGGTCAAGGACCACAGAACTAATTTCGAAACGTCAGACACGCAGTCTGTTATGGACGGTGAAATAGATGAATTTATTCGGGCGTACCTGCTGTCTTAAGAGAAGAATTTAGAAGTTATCCCGACAAATCGGGACGCAAAGAACGCGGAACCACGAATTTAGAAGTTATCCCGACAAATCGGGACGCAAAGAA
>CAZOQR010000176.1:0-6011 GCA_964581915.1 uncultured Ignavibacteriaceae bacterium | reverse complement strand
GCAGCGGATATATTTACGGAATCAAGTTCTTCGGAGCGGATTCAGGTTATGCCTGTGGCACGGCGGGGGCAAGACTCTGCAGAACCGTAAACGGCGGAACGACTTTCGATACGGTTCCCCAGCCGTTCGCGGCCTCTCTTTACACGATGCATTTCAGCAATTTCCAGAACGGCTGGATATTCGGTTCAAACGGATTCGCGGGCAGAACATCGACCGGCGGCGCGTCGTGGGTGCTATACAACACGGCAGGCTCGACACCGTACGGTAGTTATATGACAAACACCGACTCAGGTTTTGTCGTCGGTTCAAGCGCTTACGTGCACAAGATAAGCAAGGCGCCGGCAAGCGGCATAGAATGGACACCGGAAGTTCCGACTGCATATACTTTGAAGCAGAATTATCCGAACCCGTTCAACCCAACAACAACGATTGAATTCGCAATTCCGAAATCCGGATTGGTATCGCTGAAGATTTATGACGTCGCGGGAAGAGAAATAACTTCGGCATTAAATACGACGCTGAACCCGGGCGTGATTAAATACACGTTCAGCGGCTCGAATTATTCATCAGGTGTGTATTTCTACAGACTGGTTGTTGATGGAAAAGTAATTGACACGAAGAAGATGGTGCTTGTAAAGTAAACAGGATAACCGATAGATTTACAGCAGAAATACAAAAGCCCTTCGAAATGTACCGAAGGGCTTTTTATTTTATGTAAATGAGTTCAGGTATTTATAAATGGAAATGAAATGCGAGTATTTCAAAAGGTCTTTCAGGTAACTTCCGTCTTCGTATTTTAACTTCAGCCTGTTTCCGAAAACACCGGATTTATCATCTCGTTCATTAAGCAGGTCCCTTATGAGATTCTCCGACCATTTTTCCGAATTGAACGTGTCGTTTCCCGTCGCTTTTTTGTAAGCCGCCGTTTTTTTAACCCCGCGGTAAATAGAAAGGAAATTGAACGGGAAAGGTTTCAGAAGGTCGTCGGGTTTATAACCCCTGTCGAGTCTGATTTTACCTAGTTCAGGTCTGAACCTTTTGTAAATATGCGCGTAGAGCAGTTGCCCCTTTCTCCTCTTGAACTTGCTCTTTCCGAGAAAGCCGTTATACATTCCTGCGAACGGAGTCCTGTACATCAGTTCGACGAAATCGTCGTCGAAAAAAGGAAATCGTGTCGTTACGTAAACGCGCTCAATCTGAATTTCCTGAGAGAAATATTTTCTCACGCCTTCATGAATTATGAAAAAGAAAAACCTCAGCACCTTGCCCCTGTCGTCATAACGGTCAAAGAAATTCCCGAACAGTTCACGCTCTGTTTCTTTTCTTCCTTCTTCGATTATATTCGCGTCGATGTAATTTTTCTTTTTTATGTCTTCGAATATTTCGTTCAAAGTGTCGCGCGGAGAATCGCTCAGGAACAACTTTTCCGAATAGTCGTTGACCATTATTCCGACGTTATGCAAAGGTCTCATAACCTCGCTGCCGAAAAGCCCGGTCATTATGGTTTTCGAAAAGGAATTGAGTTTCTTGTACGCGTACGGATAGTTCGCGCGCAGCACGGGAGCGCAGGAGTTGGAGTGTTCAACGGCTTCGAGCGCGCACGAATCGTGAGCGGCTTCGAAGTCTGCGTTTAAAAGCACGGGAGAAAAATTAAACCCGAGGGCGGAACAGATTTCACGAGGAATTTCCACCTGCCTGCTGCCGGGCATTCCGTACGAATAGCAGAGAAAATCCTCTTTATCCTTTTCAAGCATCGCGAGATTCGCCCTGCCGTCGAATCCTCCGGTCAGCGCGACAAGCAGTTTCCCGGCGTCCGAGCCGTATAATTTCAGATTGTCGCGCAGTTGCGTTCCCAGCATTTCAAGCGATTCTTTCTTCGGAAGGAGTTTCTCGTTATAAAGGTTTTCGACGCTCCAGTATTTCCGCTCCGTTTTTCCGCCGCGTTCGAAAACGTAAATGCTTCCGTTGTCTATTCTGAAAATATTTCTGAAATATGTTTTTGTTCCGAGTGTGAAGTCGAATATTAACTGCTCCGTAAACGCGGCGGGATTAATTTCGCGAGACGGGATTCCGGTTTCGAGAATCATTCTTACGGAGGAAGATATAATTAATAGTCCGTCGCCGAAAAAATAATATAACGGCAGAACGTTAAGCCTGTCGCTAATTACCTTAAGAGAGTTAGCCTTTTCGTCGTATATTGAAATAACAAAAGAACCCTTTACGTGTTCGGTAAATGAATCGCCGGAATTCAGATACATCGAAAGTATTTTTTCCGCGTAAATTATTTCGGGGGATTTTCCGCTTATTTGTCTGAACCTGTTGTTCGTGTAAACGGTGCCGAACACGAATACGTTTAAGCCGTTATTAGAGCAAAAATTCTTCTCGCACGTTTCTCTTTCAAGAAACACAGCGGAAGAATTTCCAAATTCCCTTTTGTACTCTACGGCAGTTATGTTTTTATAAAACGGATTATTCAAAAATGTATAATCCCGCTGCGGGACGGAATTTCCGTTGAAATCAATTATTTGGAAATAATCAAACATTAAGTTTTTTTTGTTTTTCTGAATATCTTTCTGAAAAGCCCCCTGACGAGCGACTTAATCAGGTGAAGCGTAAGTTTCGGGTCGTTCCATTTCATATCCCCGACATAAATCGGAAAATCGAAATAGGACTTTAATATTTCACCGCGAGAAAGAATACCTCTGGATACATATTCGGCGGAACTCCTTATATCTCTGTGTATCGACACCCAGCGGATGTTTATTTTTTTGTTCGCCGCCGGCTCCTGCGCTTCTCCCGTCAGTTCTTTGTAACACATCATCGCGACATCAATGCCGAACCTTGTTCCAACTTCATCCCACAGTCCGAAACGGGGATTCACCTCTATTAATTTGTACCGGTTGTCGCGCGGGTCCTTTTTTACCTCTATTCCCGACGCGCCCCAGAACTTCATTTCTTTCAGCCATTTCACGGACAAACATTCGAGTTCTTCATTATATAATATATTCACGTATGACGCGCTGCCGAAATGAACCGGGGCTATTCTTTCCTTGATTCCCGTAAAGGAGCCGAGACATTTCTGATTCCTGTCCATGTAAGAAACAAAATAGTGCAGGTTCTTGTCTTCGCCCTGAATTATTTCCTGAACAATAACCCTGTCGTCGTATTTTCGAATAGTATCGTACTTTTCAAGTATTTCATCTGCGCTGTTTACAATTATTACTTTTTCGCCGCCGCAGAACTCTTCAAGAAAACCGGTTCGCCACGATTCCGGAAATTCCGGCTTTAATATGCACGGAAATTCAACCTCCCTTACGAAATTTTCAAGTTCCCTGACATTGTTTACGAAACAGGTTTTTGGCGCGGGAAAACCGTGTCTGACGGCGAGTTCATAGGAATATCTTTTGCTCGTGAGTTTTCTTAAAATACCGTCTCCCGGCATTGTAAAAAGAAAATACTCCGATAATTCTTTTTCGAAATCATTAAGAGGCAGCACGAACTTGTCGCTCGACGGAATCAGCACGGGCTTAACGCCGAACTTTTTTCCGAAATCTATCAGGTAATCAAGAAATTCCCCGCCTTTGAACTCGGGGTCAGGGCATACGCTTTTAATTCCGAACCTCGAATAGAAACCAAGTTCTTTCGGGTTGGAGTCAAGACCGTAAGCGTCGATGCCGGATTTCTTAAAGCGCCGCAGTATGAAAATACCGGGCGTCGATAAACCGAGCGATATTACGGGATTCTTCATTTTAATCTTAATTGGAAAAAGTAATCAATAAACTCAAGATGCCTTAGAAACGCGTATTTAATAAGCGTCTTTAATTTAAACACGGGGAAATTTTTACCCGTGATGAATTTCCTGTTAAAAATAATATGATCGATGATTTTGATAACGCTTTCGGACCGGACAAGTTTTCCGTGATTAATGCCCGGAGAAGTCTTTCTGTAATCTCCCGTTGAAAGCGTAGGAGGACTTATTACATTAACGGAAATGTTTTTGTCCTTCAGATAATCCGCGAGACTCAGAGAATAAGCGATAAGCCCCGCCTTGGAACCGCAGTACGCCGTACCCGTTCCGTAATGCGTCATTCCCGCGTTCGAGGAAAGGTTGATGATTTTTCCGCCTTTTGCACCGAGCATATGCGGCATTACCGCCGCGCAAACAAGTATCTGTGACGTCAGGTTTGTTTCAATCGATTCCCGGTATTCTTCTTCGGTTATTTCGTCGGGCGGCTTGAATAATTTATAAGCCGCGTTATTAATCAGAACGTCTATGCCGCCAAAAAATTTCAAGGCTTCGTCAACCGCGGCTTTGACGTCTGAAGTTTTGTTGATGGAGCCGTTGTAATAAGCAAATCCGGAAGACTCTTTTAACTTTTTAATTTCGCTGTCTTTATCGTCAAGAGCGCTTCTTGAAAAGCCGAAAACACGATGCCCTGTTTCGGCGTAATGAACCGCCAGTTCTTTTCCCAGCCCCCGTGAGACCCCTGTAATAAAAATGTTCATTCAAGTTCATTTAAATGTTTGCGAAAAGAATTAAACAAAAAGACCCCAAGGGCTTCGTTACCCTTTTTGTTCAGATGCCAATCTCCTGCAAACTGATATTCCGGCACCATTATTCCTTTATATTCAAAGTTAATGTTATTTTTATTACAAAACCCCTCAATTTTCCTGTTCATAGTATCATTGCTTGTTATGGAAACGCACAAAAACCTGCCTTCGTATTTTTCCGAGAATGCTTTTAAACAATATTCAAGCCCCGGAAGGTCCGCGCTTATGTCCCGCGGAGTTTCGGTAGTAGGCGCGACTGTTTGTTCTTCTTTATTCTGAAACAAGATTGACACCAGCCTTACAAAAGAGGAGTTGTTCCTGAAAAAAAGAATAAAATATGTCCTGAGGGAATTATCCGTGGCAAAAGAGTTCTTGTCAAGACGGAAAGAATCGGGAGAAAACCTGAACGAACCCGCATAATAGTCGTTGATTACAAGAATCACATATTTCGGTTTGTATTTCTCTTCGAAATACCTCGCCCGTCTGAATGAATCGTACGGAGAAAAACCATTGTAACCCAGATTCAGTGCGTTAAGCCCTGCATCGGTTTCTTTAACGAGAGATTGGAACACGGAGGTCGACATTAGTTCCGGTTGAAGATACTGATTCTCGATGAACGACGAACCAAGTACAAAAACATACTCCGAAGTCAAAGATGTATCGACGTTTATACCGGGAAGTCCGAGATTGTTTCTCCTGTAAATTTCAAACTTACCTGTTGAATTCCAGTACTCCGAATACGGCTTGTAAATATTCAGGTGCCCGGGCGAACTTCTCATTCCTTTCATCTTGCGTTCAACCCCGTATTTGGGAAAACCGAGTATGTTGCCTACGATAAATTCCGCCGCGGCAAAGGATAGAATAAAAGCGGCCAGTATTAAAAATGTTTTTTTATACACGGGCAAAAATTAAAAGTCTCCGTAAATAAACGGCCTGCTTAGTTTCGCGATAAGCCTGAAAAAAGAAAGCGACGCCAGCGAAAGAAGCAGCATCAAAAACAAAATAAAATATTTCAGAAAATACTTGAACAAACCGCACGAAATTATTTAAAAAATATCCAGCAAAAAGACACGTACAAAAAAGTTATTATCACGCTGATAGCGTTGAACCACGGGGTTTTTGAAATTCCCGAAAGCGATCTGTGTTTCCTTTTCACGGAAACCCATACCTGATACACGAAAAGCGCGAACCCGTGACACAAACCCCAGAGCAGGAAATGAGTTTCGGGACCGTGCCACAGCCCGCAGATTCCCATCGCGATTAACGGAACGAAAAACAATTGCCAGGCCTTGCTCTGAAAAGCCCCGCTGAGCGGAAAGAACAGGTAATCCCTTATCCAGTCGGAAAGCGATATGTGCCAACTTCTCCAGAACTGACTGATGTTCTGCTTGAAATACGGGTAGTCGAAATTCTCCATTATTTTAAAACCAAACATCTTCGAACTTCCGATAGCGATGTCG
>CAZOQR010000175.1:0-6092 GCA_964581915.1 uncultured Ignavibacteriaceae bacterium | reverse complement strand
CGTAATGTCGTCAATGTATGTAAAATCCCGCTTGAGTTTTCCTTCCGCGAATACTTTTATGGTTTTCCCTTCAATTATATTTTTTGCGAATGAATAATATGCCATGTCAGGACGCCCCCACGGTCCGTATACAGTGAAGAATCTCAATCCTGTTATTGGGATACCATATAGCGAGGAATATGCGTACGCCAATACTTCGTTTGATTTTTTTGTTGCGGCGTAAAGTGACACGGGATGATCCGTATTGTCATCCTCTGAGAAGGGGACTTTGTCATTGTTCCCGTAAACTGAACTTGACGATGCGAATATCAGATGCTTCGGTGGATATTCCCTACAGGCCTCAAGCAGATTGAAGAATCCTGTTATGTTGCTGTCTATATAAGCCTGCGGATTAACGAGAGAGTATCGTACTCCTGCTTGAGCGGCAAGGTGTACGACGTAATCGAATTTCTTCTCGCGGAAAAGTTCGATTAGTTTTTCCTTATCGCAAATATCTTGCCTTATGAAAGTATAGTTATTATGAATCTTGCTGCTGACTTTTTGATCGGAGGTTATATCACTTTCTATACCTGATTCTTTCAGTCGGGCATATTTCAGATTAACGTCATAATAATCGTTAACGTTATCGATGCCCGTTACGTCAAATCTTTCTTTGATGAGTCGGTTTACGAGATGAAAACCGATGAAGCCAGCAGAGCCGGTTACAAGAATTTTATTCATAGAGCATTATAATAATTAAAAATCTTTTCCAGACCATTATTGAATAAAACACTCGGCTCGTAACCCAAAACCGTTTTTGCTTCCGTAATCCTTGCGTACGAATGCAGAACTTCGCCCTTTCTTTTCTCGGCATAAACGGGGTGTATGCTCGTGCCCGCGATTTTGTTTATGCTCTCGACGAGATTATTCAGTGTTATCTGCTCGCTGCAGGCGCAGTTCAGCGTTGTCGATTTTGATTCGACGGGCTTTGTTGCAGCCAGCATGTTCGCTTCCACGACGTTCGCGACGTACGTGAAATCGCGTGATTGCGTGCCGTCGCCGTATATTACCGGTCGTTCACCGCTCATTATTGCTTTTATGAACTTCGGTATAACTGCAGAGTACTGCGAGTTCGGATCCTGCCGGGGACCGAATACATTGAAGTATCTCAGACATACCGTTTCAATTCCGTAAAGATTCGAAAAAACGCGGCAGTAGTTCTCTCCCGCAAGTTTGGATACCGCGTACGGCGAGAGGGGAGAGGGCGTCATTCCCTCGTGCTTGGGAAGTTCGGGATTGCCGCCGTAAACCGATGATGACGACGCGAATACGAATCTTTTTATCCCTTCCTTTACCGCAGCGTCAAGCATGTTTAACGTTCCTCCGATGTTTACCTCATTCGTTGTTATCGGGTCCTTTATCGAACGCGGCACCGACGGCAAAGCCGCCTGATGCAGTATTACGTCAATTCCTTTTACCGCTTCCTGAACAATATGGTAAGAGCGTATGTCGCCTTCCATTAATTCGATGTTCTCACCGAATTCTTTCAGGTTCTCCCTTTTGCCCGTCGAAAAATTGTCGAGCACGCGGACTTTTTCTCCGCGTTTTATAAGTTCTTCTGCTATGTTAGAGCCTATAAACCCCGCTCCGCCTGTCACTAAATATTTCAATTCTTTTGTATTAAGTTATTATTCTTTTTTTGCTCGCTGATTATTAATGCTCTCGAATTCTCTGTCTTGCGCCTGCATCGAATATTTGCAGGACTGTTTTTCTGATTCTTGTTCTTATGCGTTTGGCAATTCACTGTGCTGAACTGTGTTTACCTTTTGAAATTCCCGATAAGTGAGTTCGGGAATTACAAACAAATATTCCCGCTTGCCGTTTACCGTCTCCTCTTTTCCGCCACAGTTATCAGGCTGCCTCCGAACGGCAGTCTGATGCCCGCGCTGATTAATAAAGTATCTACGGAAAGCGCCGCCGTGAATGCTTTGTTCAACAGCGGGTTCAGGTTCAATTCCTGAAATGTCTCTTCGCTGCTGATTGTCTTGCCTGTTCCTTTCCCTTTAATGAGTCTTGATAAAAGCATTAAAGGAAAAAGCGAGAACACGAATGAACTGCTGTACAGCACCGTGAAACCGGCGCTGATTAGTTTAGTGCGGAGTTCTTTTGACGAATACCTCCGCTTGTGACATGCAATGTCGTCGAGATAACTCCACATGAACCTGTACTGAGGCACGCTGATGAAAAATAATCCGCCGTCTTTTAGAGAACCGTGTATGCTTCTTATTGCTGCCTCGTCGTTTTCAATATGCTCGAGAACGTCGAACGCTCCGACGCAATCGAACTCATTCCTGTATGGCATTTCAGTCGCGTCGAGTTGAACGAACTCGATTTCGGGCAGGCGTTTCTTCGCGTATTTAAGACCTTCCAGATATATCTCCGCCCCGTACAGTTTCAATCTGTCGAATTCCTCAAGACCCTTGAGTACGTATCCTGTCCCGCATCCTATCTCAAGAAATTTTCCGTCCCTTTTCTTGCCGAAATATTTTCCGACGAGCCGCTTGATGATTCTGTTTCTTGTCCTGAACCAGAAGTTCTTTTCCTCAAGCGAATACAGTTTTTCGAATGCCGATATGTCGAAGTCGCTGTTGCCCTTAGCCAGCGACGGCGCGTAGCACCTGACTCCGTCTATGATTTCGTATTTATCTTCCATCGAAAAACAATTTTATCCGTCCGCAGATTGTCTCTATGTCGTCTTTTCCGAGTTCGTAAAAAAACGGAAGGCGCAGCAGGCAGTCCGAATACGTATCGCTCCACTGTAGTGTCTTGCCTTCGTATTTGCCCGAGTAATAAGGCGATTTATGAAGTGACAGATAATGAAACACCGCGTGTATGTTCGATTCTTTCAGAAAACTAATCAGTTCGTCTCTTTCGCCCGCGCTTCTGCATATTAAGTAAAACATGTGTCCGTTATTCGTCGCGTAATCGGGAAGAAATGGAAGCCTGACTTTTCCGTCACTGGCGAGCGGTCTCAATTGACGTTCGTATTCATTCCAGATGAACAGTCTCTTCTTCTGTATCTCCTCAAGGTTTTCTGTCTGCGCGTAAAGAAAAGCCGCCGTGATTTCTGACGGCAGGAAAGATGAACCGACGTCAACCCATCCGTATTTGTCAACCTCGCCGCGCCAGAATGCCGCGCGGTTTGTGCCTTTTTCCCATATTATTTCCGCGCGTTTCAAAAATCTTTCGTCGTTCACGACAAGCATCCCGCCTTCGCCGGAGATTATGTTCTTTGTCTCGTGAAACGAGAACGCTGCGAGATTTCCTATAGAGCCGAGCGGCCTGTTTCTATAATACGAATCGACCGCCTGAGCGGCGTCTTCGATAATAAACAGTCCGTGTCTCCGCGCAATCTCCGATATCCTGTCCATGTTGCAGGAAATTCCCGCGTAATGAACAACAACTATTGCCTTTGTTTTCGGAGTTATCAGTTCTTCGATTCCGTCCTCGTCAATGTTCGGATTCATTTCCGAACTGTCGGCGAAAACTACGCGCGCCCCTCTCAGTATGAATGCGTTTGCGGTTGAAACGAAAGTGAAAGACGGCATGATTATTTCATCGCCGGGCACGATATCTATGAGCAAGGCGCACATCTCAAGCGCATCGGTGCAACTTGAAGTGAGAAAGCATTTCTTGAAACCGAACTTCCTTTCGAAGAACTCCTGACATTTTTTCGTGAATACGCCGTTGCCGGATATTTTCCCTGATTGAACGGCATCGCTGATGTAGCGCGTCTCTTTTCCTGTCAGGAAAGGCTTGTTGAAATTAATTATTTTTTTCAAAATCTATCGTGTGAATTTTTTCGCGGGTATGCCCGCGTATGTTCCCGCTGCGGAAATGCTTCTTGTTACGACCGCTCCGGCGCCGATAAGCACGCCGTCGCACACTTCGATGTTGTCCTTTATAACCGAGCCTGCTCCGAGAAAACAACGCTTTCCAATTTTGCATTTACCCGACACAACAACTCCGGGACCGAGAAATGTATCGTCGCCGATTTCCGAATCGTGCGAGACGCAGCAGTTCGGATTCAGGAATACGTTCCTGCCGATTTTCACCGCTTTGTCGATTGTGCAGTTCGGAAGTATGAAAGAGCCGCTTCCGATAACCGCTGATTGTTCCGCGAATGCTGCAGTGTGAACGAAGGTCCCCGTTTTAATTCTATTCGCTATCAGAAAATCGGCAACTTCCGCTTTTTTGTCCAGATGGTTGTAGCCGATTCCGATGAAGACTTCGTCAAACCTGTCCTTTTGCTTTATTATATCTTCTATCGCGCCGAGAACCGTATATTCGCCGGCCCTCGTGCCGGGATTATGGAAATCGTCGAAAAGTCCCGCTATCCCGTAACCGAAGGCGGTTAAATACTGCGCCATATGAAGTGCGAGGTCTGACGAGCCGATTATGGCTGCTTTTGTTTTAGTCTGATTCAAATTATTTCCCTTTCGAAATAATTCGGCCGGTTTGTTGTCTTAAGGTTTATTCTGTAAAGATACTCGCCGAGCATGGATATACCGAGCATCGTGAAACCGAATCCGAATCCTATTATGACAGTAAGAGATGCAAAGCCGGTGATTAAATCGTTGTAAATGAGTTTTCGAAGCAGTATGAAAATACTGTAAGAAATTGAAACTATGAACAGAATGAATGAGGTAACAGATATCAGTCTTATCGGCAGTTTTGAAAAAGTAAAAAATATGTTTAGCGAATGGTCAATTAATTTTTTTAGCGAGTAAGAACTGCCGCCGGCTTCGCTTTTGTGGTTCTTTACGATAACGTATGCCGTGTCCTTTGTAACCCAGGATAGAAAGCCGTCGAGAAACGTGTATGAGTTGTTCATCGTCAGCAGGCTTTTCGCGATGCTTCCCTTTATGAGCCTGAATGTAGAGTAGTGATAGTTCAATCCGGGTATGCCGAACCGCAGCAGATTTTTCATGAACTTGGAGGTGATGTTACGGTAAAATTTATTTTCCTGCGCCTGAAAATCTCCGTAAACGACGTCGTAATTTTCTTCCTTCTGCTTCTCGATAAGAAGGGGTATGTCTCCGGGGGATTGCTGAAGGTCTTCGTCCATTGTAACGAGGAAATTACCCTCCGCGTACTTGATTCCGCAGATTATCGCGTTGTGCTGTCCGAAATTCCTGCTGAGTGCAATTCCCTTTACGGTGCCGGGATTTTCCTCTCTCAACGACTTTATTATATTCCACGCTTCGTCGTTCTTGTTGTCGAGAACGAAAATTATTTCAAATGAGGATTTCAGGTTTTCGAACGTTATCTTGCATAGCCTGAATAATTTTTCCAGGGTTTTTTCGCCCCGGAATACGGGAATTATTACCGAATAATCATGCATGATTGAATGTTTTCATGAATTTTGTTGAATTTTCTCCCTCGTTAAAAATCAAATCAATAATGCTCACGAAGTGATTGAAAGGAGGATAAAGTTGTCCGTATTCACAGTATCCGCTGTAATCCATCCAGGTTAGTTTGATGTTCGCTTCCCTGAATAGGTCTTCGACGATGTAATCTTTTGCGGCAGGACCGCTTATGTATTCGTCTGCCTGAACCTGTTTGCATAAATCAATCAGGCGTTCCGTTTTAGCGTCGAGCAGCCTGAAATCGCTCGACATCGATATCTTGGTCTTTATTCCGAGTATGGCGTTTATGGCGCGTATGAATTTCAGATTCACTTCCGATAGAAAATCCGTGCTAGGTCCGGAATATAAATCCTCGAAAATATTTTTGTACTCATTAAACCGTTTCGCTCTTGCGTAATTGACGACAATCGATTTCCAGTGCTTTTCCTGCCAGTTGGTGTCTTTAATCCTTATCTCGCTTATTTTATTTCCGAAATTGCCCTTGCTTAATACGGGAATCGTTAGCCAGAATAGACCTTCAGGCGTCTTGATTTTGTTCCTGTTCCGCCAGTCATTCTTCGTGTACTGCACTTCATCCAGAATTATGAATTCGTCAACGGAATTAATCAGGTCGAAGTATCCTTTCCAGGGAATGTAATTCGACTGTAATATTGCAGTTTTTTTCGGCAACGATGATTTACTTTA
>CAZOQR010000174.1:0-6177 GCA_964581915.1 uncultured Ignavibacteriaceae bacterium | reverse complement strand
AATTTTTAACTTTTAATTGCAATTTTGCATTTTAAATTTTTAATTTTGAATTAATTTCCTTCTCCCCTGTTCACAAAATAAATTCCCAGCAGTATAAATAACCCGCCTGCAATCTGATGGAATGCCGGAATCTCACCTAAGAACGGAATCGCGAGAAGCGCGGTAACCACCGCCTGCGATAACAAAGATACGGATACGCTCGATGCTTTCATATGCCCCAACGCGTAATTTATAAGAAGCCATCCGCCGAGATGGGATATCAGCCCGAGTCCAAGAAGAGCCGCCCAGGTCTTCATCGAAAATCCTGTAAGCGCGGAACCGGAAATTATATTTATTGCAAGCAGCACGAACACGGTAGATATAGTCGAAACAGACATGAATGAGATTGTATCCGTTTTCGCTCTCGCTTTCTGCGTCGTGAGAAGATACACGGCATAGAACAAACTCGCGGTGAGAGCAAGTATGTCCCCCGTGTTGAAGTTCAGGTTCCTTATTGAATCGAATCCGAGAAGCACCGACATTCCGAACAACGCTATTACCAGTCCAGCCCAGTATTTGTAAGTTAATTTTTCCCTGAAAAGCAGCATAGCGCCCAGACCTACCCAGATAGGTGCGTTGTTTGCAAGCAGCGTGGCAGTCGCCGCGGATGTCAGAAGCAGGCTCGCGTTCCAGAATATTAAGTCTATCGCGAAAAAAACTCCCCCCGTGATTATCCACTTTAACTCCCGCTTTCCGGGCATCGGTTTTCTTTTTATAAGCCACCACGGTACGACAACCGCCCCCGCTATTAACGAGCGGTAAAACGCCGACACCATTCCCGGAACGCCCGCGGCTTTTACGAATATTGCCGAAAAGCCTATGCATACTATTCCGAGAGCGAGAAACACGACTGCCTTAAGGTTTATGTGCTTTTTTTGCGGCATCAGTCAACTTAACTCATCGCTCGTATAACTTCAATTTATAAAATCGGATTGCTTTTTATATCTCTGTTTACCGCAACCTATATTTTTCTTTCCCTTCTCGTACAATCTTTCCGGATATATAAAAACGCCGCGAAGCACCCGCTTCGTGACGTTATGGAAAATGTTTGACGCGCCGGTCGTCAGTTTGATGTCAGAAGAAACTCTTCCATTTCTATCGCTTTCGGATGAAGTATGTTATTCTCGAGATGTATGTGCTGATGCAGATCCGTCTCAAAATTATTCAGTTCCTCGTAATACGATTTAAAAGTATTGCACGCGTCGGCAGGTATTTTGAAGTTGTCCGTGATTTTCCTCATCTCGTGGAACGCGCTGCCTGCGCTGTCGTGCTCGGCTTCCATCTGGCTTATTGGATTCCTCACGCTGCCAAAAGGTATTGAAGTCAGTTTACCGCTGTTCTTCTTAATCTCGGACATCCTTACGATGAACGGAAACAATACATTCTCCTCCTTGAACATGTGTGACGTGAGTTCCGCTTCGACCTGATGATATAACTCCGATACCCTCGCAAGTTCAGGATGGTTTTTCCCGTGAGCATTTAGCACTTTTTCCGAAAACCTGTTCAGCAAGGGAAGAATCCCCTTTATATAACCGTGGTGCTTCATTACTATGTAATTGACAAGTTCATCAAGTTCCATTCCGTCATAGTTTTCGTCGGGCGCGTTATCACTTTTCATTTCCCTCCTTAATTCAATCAGTATCGTTTCTGCGTCAAGACCTTTTTCCGCGCAGGCGGATTCGAGTTTTCTCTTTCCGTTGCAGCAAAAATCAAGTCCGTGCCTCTCAAAAACTCTTGACGCCCTGAAGTCCTGTCTTACGATTTCAGACAGTGTGTTGTTTTTCGTGTATTCCATATGCTTCCTTTTGGTTTATTAATAATTATTTTTGTAAATCCATTTTTGTTTTGTCAAGCGACCAGCCTGTCTTCAATCCGATTACGAACCATCCCAGCGCAAGCGTGCCGAGTGCGAAGATAGTATCGCCTATCACCCTGAGCCACCTGAACGTGTTCAGCATCGGGTCCTGCATGAATTCAGCCGAACGCGCGAACCACATCCCGTATTTAACGCTCGCGAACGTCTGAAATAACCCGACAGGAAGTATGCTGATTAATACCATTAGCAATAGACCTATGTTAATGGACCAGAACGCGAATTTTATAACGCCGTCCTTCCATACGTACTTCGCCATTAAACTTTTAAGAACAAATAGCATCAGTCCGATTCCAAGCATTCCGTAAACGCCGAACAAGGCGGTATGTCCGTGCACGGGCGTCGTGTTCAGTCCCTGCATGTAGTATAATGCTATCGGCGGGTTTATTAGAAATCCGAATATTCCCGCGCCGACAAGATTCCAGAATGCTACCGATATGAAACAGTATATAGGCCACTTGTAAGCCTTAATCCATTCGGTCGAACGGCTTATCTTCAGGTTATGATATACCTCGAATCCCATGAATACGAGCGGAACGACTTCAAGCGCGCTGAAAGTCGCGCCCAGCGCTATTATCGCGGGAGATGTGCCGGCAAAATACAGATGATGGAATGTTCCGAGAATCCCCCCCGTTAGAAATATTATTGTCGAAAATAATACCGAGTATGACGCAGTCTTTACACGCAAAAGACCCATTCTTGAGAACAGGAACGCGGATACTACCGTGGCGAACACCTCAAAAAATCCTTCAACCCAGAGATGAACAACCCACCAGCGCCAGTATTCGGCGATTGATAAATGCGTCTGTCTCCCCCACATCAGACCGGCTCCGTAAAATGCCGCTATTGCTACTGACGCTATGACGAACATCGTCAGAAGCGTCTTGTGCTCTCCCGGCTTTTTCAGTATCGGCATAAGCGCCCTCAGCAGCAATACAAGCCAAATGACTAAACCGATAAAAAGAAATAACTGCCAGAACCTGCCGAGGTCGACATACTCATATCCCTGATGTCCGAACCAGAAATTCTGTACCAGTCCTAGTTTTTGCATTACTCCGAGCCACTGACCGATTAATGAACCTACTACTATTATAAGTAGTGCCGCAAACAGAAAATTCACACCGAATCTCTGGAACTTCGGCTCGTGCCCGGATACCGCGGGCGCTATGTACAACCCGGTCGCGAGCCACGATGTCGCTATCCAGAAAATCGCGAGTTGCACGTGCCACGTTCTTGAAATAGAGTAAGGCATTATGTTGTCAAGGGATAATCCGTAAAAACTGTTGCCCTCCACTCCGAAATGCGCGGTGACCACCCCCATTATTACCTGAAGCACTATTAAGCCGCATACGACCCAGAAATATTTGTTCGTCGCGATCATCGAAGGAGTAGGCATCACTCCCGATAACGGATCATTTTGCGGAAGCGATAAAGCAAGCGGCTCGTCGCTGCTGTTCTTGGCGTAATAATAACCAAGCACGCCTATTCCCGCGATAAGCATTATTACACTGAAACCCGTCCATATTATCAAAGACGGCGCGGGCGTGTTCCCGACTGTTTCGTCCGGGGGCCAGTTGTTAGTGTAAGTAATGCCCGCCCCGGGTCTCTCAGTGACGCACGACCAGGATATCCAGAAAAAGAAAGCATTCATCTTGTTCATCCTGTCAGCATCCTTAATCGTGTTCTCGGGTATCGAATACGCTTCGCGAAGTTTTGACAGCGCCGGGTTGTTCATGAACAATCCCGCATAATATGAGAAATTGTCTTTTATCGCTTCCTCGCGAATCGCAGACACGGTCAACGCGCCCGTCTTTTCATCATACGTGTTCGTACGTAATTCCTTACGCAGTCTTACTTTGTACACCGCTTTTGCTTCATCGTCAAGTTCGTCAAATTTCTTGTTAAATTCATCTTTGGACCATTTGTTAAGTATATACACCGCTTCCCTGTGAAGCCAGTCGGCAGACCAGTCGGGAGCAAGGTACGAACCGTGTCCCCATACCGTTCCCAGTTCCTGCCCTCCCGTTGACTGCCAGATGTTCTGTCCGTCCATTATATCCTGTCCCGTGAAAAGAACCGCGCCGCTCTTCGACATTACTTTTCCGGGAACAGGAGGCGCTTTCATGTATATATCGTACCCGTAATATCCGAGCACGGCGAAACTCAGCAGCACGACTGCCGCGAAAATAAACCAGAGTTTTTTTGTGTCCATAATTTTGATTTATTGTTTTAGTTGATGCCTTTGCGATTATCCGTAGTTGTATATAAGTTTCAAAAGAGTCTTCGCTTCTGAATTGCCCGACTCTACCAGAGAATAAGCGAATCCCGACAACCGCCATCTCAATACAACGAGACGAATGAATCCGAGTATAATCGTCGCCAGATTGCAGGAACTTAAACCCCTGTACTCCCTGCTCCTCTTCGCGTCCTCCAGCACCTTGCAGATTATCCGCCTCCTGTGCGTAAGTATGCTCAGAAGTTTATCGGGCAGAGATTTTCCGTTTCTGAATATGTCCTCCGAAAAAATAATGGATGTTATCTCGGGATTTTTCTCGAAAAAAAGAAAATGAAAATTTATGAGTTCCGCAATCTTTCTTTCCTTCCCCTTCACGCTCTCTATGTGCTTGTTCAACTCCTCGTCGAACTCGTTCATCCTGTCCATTATCGATAGAATAATGTCTTCCTTGTTCTCGAAATGCCTGTATATTGCCGGCTCCGTAACGTTCACCCTGTATGCCAGTTCCCTTATCGTCAGCGCTTCAAAACCCTGCTTGTGTATGATTTTGACCGCCTCGTCGACAATGTTCTTCCGCCTGTCTTCCGTTTTCAGTCTTGCCATTTTAAAAGTTAGTGTTTACTAACTTATAACAATAATCAGACTTTAAAGTTCTATTAAACGTTTCGTGTGTTTTTGATTTTCGTTTCTTCTCCGTACTTTCAAAATTGAAAATACTGCTCAAATTGTATATTTTATTGTATTTACAGCAAAATATTCCCGTATCAGACACGCGAAATTTTATATAATGCTTGGCTTGCTCCGGAAGACTCTTAAACGTTTGTCCGAGGTGCCTCTCTTTGATGTAAAAGACAGGAAATTAAACGTCGAGAACCTGTTAAGGGCGCTGTTTGGCGCCTTGCTCGTTTCTTCGGTCGTCCTTCTGTCATTGTCGTATAAGATTTATTTCTCGGGTAACAGCCTTGAGAAAGAAATTAAATTCAGGGTATCGCCGGGCAGCCGCTTTACGCAGATTGCCGACGAACTCGAAAAAGAAGGAGTTATAAACAGCGCGTTTTATTTCAAGTTAGCCGCTAAACTTCAGAACAAGGATACAAAAATAATTTCAAGAACATATATACTCGAACCCGGACTGAATAATCTTGAACTGCTGAGAATACTCACCGACCCGACGCTTAATTTTACAGTGAAATTCACCGTGCTCGAAGGAATGACGCTTAAACAGATCGCGAAATCGGTTGACGCGAAACTTAACCTGAATTCCGAAGAATTCCTGAGGGAGTGCGGAAATGACTCTCTTATAAATGTTATCGGCCTGGACGGGAAAGTAAAAAACCTTGAAGGATTTCTCCTGCCTGAAACCTACAAAATCCCCGTCGATATTTCCGAGAGAGAACTCGTTCAGGTGCTCTTTAACCAGTTTGTGGAAAAAGTCATCGAGACGAATCAGGATTTTAAGGATAATCCAGAAAAAATGCTGAAAGCCGTTACACTCGCTTCAATTGTTCAGGGCGAAACACAGATAGATTCCGAAATGCCTGTAATCGCGGGAGTGTACGTAAACAGAATGAAGAAAAGAATGAGGCTCGAGGCGGATCCGACTGTTCAGTACATTCTCCCCGACGGTCCCAAACAGCGGCTTTTGAAAAGCGACCTGAAGACGAAATCTCCTTATAATACTTATCTGAACTACGGACTTCCGCCCGGTCCGATTAACAATCCGGGACTGAAGGCGATAGAATCGGCTTTGAATCCCGCCGGACACGAATATCTGTTCTTTGTCGCGACAGGAAAAGGCGGACACACTTTCACCGCTACTTATAAAGAACATCTTAAAGCAGTCGAAGAATACAAGAAGAATGTCGGACAATAACAGCATATTGCTAACACGGTTGTTTCTAAAAATCGATTTCCGGAGCAGGGATAAGGCGGGTTTTGGAAGACTCGCGGGTTTGATTGCCACTTACCTTTTCGCGAACACTCTTATTGCTAATAATAATTTCTTAAGACTCGGCAAGCAGTCTTTCGT
>CAZOQR010000173.1:0-6186 GCA_964581915.1 uncultured Ignavibacteriaceae bacterium | reverse complement strand
CTTATATCATTTATCTTTACCATCACATCTTGCGACAAAAAAGAGGAGCAGCAAAACGTAACACAACAGAAGGAACAGTATTCCGACAAGGAAAAGGAGTTGAAAGACAAGGAAGATTTTCTGAACATTAAGGAGGAGCAGTTAAGGCAATGGGAAGAAAGGTTAAAAAAGATAGATTCTACGCTCACATCACAGGGTAAGGATACGGGCGTAAAGGATACGTCGAAGACGGTCAAGGACACCGTCAAGACGAAAGACAAGAACAAGGAAAAATTCACTCAGAAGGAAAAGGAACTGAACAAGCGACTTGACAATCCGCAGACGGCAGTAGGAGATTATCTCGAGTTCATACAGCGGGGCGTCAGCGACACAAAAACCTTCGAAGCCAACATGAAGAAGGCGAGCGAGGTATGGGACGGCAGGTCGGCTGACAGTTTCAAGAAAAATTACAAGAACGTCAAGAAGTTTGTAGTAACGGGACCCCCGACTGTATTGTCGAAGAAGGGAGAAACAGCGACAGTAAAGGTCAAGGTCAAGCAGACGACTGTCGGAAGCGACGGCAAGGAAATAGAAAAGGAAAGCACGATCACGTATAATCTTGTAGCCGACAAGACCGGAAAGTGGAAAATCAAAAGCAACGTAGTAAAATAAACAGTAAAACATAACAACATATGAGCATCTTAGTAAATAGCAAATCGAGAGTCATAGTGCAGGGAATCACGGGTTCCGAAGGAACGTTTCACGCGACACAGATGATAGAATACGGGACGAACGTCGTAGGAGGCGTGACACCCGGCAAGGGCGGAACATTATTCGCGGAAAAGATACCGATTTTCAACACCGCGAAAGAAGCCGTTGCGGCGACGAAGGCGAACGTGTCTGTAGTGTTCGTGCCCGCGGGATTCGCGGCGGACGCGATTATTGAAGCCGTTGACGCCGGTATTGACCTCGTAGTGTGCATTACTGAAGGCATACCCGCGAGAGACATGATAAAGGTTTACGATTACGTTCAAAGCGTCAACAAGAAAGGCAGAACGGCGCGCTTCATAGGACCGAACTGTCCCGGGATAATAACGCCGGGCGAATGCAAGATCGGGATAATGCCGGGTTTCATTCATAAGAAAGGAAAAGTCGGAGTTATTTCGAGAAGCGGAACGCTTACATACGAGGCGGTTGACCAGTTGACAAAACTTGGTATCGGACAATCGACCTGCATCGGCATAGGCGGAGACCCCGTAATCGGCACGAGATTTCTGGATGCGATGAAGTTGTTCAACGAAGACAAGAACACGGAAGCGGTAGTAATGATAGGGGAAATCGGCGGGAGCGCCGAAGAGGAAGCCGCATATTACATAAAGAAACATTTCAAGAAACCCGTGATAGGATTTATCGCGGGAAGGACGGCTCCTCCGGGAAGAAGGATGGGACACGCAGGCGCGATTATCGCAGGCGGAAAAGGAACGGCGGCGGAGAAGATGTCTGTTATGAAAGAATGCGGAATCTACGTAGTCGAGTCGCCGGCCGACATAGGTAAAACGGTAAAACTCGCGCTTGAAAAAGTAAAAGCGGGCCGGAAGAGCAAGGCAGTCAGGAAATCAGTAAAGACGTCAAAGAAGAATGTTAAGAAGGATACGAAGAGAGTAAAGAAAGCGATTAAGAAAGCCGTAAGAAAAGCGGTTAAGAAGAAAAAGTAATTGGAACAGACAATAATAAAAATAAACAACGCGAAATTTTTCGCGTATCACGGCGACCTTGAGCACGAAAAGGTCTTCGGCAATCAGTTCGAGGTTGACATCGAGATGCTTTGCGACCTGAAGGAATTGAATCACAGCGACAAACTAAGCAAGACGGTGAATTACCTCGCCGTTTACAACCTGCTGAAGGAGATTTTCAGCCGCGAGAAATTCAATCTTATCGAAACGGCGAGCATCAAGGTGTGCGAGGCGATAATAGAGCATTTTCCGCTCGTGAACAAGGTAACCGTAAAAGTAAGAAAACCGAACGCTCCGCTGGGGATAATTGATTCGGTTGAAATCATAAACGAATTGGAAAGACGATGAAAGAAAACGTTTATTTAGGCTTAGGGTCGAATGTAGGCAACAGGGCGGGATTCCTGAAGAAGACCGCGGAGAAAATTTCCGAACATAAGAATATCAAACTCATTCGAAGTTCGTCTATGTACGAGACCGAGCCCTGGGGAATAACCGATCAGGAGAAATTCCTGAACAGCGTAATTGAAATCGAGACGGGACTGATGCCATCGGAACTGCTCGATTTCCTGAAAGCGACCGAGAAATCGGTCGGCAGGACGAAGCGCGGAAAATGGCTCGAGAGGGAAATAGACATAGACATACTTTTTTTCGGAGACCTTGTTTATCAGTCGGGCGTTTTGACGGTTCCACACAAGGAAGTGCAGAACAGGCGCTTCGTGCTCGTGCCGATGAATGAAATCGCGCCTGAATTCGTCCATCCCGTATTGTTAAAGCCAATGAAGAAACTTCTCGCTCTCACGAGGGATAAATCAAAAGTCAAAATATTCAAAAGCAAAAAATAGTGCCCGGAGACACGATTAAATACATAGCGATTGAAGGAGTCATCGGAGCGGGAAAGACATCGCTCGCAAAAAAACTGGCCGAGAAACTTAACGCGAAACTTATTCTTGAAAATTTCGAGGACAATCCGTTCCTCGAGAAGTTCTACAAGAATCCTTCGAGGTACGCGTTTCACACGCAGATTTATTTTCTGCTTACAAGGTACAAGCAGTTGCTGCAGTTGAGGCAGGAAGACCTGTTCCATAATTACATCATATCGGATTACATTTTCGAGAAAGACAAGATTTTCGCTTATCTTAACCTTGCGGACGACGAACTTGAACTTTACGAAAAAATGGTGTCGTTCATCGAGAGAAACATCGTGGTTCCCGACCTCGTCATATATCTCCAGTCGACGGTTGACAGGCTAATGTCGAACATAAACAAGCGCGGCAGGCTCGCGGAGAAACCGATGTCGGAAACATACATAAAGGACCTGAACGAAGGATACAATTATTTCTTTTTCAGGTACAAGGCTTCGAGGGTTCTGATAGTGAACGCTGCGGAGATTGATTTCGTAAACAACCCGAAGGATTTTGACGAATTGCTGAGCGAAATAATGAAGCCCGAGCACGGCAACATGGAGTATTTCGACCCGTCCGCGAGAAAAATAGCCAACAACAAATAACCGATGGGCAAGATATTAGCATACCTGATACTTTTTATTCTTCTTTTTTATATTCTGAAATTCCTTATGGGAATTTTTTACAGGTTAAAGTCAAACGGCACGGGCGTTAAGAGCGCCCCGCCGCGGGAGAAAAAATCACAAATCGATAAGGATAAGGCCGTCGATGCAAAGTACGAAGACCTTTGACGCTGTTAGCGTGAAGAACATACTGGTAGTGCGGCAGCATAACCAGTTAGGGGACATGCTCTGCAGCACGCCGCTTTTCGCCGCGCTTAAGAATAAATTCAGGAACGCTTTGCTAACGCTTGTCGCCTCGCCTTTCAACTGCAGGATGTTCGAGGACGGCAGCGAATACATTGACAATCTTATAAAGTTCGACAAGAACAAGCCTGCGAGTTTCTTCAACCTTATAAGGACTGTAAGGAAAAGAAAATACGAGATTGGAATAGTGCCTTCGACAGTTTCCGCTTCATCAACATCGCATTACATTAATTTCCTTTCTGGCGCGAGGATAAGAATCGGCGCCGCGAGCATTAACGGAAGGAAAAACAAGTCGGCGGGACTGCTGACTGATTCGGTTGACTTTAACTGGAGCGGGAAGGAAATACATCAGACGGAGAGAAATCTCGACTACGGAAGGCTTCTCGGAGCGGATTACACCGAGGCGGAAAGGAAGAAGGTCAGAATCAGGCTTAATCCCGGAGAGGTTAAATTTTCGAGGGAATTTTTCAGGGAAAATTTTCCCGACAGAGGCAGGAAGGTATTCGCGTTTCACGCGGGAGCGGGAAAGGCGAAAAACAGGTGGAGTCCCGACAGGTTCATAAAACTGATTGAAATGCTCCGCTCGGGATACGATTGCTACATAATGCTGACGTCCGGATACATGGACAGGGAAGTAACGGATTACCTGCTTCAAAAACTCGAGAAGAAAAAAATCAAACCCGTGATAATCGAAAAACCGCACCTGAAAAACATCGCGGCGGTGCTTGCTGAAACGGACCTTTACGTGACTAACGATACCGGGCTGATGCACGTCGCTGCGTTCGTCAATGCGAAAGTAATCGGTCTCTTCGGGCCGACGCGCGCTTACGAGTGGGGACCGCAGAACGAATACGGAAGGAGCATTCAATCGACTTCGGAAGACATAGATAAAATAACCGTTGAAAAAGTGTTTGAAGAATCGGAGAAACTAATAGCGCTGAAACGGAAATGAATCACGTGAAAAATCTTGCTGCGATAGACATCGGAACAAATTCCTTTCATCTGGTAATAGCGAAGGTAAGCGACAGGGGAATCGTTAAGATTCTGGGCAAGGAAAAGGAAGTCGTGCGTCTCGGAAAGAGTTCGACGGACATGAAATACCTTTCGCCGGACGCGATGGAGCGCGCGGTAGCGGCGTTAAAGAGGTTTAAAATAATATGCGATTCGCTTGACGCCGGGATACGCGCGGTCGCGACGAGCGCGGTGAGAGAGGCGCTTAACAGGGACGAGTTCATTTACATGGTGCTCGAGAAGACCGGAATCCAGATTGAGGTTGTATCGGGTTTTGAAGAGGCGCGTCTGATATATCTCGGCGTTCTTCAGTCCCTGGACGTTTTTGACAAACGAATTATGCTTATTGACATCGGGGGCGGAAGCACTGAGATACTAATCGGCGCGAAAGGGCAGGTTCATTACGCGAACAGTTTCAAACTCGGAGCCGTGAGATTGACGGAGAAATTTTTCAGCGGCGGCAGGTTTGAAAGCGGCAGCATAGAGGAAGCGAGACGTTATTCGAGGCTCATAATGAATCCCGTAATCAGGCAGATAAAGGAAGAAAAATACGAATGCGTCGTTGGAACGTCGGGAACAATCACTAACATCGGCTCGGTAATACTCGCGGAGAAGACTTCGGCGGACACGGCTGATTTTAATTTCAACAATTTCAAGTACAGTTCAGAAGAACTGAATGAAGCGCTCGGGCGGATTCTGAAATGCGAATCGGTTTCACAGTTGAAAAAAATCGAAGGACTCGATTCGGAGCGCGCGGACATAATCACGGCGGGCTCGATAGTGCTCGAGCAGTTATTCAGGGAACTTGACTTGAAAACCATAACTCTCGCGAGTTACGCCCTGCGCGAGGGAATAATTCTCGATACGATTGACAAGGAGCACAACGCTCTCGAAGCCGCCGACCTGAGGAACGTGAGATACAGGAGCATCGTCAACCTCGCGAGGCAATGCAGGTACGACGAGGAGCACGTGAAGAAGGTTCTTCAGTTCGCGGAAAACATTTTCAACAGCCTGAAGGACAGTTTCGAACTCGGCGAGAAGGACAGGGAATTCCTTGAAGCGTCCTGCATACTTCACGACATAGGTCACAGCATATCGCAGTCGCAGCATCACAGGCATTCTTACTACCTTATAAAGAATTCGGAACTTCTCGGATACAACAACGAAGAGATTGAAATGATAGCGAACATATCGCGCTACCACAGGAAGTCGCATCCCAAGCAGAAACACACGGACTATTACAAACTATCCGCGCTCAACAAGCGCAAGGTCAGGATGCTCGCGGGCATTCTCCGCATCGCGGACGGGCTTGACAGGGGGCACAACTCCGTAATTGAAAAGATTGAAATATCCCTGACAGGCAGCGTTTACAGGATTAAGACTAAAACCAGAGCGGGCGCGGACCCGACTCTGGAAATCTGGGGCGCAGAAATGCGGAAGGGACTCTTCGAGGAAGCGTTCGGATACAGCGTAGTGATTGAGTAATATACCCATCCCGCAGGCATAACGAAATCGTTGAACGGCAATCGTGGAAGTACAAGTTCAGAACTGATAACGGCGGACTCCCGGAATTTTTAAATAAACGAACGGTTTCTTTTCATTTTAATTTTAAGATATATATAAGTATTTTAGAAACAAATAAATTTTTAATCGGCTATGAAAATCGGAATTACTTGTTACCCCACATACGGAGGA
>CAZOQR010000172.1:0-6188 GCA_964581915.1 uncultured Ignavibacteriaceae bacterium | reverse complement strand
ATACGGTAATTAGAAATTGCGCGCAATCGCACGGAGAAACCTGGATAACTCCCGAAATTATATCGCTATACTCCGATTTGTTCAATAAAGGTTTCGCCCACTCGGTCGAAGCGTACTGCGAGGAAAAACTCGCCGGCGGCCTCTACGGCGTAGCGCTTAAATCCGCTTTCTTCGGAGAATCTATGTTCTTCAACGTCCCGAACGCCTCGAAAGTCTGCGTCGTTTTTCTTCACGAACTGCTCCGTAAAAATAATTTCAAGTTGTTCGATATACAAATGTCTTCTCCCGTCTTTAGGTCTTTCGGCGCACTGGAAATACCTTCGGAGAAATACAGGAATCTTCTGTCCAAAGCCCTGAAAAAAGACTCAAAATTTGTTTAACCCGCCGTAACCCCTTTACCACCGAGCCTTAATGATATAACGCTCTTATATATAAAACCTCTGTGCTCTCCGCGCCTTCTTTACGGAACTCTGTGCCACTTCTCCTGCTCTTCTTGCTAATTGCTAACTGTCAATCGTTATTTGGTTACCGCTCTTTTACCTAAAAATACTCTGTGTGTCTCTGAGCCTGCTCTGTGTAACTCCGTGTCATTTCTCTTGCTCTTCTTGCTAATTGTTAACTGTCAATCGTTAATTGGTTACCGCTCTTTAACCTAAAAATACTCTGTGTGTCTCTGAGCCTGCTCTGTGTAACTCTGTGACACTTCTCCTGCTCTTCTTGCTAACAGATAATTGCCAATCGCTAATTGATTACCCACTCCCGCTCTTCTATCTAAAAAATCTCTGTGGTCTCTGTGGTAAATAATCTCTTGCTCCAATTGCTTATTGCTAATTGAATTCATAATAGATTTCAACTGACCTCCGGATTTGATAATTTTGCAAAAGGAGATTTTTTATTGATTGAAACAAAACAGGAACTCGAAAAAGCCGTTCTGGTGTATTTTTCCCTGAAAGCCGGAAAAAACTCATTCAGCCACGTTCAGTCTCTCGACGAACTAAAATTTCTCGCCGAGACCGCGGGCGCGGACGTTGTAAAATCATACTATCAGTTCAGCGATAATTTCGATTCACGGTATATGATAGGCAAAGGCAAGGTTTTGGAAATCGCGGAATTCGTCGAAGAGAATTCCGTGTCGCTCGTTATTTTCGAAAACGAACTTTCATACACGCAATTGCGCAACCTCGAATCCGAAATCAAGTGCAAGATTATCGACAAGTCGAACCTCATCCTCGATATCTTCGCGCGCAACGCGCGCACCTCGCAGGCGAAACTCCAGGTCGAACTCGCGCAACTCGAGTATTCTCTGCCGCGCCTTACGCGCCAGTGGACGCACCTGTCAAAGCAATACGGCGGCATCGGCACGAAAGGTCCCGGCGAAACCCAGATTGAAACCGACAGGCGCTTGATTAAAAAAAGAATTTCCGTTCTTAAAGAAAAACTGAACAAGATAAACGTTCAACGCGCGACTCAGGCGCTCGAAAGAAAAAATTTCTTCCGCCTCTCGCTTGTCGGCTACACGAACGTCGGAAAGTCAACTCTGCTCAACCTTCTCACGGATTCCGACGTTTATGTCGAAGATAAACTCTTCGCCACGCTCGATACATCCACGCGCGTGCTCGGCATAAAAAAATTTGACGATGAGAATATAATTTCGAGATTTCCTAAAAAGGTGCTCATATCCGACACCGTCGGCTTTATCAAGAACCTTCCGCATAATCTCATTGAATCATTTAAATCGACCCTCTCGGAAGTCGTCGAATCCGACGTGCTCCTTCACGTAGTTGACGCCTCGAGCCCGAACTTTGAAGAGCAAATGTCCGTTGTAAAAGATACGCTTGATGAAATCGGCGTGAAACACCGCAACATAATCGAGGTTTTCAACAAGGTTGACAGCCTGAAAAATAAGGAAATCATTTCGGGGCTTAAACAGAAACACAATGGCGCGGTCTTTATCTCCGCGAAAAAAGGACTGAATATTTCTTCGCTCCTGAAAAAAATCAAGGACACGATTACTTCGGAAGACGCGGAAACAGTAATTAAACTGAAACCGCACGACTATAAAGGGCTTAATGAAATATACCGGAAATCCGAAGTTAAAGAAGTTAAATACCTGAAAACCGGAATAAGAGTAAAAGTTAAATCAAATAATTCAAATCTCGAATATCTCGAAAGCAAAAAATAAACATTATGAGCAGCACTGAATACAAAGGAGTCGACTACTATCTTCTCGACGGCCTCTTCACCGAAGAGGAAAAAGCGATACGCGATACCGTAAGGGATTTCGTTTCAAATGAAGTCATTCCGATAATTGAGAAATACAATCAGGATATGAAGTTCCCGAAAGAACTTATCCCGAAAATGGCGGAACTGGGCATCTTCGGTCCGACTCTTCCGCCCGAATACGGCGGAATGGGGATAAACAACATCGCTTACGGTCTGATAATGCAGGAACTCGAGCGCGGCGACAGCGGAATACGAAGTTTCGCCTCCGTTCAGTCAGGACTCGTGATGTATCCCGTTTACACTTTCGGCAGCGAAGAGCAGAAAAAATTCTGGCTGCCAAAACTCGCCTCCGCCGAAAAAATCGGATGCTTCGGCCTCACCGAACCCGACTTCGGCAGCAATCCCGGAGGCATGATTACCAAAGCGGAAAAAGTAAGCGGCGGATATCTGCTTAACGGAGCGAAGATGTGGATTACTAACGGCTCGATAGCCGACGTCGCCGTCGTATGGGCGAAACTCGACGGGAAAGTCCGCGGTTTCCTCGTCGAAAAAGGTACAAAAGGTTTTTCCGCTCCTGAAACAAAAGGCAAACTCTCGCTCCGCGCTTCCGTTACATCCGAACTCGTTTTCGAGGACTGTCTCATTCCTGAAGAAAACATCCTCCCTAAAAGCGGAGGTCTTAAATCGCCGCTAATGTGCCTCACGCAGGCGCGGTACGGAATAGCCTGGGGCGTCGTCGGTCTCGCGATGGAATGCTATACCGCCGCTCTCGAATACTCGAAATCGAGAATACAGTTCGGCAAGCCTATTGCCGCTTTCCAGATTACTCAGGAGAAACTCGCTTATATGCTCACCGAAATAACTAAAGCGCAATTGCTCTGCTTCCGACTCGGTCAGTTGAAGGACAACGAAAAAATGAGACCTCAGCACGTTTCGATGGCGAAAAGAAACAACTGCGAAATTGCCAAGAACATCGCTTCGATGGCGCGCGAAATGCTCGGAGCCAACGGTATACTCGACGAATATCCCGTTATGCGTCATCTGAACAACATAGAATCCGTCAAGACTTATGAGGGCACCCACGAAATGCATACCCTGATTCTCGGCGAAGATGTAACAGGAATTTCTGCGTTCGAATAATTATATTATACAATGAAAAAATTCGCTATACCGCTGATTTACAGAAGCAGCCTGATTTCCAGGATAAAGAAAATCAGGGAAATGTCGGACCCGAGAAAAAGGGACTATTCGCCGACCGTTCTTGACTTCGGACCCGTGGATTTTCTAATCGCCCGCCATTTCGGATTCTGCTACGGCGTCGAGAACGCGATTGAAATCTCTTACAGGGCAATCGAGGAAAATTCGGGGAGAAAAATTTTTCTCCTGAGCGAAATGATTCACAACCCGGAGGTCAACGGCGACCTGCTCGACCGCGGCGTCAGATTTATATGCGACACGAAAGGAAATCAGATAATCGACTGGAGCGAACTTGACAAAAATGATATCGTCATAATTCCCGCCTTCGGCACGACGGTTGAAATTCAGAAGAAACTTGACGAAATCGGAATAAAGACGCTTAAATATGATACGACCTGCCCATTCGTCGAAAAAGTATGGAACCGCGCCGCTTCGCTCGGCAAGAGCGGCTTCACAGTCATCGTTCACGGCAAGCATAAACACGAGGAAACCCGCGCGACTTTCTCTCACAGCAAGGAGGACGCTCCGACCGTTATAGTCAGAAATATAGAAGAAGCCGCGATTCTCGGGAAATGCATACTCGGAGAAATTTCTGTCGGTGAATTCATGGAGTTCTTTAAGAACAGGATTTCACAGGACTTTAATCCTTCTGTTCATCTCGCTAAAGTTGGCGTCGTTAACCAGACTACTATGCTGGCGACTGAAACCGAAGCAATCGCGGAATATCTGAGAAACATAATGATTCTGAAATACGGCGGTGAAAGAATAAAAGAGCATTTCGCCGATACGCGCGACACGCTGTGCTACGCCACGCACGATAACCAGCGCGCGACAATTTCACTGCTCGGGCAGAATGCCGATATGGCTGTGGTCGTCGGCGGATACAACAGTTCGAACACTTCCCACATAGTCGAACTCTGCGAGGAGGTTCTTCCCACGTATTTCATTTCGGGAAGCGATAAGATAACGGATTACGGCTCGATTAGGCATTATAACTTTCACAACAGCACGGAAAAAGAAACGAAAGATTTCATTCCCGTCAAAGACAAGGTGCGCATTATTCTTACGAGCGGCGCTTCCTGTCCCGACGCGGTCGTCGAAGAAGTACTCAAGAAACTCCTCAGGTTGTTTAAAGGAGCGCGTTCCATAAATGAAGTTGCGGATGAGTATGAAACAAACAAATAAGTTTGTCCGCGCCTGCTCTTTTACCGAACTGAAGGAAAAAGGCAGGCTTAAATTCGAAGCCGGCAACGGCGGAGAAGCGGCATTGTTTTTCACAGGCGGAAAAGTTTATGCCGTCGATAACGTCTGCCCGCATAACCATACTCCGAAAATTCATCTCGGGCTTATTGAAGGAAACAACGTGCTCTGCCCTGTTCACCTTTATAAGTTCAACCTTAAAACGGGAAAGAACATTAACTGTCAGACGAGCAATCTTCCCGTTTATGAAGTTAGAATCGAAAATGACGACGTTTACATCGAGGAACCGAAATCAAATTCCTTCAATTTCGATTTCTTATGAGCGCGAAACTCTCCGATATGATTAGAAAAATCTGCCGTGAAGAAGGTTTCTTCAAGACGGGCTTTTCAAAAATCGATCCGATGAAAAACGAATCCGATTACCTCCGGCAGTGGATTGGCGAAGGACGAAACGCCGGTATGAACTGGATTTCGAACTCTTTCGGAAAACGCGAAAACCCGCGCCTGATAACGGATGACGCCGTGTCTATGATTTCACTCGCGCACCTTTACGATACGCCCTTTAAACATGACGGAAACAAACCGAAGATTTCAAGATACGCCTGGGGAAAAGACTATCATAAAATTCTGAAGAAAAAACTTAAATCGGTTTGCAATAATATTGAATCGCTTGAACAGGGAATCAAAACCCGCGCTTACGTCGATGACGGTCCCGTGCTCGAAAAATCCTGGGCAGTAAAGTCGGGAATCGGCTGGCAGGGAAAACACACGAACGTTATCGAACCCGAATACGGCTCTTTCTTTTTCTTGTGCGAAATACTCATTAACGTCGAACTTGATTACGATAAACCCGCGGAAGATTTATGCGGCTCCTGCAGCGTGTGCGTCGCCGCCTGCCCTACCGGCGCGATTTACGAGCCGTATAAACTCGACGCTAACCTCTGCATATCCTATCAGACGATTGAAAACCGCGGAGAGATTCCTTCTTTTATTGAAACGGACGGATGGATTTTCGGATGCGATATATGTCAGGACGTATGCCCGTATAACAGGAAAAAATTCTTTACTGACGATAAATCGTTTTTTCCGAATCCCGCCCACTTTAACAAATCCAAAGAAGAACTCGCTTCATTCACCGAAGAACAATTCAACGCCGTCTTTTCCGGCACGCCTGTCAAAAGAACAAAATTCTCCGGCTGGAAAAGAAACCTTGCTAAATCAATTAACAGTTAGCAGTTAACAGTTAACAGTTAACAGTTAACAGTTAGAACGGCTAAATAAACTATCAACAATCAACAATTGTATTTAAGATTTAACAATTGGCAGTTTTGACTTTTAATTTATCAATGGGTTCTGAATTCGAAGTGATTAATTGCGCTTGCTCTAATTGTTAACTGCTGATTGTTAAATGCTAATTGCTTTTATCTCGTTCCCAAGTCGAAGATGCGCCGTGGCGTGCCCCTGCCTGGGGACGACGTAAAAAAACCGTCAGGTCAAACGACCTGACGGCGTAAAAATTTCCGATATCCGCGCAAACCGAAAAACGCGGCTTGACACGGAAGTCAAAT
>CAZOQR010000171.1:0-6194 GCA_964581915.1 uncultured Ignavibacteriaceae bacterium | reverse complement strand
GCGGGCAGGCGGATTCGGAGGAATTGATTTATATATTTCTTACAAAAAGACAAACGGCGCGTGGACGAATCCAAAAAATCTCGGAAGTAAGATAAATACACAGTATGATGAAACCTCCGGCGACGTAACACCTGACGGTCTTTATATGACTTTTGGCTCTAACAAAGATTTGAAATGGGTGTCGACGGGATTCATCGAACTTTTGAAGCATACGAATTTTGTCCCATATCTGAAAACTCAAATACCGAACCAGTCGGATACAGTAGGTAAATTATATAACTACATTTTTCCCGACAGTACTTTTATCGACGATGACGGCAATAATACGTTAAGGTATTCGGCGAGATTAAGCGACGGGAATCCGCTGCCGTCCTGGCTTTCATTCGATTCCTTGAGCAGAAAATTCAGCGGCACTCCGCTCGAGACGGGTTCCCTGAGCATTAGAGTAACGGCAACCGATACCGCAAACGCGAACGCTTTCTGCACATTTCCCCTGAATATACTCCAGAACGTTTCCGTAAATCCTATTAATGAAAGTGTTAATGATTTTATGTTGTATCAGAATTATCCCAATCCGTTCAATCCTAATACTGTCATCAGTTATTCTCTGCCAAATAACAGCCATGTTGTATTGAAACTTTACGATTTACTCGGGAAGGAAGTTGCTACACTCGTAAACTCTTTTCAGAAACAGGGGACTCACGATGTTCGTTTGAACCTGAGTAATATGAATCTGTCCTCGGGTACTTACATATATTCAATCTCCGTAACAGATAACCGGATGCGGAATGTTTATAAGGAAAATAAATTATTGAGTTTTATTAAGTGATGAATGAAATTACATGAAGTCTGATTATAAAATTCATATCCTGAGAAACGCTGATATTGAAACCGATGATTTCCGTGATATTACGGAAATGTATTGGACAACAGAAAATAAAAAGAATTATGCTTATTCAAATTGACGATTCACTTAATATTTATCTCGCTATGCTGAAAGTGATTTTTCAATAATATTTATTACAGGTATATTGAACGCGATTATTAATATTCAAAAACATAATTGACTAAGTGCATTAATGAACCCGGCGCAGGACGAAGAGAAAATATAGATGAAATTATTATGATTACTCATATAATCCACTTAGTTGCAAACTTTAAAAAAACTTTATGAAAACATTCACAATCTCATTTCTACTGATGGTATTATTAAATACCTGCTTTGCACAGCCGATTCCGCCGGATAGTTTGTATCTGGCTCAAGTCCGTCCGGGAAACACACCTGTTGTGTTTCAATTACAGGCAAGCAGCGGCTTACGCCCTGTTGAAAGAATAGCAATAAGTTCGGACGGCAAGGAAATATATTATGGCGAATTGGATAACTGGCCTGCATCCGTGCAAAGAGTAAAATGCTATAAGTATTTGAGCAATAAATGGCAGGGACCATTCATTGTTTTTGAAGGATTTGTCGGACCGTCACTTTCGGTTAATGACAGTACGATATTTATGCAAAAGGATGTAAACGGTGTTGCATGCACATATTATGCAAATAGGACGGGTACGGGATGGGGCACACCCGTGCGTCTGCTTTCGTCTAATCTTCAGTCGCATTATTTTCAGGAAACCCAATTGAAAAATTACTATCTCGCATCAACACCCGGCGGCAATTCCGATATTTGCAGGCTAAATATTAATACTACGGACACGACTATTCAAAGTTTAGGAAAGCCGATTAATAGTAGTGCGACTGAAAATGATTTTTTTGTGGCTAGAGATGAATCATTCATTATTTTTTTCCGTTTATCATCGCCGTATAATTTGTTTATAAGTTACCATAAAACCAACGGCCGCTGGACAAATCCTAAATCTCTTGGTCCGAATATAAATACTTCCATTTATGAATGCTGTCCTTTTGTAACAAGCGATAATAAATATCTTTTCTTTACGCGTGGTAATTGGCCTATGAACACCTACTATACGTACTGGGTTAAAGTGGATAATATTATTGACAGCCTGAAGCATACAAACTTTGTCCCGTATCTCGACAATCAAATTGCAAACCAAACGGACACTGTAGGCAAATTGTTCAATTTTACGTTTCCCGACAGCACATTTGTTGACGATGACGGCAACAATACCCTAAGATATTCGGCAAGGCTGGACAACGGTAATCCGCTGCCCTCGTGGCTTACGTTTGATTCTTTAACAAGAAATTTCACAGGCACCCCTACTTCGTCTGGCTCAATTAATATCGCTGTTAAGGCAGTCGATACGGCTAATGCGAGTGTAACATGCATATTCAATCTGAATATTCAGAATTCGGTCTCGGTTAATCCGATTAATCAGCGGATATCACAATACAAATTGTCCCAGAATTATCCCAATCCGTTCAACCCGAGTACCGTTATAAGTTACTCTCTCCTGAATAACAGTTATGTTGTGCTAAAAGTATACGACATACTTGGTAAAGAAATAACGACACTTGTCAATGCATATCAGATGCAGGGAACGTATGAAGTCAGTTTGAACATGAACAATTTAAATATATCTTCGGGAACTTACATATATTCAATTACAGTATCAGACAACAGCAAGCGAAATATTTTCAGAGAAAATAAAATAATGAGTTATATAAAATAAGACCTAAACAAAGACCCGTTCATAGAACGGGTCTTTTTCAATTCCGGAAATAACCATATCGTCTGGTATAAATCAGTTTCGGAATATTAACCCGCTTTCATTCGCTTCGTTCATCACTGCTTCTCGACTGTAATTACAATCCGGCTTCTTCAACATTAGCCAAAAGACTAAGTTGTAAGAAAGCATCGGATTACTGACCTTATAGAATTGAAAAAATCGAAACTTACTGCTATTATAATAATATTTATAATTCTTATTGAAACGATTTCCGTGCACGCGTTTATTATAATACTGCTCGTTGTATCGTTCCTTATACTTCTAAGCATAATATTATCGAAGTATTCGGGCAACCTTGGCGTGCCTTCTCTCGTTCTGTTCATACTCATAGGAATGCTTGCCGGCTCCGACGGCCCGGGAAAGATTTATTTCGATGATTTTAAACTGACTCAGTCGATAGGAATTGTAGCGCTTGCTTTTATAATGTTTTCAGGCGGTCTGGAAACGAAATGGAGCACGACAAAAAAAGTGTTGTGGAGCGGAGTCAGCCTTTCGTCGCTCGGTGTACTGATCGCTGCCGCCGGCGTCGGACTCACGGCGCACTTTTTCTTCGGAATCGATATTTACTACAGCCTGCTCCTCGGAGCTGTAATATCGTCCACTGACGCGGCCGCGGTTTTTTCCGTGCTTGGTTCCAGAAACATCAACCTGAAGGGTAAAGTCAAACCGCTTCTTGAGTTCGAATCGGGAAGCAACGACCCGATGGCCGTTTTCCTGACTATAACATTGATCGAAGTTATCGTGAACAAATCAGTCAGCCCCGGAGGTATAATATTCAGCGTAATTACACAATTCGGCATTGGTCTCGCCGCTGGTTATTCTCTCGGAAAACTTCTTGTCATATTGATGAACAGGATGCGCCTTCAATTCGAGAATCTGTACGTCGTGTTCACTATTGCGTTCGTGACGTTCATTTTTGCGCTGACGACTTTTCTTAACGGAAGCGGCTTCCTCGCCGTTTACATCGCGGCTATTATTGTCGGCAACAGCGAGTTCGTGCAGAAAAAATCGCTCAGGAGATTCTTCAGCGGTATTGCGCAACTAAGCCAGATAATTATGTTCCTTGCTCTCGGACTCTTGTGCTTCCCTTCGCAACTGATGTCCGTCATAGTGCCGGGTCTAATATTCTCCGCTGTGCTTATGTTTGTAGTGCGGCCGATCAGCGTTTACGTTTCTCTTATGTTCTCAAAGTTCTCGTTTAAGGAGAAATCGTTCATATCCTGGGTTGGGCTTCGCGGTTCCGTACCTATAATACTCTCGACTTTTCCCGTAATAGCGGGCATAGATAATTCGATGATGCTGTTCAACCTGATTTTTTTCATGACGATAACGTCCGCCCTCGTGCAGGGCTGGTCGATTCCTTTTGTCGCGCGAATTCACGGACTCGACTCGGCCGGAAATGATGAAATTAAAATGCCGCTCGAGATATCCTCGGATGTAAAAACCAAAAATGAACTCGTTGACGTTATTATACCTTTTAATTCGAGCATCGCGGGAAAAAATCTTGCCGAACTTAATTTCCCCGAAGGCTCGCTGATAACGGTCGTCTTCAGAGACAACGAGTACATAGTCCCGAGCGGAAGTACTTCTCTTGAAGAAGGAGATGTCGTTCTTATTCTGCTTAACAAAGAGAACAGGAATGAAGCAATCAGTATCCTTACCGAAATAAAAGCAAATTAAGATTTCGTCTGCTATTTCAATGCTGATTAAACAAACTATGCGCCTTTAATTTTTTATTTCTGTTGCTTGGTTCTTTAAAATCATTTTAATAAAAAACCCGTTCATTGAACGGGTTTCTTTCTTTACTGTAAAACCAGACTTAATATCAAACGAAATCTTTATCGCTGATTGATTAAGAATATTTCTGAACGACTTTTTTCCTCGTGTAAGGAATAAGTCCGCCCGCTTCGACTATAGCCATTCTCGCCGCAGGCAGGGGATTAGTGCCGAATTCCTTTCCCTTCGTCTTGTTGATTACCTTATCGCCTTTCAATACTATCTCATCGCCGAGTTCCGCTTCAATATCCGGGCAGGTTATGAGATTAAGACCGAGGTTGATGGCATTCTGCAGGAATATTCTCGCGTAGTTTTTCGCGATAACAACGAGTCCGTGCCCGAGTATTGTCGATGCCGCCTGCTCACGCGAAGAACCGCAGCCGAAATTGTTGCCGCCGATTATTACGCTTCCCGCGGGGTATTCCTTCGAAACGAGTTTCTTGTTGAGTTCGGTGTAATCGGCGAAACAGAACTGCGGTGTCTCGGTAGGCAGCACTGTCGCCATGTATCTTCCGGGATAAATTGCGTCCGTCGAAATATCGTCTCCGAAAATATAAACTACTTTAGACATTTTAATTTACTCCTTTCTCGGGGCTCGTTATGTATCCCGTTACCGCGCTTGCAGCAGCAGTCGCGGGCGAGCAAAGATAAACATCGCCCTTGGGATTGCCCATTCTTCCTTTGAAATTTCTGTTAGTTGTTGATAACGCCGTTTCGCCGTCGCCGAGCGCTCCCTGATGTACTCCAAGACAGCAGCCGCAGCCCGGATTCATTATTATCGCGCCCGAATCGGAGAAGATCTCGAGCAGTCCCTGCTTCATCGCCTTCTTATAAATGTTCCATGACGCGGGGAAAATCAGCATCCTGGTGTCTTCGGCGACTTTCTTTCCCTTAAGAATTGACGCGGCGATTTCAAGGTCGTCAAGCCGTCCGTTCGTGCAAGAGCCGATTACAATCTGGTCGATTTTTACTTTATCAACTTTGCTGATTGGCTTTACATTGTCAACAGTATGCGGCAATGCAATCTGCGGCTCGAGTTCATTCGCGTTGATTTCTACAATCCGGCAGTAATTCGCGTCCGCGTCAGGAAGAACGCTTTCAATCTTGTCCTTAACTCCCGCTTCTTTCAGATAACGCGCTGTTTCTTCGTCACCCGGAACGATACCGGATGTAGCGCCCGCTTCAACAGACATGTTGCAGAGAACAAGTCTTCCCGACATCGGCATGTCTCTTATCGCCTCGCCGTGGAATTCTATTACCTTGAAGTTCGCGCCCTGAGCGGTCAACTTTCCGATTAAGTATAGAATAAGGTCCTTCGGATAAACGTTGTCTTTGAATTTCCCGTTCACGATAACTTTTATAGTTTCGGGAACTTCGACATTGAGTACAGTCCCGAGCGACCATACACTTGCCATTTCGGTAGCGCCGATTCCGAACGAGAACGCTCCGAACGCGCCGTGTGTCGTCGTGTGACTGTCGGTGCCTACCACGACGTAACCGGGTCTGATGTATCCGTATTCGGCGAGTATCTGATGGCAAATGCCGCCTTCGTCCGACCTGATGTCGTGAAATTTCTTAATCCCGTTTGCCTTAACAAAATTTCTTATTTTTTTCTGGTTTGTCGCCGTCTTTGAACTTTCAGCGGGAACCCTGTGGTCGAATATTATTGCTATTCTTTCCGGATCCCAGACTTTGGGCTCTATGTTAGTGCCCTGAAACAC
>CAZOQR010000170.1:0-6202 GCA_964581915.1 uncultured Ignavibacteriaceae bacterium | reverse complement strand
ATTCGATCTCGGGTTACCCGGTGTTCCTGTGGAAATTGAACCTGCGGAAATTTTACTATCTCCCGCTCCCCAGTCAGGGCTGTTGTTATTGAAAGGAGGACGGTTATCGGAAGAAACTCCCTGAAGCGGAGAATTAAATCCCGCATTTTCCGATTTGAATTTATCGGGATACTCAGAATTGATTCTGGCGCTCAGAGATTTGTACAACTCAATATTACCGGAATTCTTCGCCCGAACAACCTGTTCCCAGAGTTTCGCGTAATCGGAATTATCGATATAATAACCGGTCGGATTTGCTTCTTCCCTAATTTGCTCTAAAGTCTGAGAATAAACAAATCCGGCGGTTAAAACCAAAAAAATAAGCAATAAGATAGTTCTTTTCATATTGACCCCTTTTTAATTAATTAATTGAAATATATATATAATATAATCAATATTTATCTTTTTGCAAATCAAATAAAGTGCTAATATTTCATTTATGTATGTCTCTTTAATAATTAGAAACTTCTGAGAAACGATATTTTAAATCTCTTCTGTAACCCCACCTTTTAAGGTGTGGTAAAAATGAACACAAAATAAGGACTTTAGTCCTCAAAGCAGAAGTAAATTTAGGGCTAAAGCCCGTTCATTATATCATTCATCACCCTACTCTAAAGAGTGGGGTTAGTATTCGTTTTCTAATATTTACCATAAGTATTTTTCAGAAGTCTCTCTTTAATATTTTTTCTTGCATATTAGTTACACGGAACTAATTACTTGCCGTGTAAAGTTAAAGTTTGTAAACAGAGTAAATATGAGTGAAATAATAAGTATCAACAACGCCTCGGATATCAGTGTTGATTACAGGAACACTCCGATAGGAGATTTGCTTGAATATCACAATCTGGGAAAGAAGTTCGGGACTTACGAGAAAGCGAAAATCTTAATCGGCATGTGCATGGACAACAGAAAGCATCTGCACATACCCGATAATTTCGCGTTCATAATCAGGGCGGGCGGGGCTAATTTGCGCTACAGCGAATTTAAAGTTTCATACGCGATAGCAATCGGAGGCGTCAGGCATATAGCGTTAATAGGGCACACGAATTGCGGAATGGTCAATCTCGAATCCAGAAAGAGCGAATTCATTGAAGGTCTCGTGAAGAACGCGGGATGGAATATCGGCGAGGCAACAAAACACTTTGAAAACAACGCCCCGAAATTCGAGATAGGAAGCGAGATAGATTTCGTGAAGAGCGAAGCGATTCGGCTTCGAGAACAGTACAAAGGAATAACCGCGGCTCCGCTGCTCTATCGCGTGGAAGATAACAAACTGTATCAAATAAAGGAGTAATTATAAATTAATCATTCATATTTATGATTAAAAAGATATTTTCAGTTAAGGAGCACGGCGCTCAGGTATCAGTTTCTCTTCTAATAATGAGAATGATTATCGGAGCGGCATTCATGTTTCACGGTTGGGGTAAGATTCAAAACCCGTCAGGCTGGTTACCCGAAGGAGGACCAATGCCGATTCCCGCTTTCTTTCAGGTTCTCGCCGCAATTTCCGAATTCTGCGGCGGCGCGGCAATGATACTTGGATTATTGAATCCTCTCGCGAATTTCGGAATCGGCGTTACGATGTTAATAGCCGTGTACTTTCACATGGTTGTGAGAAAGGATCCATTCGTGAGCATGACGGGCGGTCCCTCATACGAACTTGCCCTTGTATTTCTTGGGTTCGCCTTAACGCTCATATTGTCAGGACCGGGAATATTTTCCCTCGACAGGATAATATTCGGAAAACGGGAAAGAAGCGTCAAGAATGAAAAAACAAAGGGAACGGTCACGGATTAAATGAAAAGACAAACCTTATACGGGCGTATCGTCAAAGAATAATGCGATAACAAAATAACAAGAAACTCTGCAATAGTTCATGGCAGAGTTTCTTAAAACCGATAATTACTTAACCAGCATCATTTTCTTAGTCCCGGTAAAATTCCCTGAAGTGAGTTTGTAAAAATAAATCCCGCTTGATAATCCGCTGCCTTCGAATCCCGCGTTATAGGCTCCCGCTTTCAGGAAACAGTTGCACAAAGTTCTGACTTCATTGCCGAGCAAATCATAAACTTTTAAAGTCGTGAAAGCGTCATCAGGAATCGTAAATTTAATGTTAGTAGTCGGATTAAACGGATTCGGATAATTCTGCAGCAAATTGAAGCCTTCAGCGACTTCCCCGTTATGCTTTATACCGGTAACGATTCCGCTCTTTGCTGTCTGAAGCACGTAACATTGCGAATTCAAAACACCGCCCGGAGTGCCGAAGAAAACAAATGTTCCGATTTCGATGTTATTCGCATTCCAGCCCGCGTCAAGGGTTGTGGTAAACGTTTTATTCTTTACTGTTCCGCTTGCCCAGGTCCCTGTAGAAAGGGTGTCTCCTATAGCGCCTTTCAACAGCGTTCTCACTACATACTTATGAACATAATTCTGAACAGGAGAACCGGGGACGCAGGAGGAATAGCAGTTCTGATATGAAATCAGGTTACTCTCCGTTAATGCGCAGTTAATTATTGTAAGCGTATCAATATTCCGAAGCGCTGTGGCGGTTACGTTGACGGTTAACAGCCGGGTCGCGGGAATGTAGTTGTATGTAAACGCAAGTGATATTGGCGGAACGAGATTCACCTGATTATTCACGGCGCCCTGCCAGTAAGCTCTGTTGAGATTGCCCTCGCGTCTTCCAATACAGGCTCTCGGATATGCCGTGTATCCCAATAAACTGATTATATTGCTTCCGTTGAATACAGTCCACGGGTCTGTTCCGCCGCCGTGGTATTCGAGAACAAGCATCGAAGGGTTTGCTGTTAAAAGACCTTCAAGTATGGCATGTCCGCACGGGCAGTATCCGCACCATGCACCCGTGCAGCCCTCAAACAGCATCCTGTTAGTATTTTGAGAATATGTGACACCCGAGATGAGAAATACCGCAAAAAGTATTAAAATTAATTTTTTCATAGCAAATGATATTTAATTTTAAAATTTGGGTAGAGGAAATTTCTATTTAAAAATAGTTAAATTATTTAATGTATGTCAACCTAAAATCGATGTACAAACACATAGCGTACAAACACCGTCATCGAATTTTCAAAAAGTCATTATAATTTTAAGAACAAACATAAGGAATAAACCCTCAGAATGAATGTTGATTTTAAGTTAATTAATTATTAGGTTTTATGAAGAACATAATAATCAACCTCACGCAAAAGTTTCTTTAAAAGATAAATTATTAAAAGCGTTTAAGTTAAATTAATGTTCCTTCTCTTATGATAATGAAGCGCAGAAAGAGTGATTCCGCGTCTTGTAAAAGCAGTATAAGGTCAACAGACAGCGGTATTTTATTTATTTCCAATTCCATTACCGGATTTTCAATGCAGCCCGTATTGATATTTTTACTCTGCCTGCTCACGCTGCATTCCGGAAGAGTATATTCTCAGGAAAACGACACGACATTATACAAGACTCCTATAATCGAAGTAGATGAGTTCAAGGGACTTGTCAAGGTGGTTCCGATAACACTCGAGACAGTGAAGCGGGATATAATCGGGAAGAGATACGTTATGCAGAGTCTTCCGGTCTTTTTAAACGGCAGCACGAGCATAAACGCGTATTCCGAATCGGGCTCGCTCATCGGTTATTCTTATTTCACGATAAGGGGATTTGACCAGAGAAGACTTTCAATAATGATAAACGGTATCCCGCAGAATGATGCCGAGGAACATCAGGTTTACTGGAACGAACTGTCCGACATAACATCATCGCTTGAGAACATTCAGGTGCAAAGAGGAATGAGCACGGCGCTTTACGGCTCATCTGAGATAGGCGGAGTGATCAACCTTCAGACAATCGATTATTTCAAGAACAGGTTTCTCAGCCTTAGCGCCGGTTACGGCGCGTATAATTCAAGGAGATACTCGCTGGAATACTCATCCGGACTGACGAAGAGCGGTTTCGGGATTTACGGGAAATTGTCGAGAACCACGACCGACGGTTACCGAAATCAGTCCTGGGCGGACCAGTGGTCCTATTTCCTGAGCGCGGGAAAACTTCTCGGGAAGAATTCAGTAATAAAACTGAATGCGTACGGTTCGCCGGTAAGGAATCATCTGACTTATTACGGAATTTCAAAATATTATCTCGCGGGAAAAGTGACGGGCGATAAATATGAAGACAGAAGATACAACCCTCTCGCGAATCCCGACGAGACGGATGATTACTTCCAGCCTCATTTTGAATTAATGTTTAATCTGCAGGCGACGAAAAATTTATTCTTCTCAAATACATTTAACTATACAAGGCGGGACGGAAATTACACACAGTACTACCTTACGAGCAGAGGATTTGATTTTTCCGATTTCAGACTGAATCATTTTTATTCACAGGACACCGTTTCGTACAAGCCGAACTGCTATTTAAGAGACTGGGCGGGAAGGATAATTTACGAAACCGGCAAAGGTTACAGGGTTGTTCAAAGCGATATAAAAGCGAAGTCGGTAACGGAGGGCAATGATTTCGGCTGGTATCCGAAAATTCACTACAAACATTTCGACGATATCGGCAATCTCGTAATCGGCGGAGAATTCAGGTATCACAGTTCAGAGCATTCGGGCGAAATAATGCAGGCGGACGCGCTTCCTCCCGGAACTCCCGATAATTTCCGGTATTATTTTTACAACGGGAAGAAGAATACATATTCGGTTTACATAAACGAGTTCACTAATATCGAGAAAAAACTTTCCGGGATGGTTGGCATTCAACTGACGAAGCACAGATATTCGATAGACAATAACATGTCGCCGTATAATTTCAGAGTGGACTACGAATTACTGAACTACAGGATTGGATTGAACTATAATTTCAACGATAACTTCAGAGGGTTCGCCAATGTTTCGACAGCAAGACGCGAGCCCCGGCTTAGCGAGATTTATGACGGCTCATACGTCAAATCCGCGCCCAATTTTCAGATAATAGACACGGTGAACGGTATCTATTCGAATCCATTAATAGACTACGAGGAATTGAAGGATTTCGAACTGGGTTTCGGATACAGAGGAAATTATTTAAAAGCCAACTTGAATTTTTACTGGATGAATTACAGGAATGAAATTGTCGCTAACGGGCGGTTGAATAATTTCGGGAATCCTATAACGTCGAACGCGGGAGAATCGGTTCATCGCGGCGTGGAAATGGAGTTCGAGTACGACCTGCTTGAACATTTTAACAAAACGGCAATGGAGAAGAACCCGGCTTTGACACTAAACGGAAATCTCACCTGGTCGGAAAATTATTACAAGACTTATATCGCGCAGGAAGGGATTGACGAACTCGGCAACATCATTTACGGCGCCGATTATTCAGGAAACAAGATTTTGCTTAATCCGCAAATCATTACCAACCTCTCGCTTAATTTTAATTACAGAGGTCTTAACACATACGTAACGATGCAATACATCGGGAAGCAGTATCTCGACAACACCGAGAATGAGAAGAAAAATCCGGAAGCGAGAAATATATGGAGTTATATGGACAAAATCATAAAGCCGTACATCGTTTTTAACGCAGGTGTCACTCTTGATATTGTTTCATTTTTCAATTCGTATAAACTGAGCAGGTACGTAAAGTCCTTTGAGGCATCGTTAAGAATCAGCAACATATTCAATTCCCTTTACGAGCCGACGGGAGGAATTGATTTCAACGGCACGCCTGTATGGATACCCGCGGCTGAAAGAAACGTGTTTTTCAACTTAAAAGCGGTGTTTTAATCGCGGCGATTAGTATTTTGGAATACGACAAGAAATGACTAAAAAGTTTGATTTTTTGGTATTATATTGCACAAGTTCTTATTTCGGGATGTAGCGTAGTCCGCCTTGGCGGATAGCGCGTCCCGCAAATCGGGATGTAGCGTAGCCTGGTAGCGCGCTTCGTTCGGGACGAAGAGGTCGCTGGTTCGAATCCAGTCATCCCGACAAAAAAGGTTCATGGTTTTTCCACGAACCTTTTGTCATTTATGGAGGTCGTCCCGATCGTATCGGGATCATCCCGACAAAAAAGGTTCATGGTTTTTCCACGAACCTTTTGTCATTTATAGAGGTCGTCCCGATTGTATCGGGATCATCCCGACAAAAAAGGTTCATGGTTTTTCCAAGAACCTCTTGTCATTTGT
>CAZOQR010000169.1:0-6214 GCA_964581915.1 uncultured Ignavibacteriaceae bacterium | reverse complement strand
TTTTATATATAAGAGCGAGCAGGTATATAAAAGAGCAAGCCACGAATTAACGCGAATTATACTAATTTAGAGAAAGAGCATTAGCCACGGATTGACGCGCATAAAAGAACGAGCCGCGGATAGACGATAACAGAAGAGCAGCCACGAATTGACGCGAATTGCGCTAATTAGAGAAAGAGCATCAGCCACGGATTGGAACGGATTATTTATTATATATAAGAGCATCGCCACAGATTTTCACGGATTACACGGATTAGAAATTTTTATATATATAAGAGCGAGCAGGTATAAATAAAAGAGCGAGACGGGAATGACATAATGGAGGGTGCTCTTCTCTGTGTTCCTCCGTGCTCTTCTCTGTGTCCCTGCTCTTTATGATACACTATTCTTCCTACTATTATCTTACACTTCCTCCTGGATTCCTGCTAAGAGCATGCAGGAATGACAAAGTATGGGGTGCTCTCCTCTGTGTTCCTCCGTGCTCTTCTCTGTGTCCCTCAGTGTCCCTGCTCTTAAAATCCGTGCTATCTGTTCTTTCCGTTCCATCCCGCGGGATACATAAAAAATCTCCCCTCTGTGCTCTCCGTGCCCTCAGTGGTGAACTGCTCTTCTTGATTCTCTCCCCTTTTCCATTTTTATTCAACGAAAAATTGAATAAATTAGGAAAAATCTACTTTAAGGTAACTAAAATACATTTCAATATGAAAATTTTCATCGATACAGCGAACCTGAACGAAATTAAAGAAGCGGCGGATATGGGATTGCTCGACGGCGTTACAACCAACCCGTCTCTGGTAGCCAAGGAAGGGCACAAGGATTTCAAAACGATGCTCGAAAAAATCTGCGCCATTGTTGACGGAGATATTTCAGCCGAAGTGGTTTCCACCGACGCGGCGGGCATTCTCAAGGAAGGAAGAGAACTCGCGAAGATTCATAAAAATATAGTCATCAAGGTCCCGCTAATCAAGGAAGGTTTGAAAGCAGTGAAGACTTTCTCCGACGAGGGAATAAAGACCAACGTGACGCTTTGCTTCTCGCCGTCGCAGGCTTTGCTTGCCGCGAAAGCCGGCGCGTACCTCATAAGCCCGTTCGTCGGCCGTCTCGACGACATTTCATACAACGGGATGGACCTGATTCAGCAGATTGTCCAGATTTACCAGAACTACGATTACCCGACACAGGTGCTCGTGGCTTCCGTCCGACATCCGATGCATTTCGTGGACGCGGCGATGATTGGCGCGGACGTATGCACGATGCCTTTCAAGGTGATTGAAATGCTCGCGAAGCATCCGCTTACGGATATCGGTCTCGAAAAATTCCTCGCGGACTGGAAAAAATTGAATTCATAATTTCGTTTGTTAAAATATTAAAATTCTTTGTATATGAAAAAGACAGCTTTCAACGAGATTCACAGGAAATTGGGTGCAAAATTAGTTGAATTCGCAGGTTTTGAGATGCCCGTACAGTATGAAGGTATTATTGCCGAGCATAAAGCAGTGAGGAATTCAGTCGGTGTTTTTGACGTGTCGCACATGGGCGAGGTCAGGATTCACGGTAAAGACGCTTTCGCTTTCGTGCAGAAACTTACAACGAACGACGTGTCGCAGTTGTTCAAGGGAAGAGTGCAGTATTCTTCGATGTGCAAGCCTGACGGCGGCATTGTCGATGACCTGCTGGTTTATCATTGCGGCGATTATTTCCAACTCGTCATAAACGCTTCGAACGTCGAGAAGGACATAAACTGGATGAAGCAGAACGTATTCGGCGACGTGAGGATTGAAGACGTTTCGGACGCGACGTCGCTTCTGGCGATTCAGGGAAAGAACTCTCTGGCGCTGCTTCAGAAACTTACAAAAACGGATTTATCGAAGATAGAATATTATCATTTCGAGTTCGGTCAGATTGCGGGACAGGACGCGATTATTTCTCACACGGGTTACACGGGCGAGAAGGTATGTTTTGAAATTTACTCTTCGTCGGATGTGAAGAAGTCGGAAGACTTGTGGAACGCGATTTTCGAGGCGGGAAAAGAATTCGACGTTAAGCCGATAGGACTCGGCGCGAGGGATACGTTAAGGCTTGAGTACGCGTTCAGGCTTTACGGAAACGATATGGACGAGACGACGAATCCGCTCGAAGCGGGTCTGGCGTGGATTACGAAACTCGACAAGGGCGACTTCAACGGCAGGGAAGTTATCGCGAAAGCGAAAGCGGACGGGCTTAAGAGGAAACTCGTCGGTTTCGTCGTTAACGACAAGATGGTCGCGAGGCACGGACAGGAAGTTTACGCGGGCGATAAGAAAATCGGACACGTCGCGAGCGGCGCGCCTTCGCCGATGCTCGGAAAGAACATCGGTATGCTCTACGCCGAAACCGCGTTCAGCAAAATCGGAACCGTGGTTGAAATTGACGTGAGAGGAAAAAGAATAAAGGCGGAGATTGTAAAGACGCCTTTCTTAAGTTGATTGAAATTGCTTAATATTACGTAACGGGGGATTTGAAAGAGTCCCCTGATTTTTTGAAAACTAAAAAGTTATTGTTTGGTAAAAGTAGATGTATATTTATCGCAGTCTCTGATACAGGACGAAATGCAGTTGAAGGACAGGAACGTAATAGTTATTGACGTTCTGCGGGCTTCATCGACGATATTAACGGCGCTCGTAAATCAGGCGAAGGAAATTATTCCCGCCGAGAGCGTTTCGGTAGCGGCGCGCATTTCAAAAGGTCTCGGCAATTCGGTTCTGTGCGGGGAGCGAAACGGAAAAGTAATTGAAGGGTTTAAACTGGGGAATTCTCCGTTCGAATATACAACGGAAGCGGTGAAAGGAAAGACTCTGATTTTTTCGACTACGAACGGAACGATTTCGGTGACGAAATCGAAGTTCGCGAAGAACTGCGTTGTCGCGGGTTTCCTGAACCTGAGCGCGGTTGTGAATTACGCGGCGTCGTTAAACGACGACGTTACGATTCTCTGCTCGGGGAAACTGAACGACTTCTGCATTGAGGATTCGATAGCGGCGGGGATGATTATAAAAGGGCTGATGGATATTAAGGGGAAGACGAACGTCGAACTTTACGATTCGGGTTACATGTCGTACAAACTCGCGAAGCATCTCGCGTACAGGAGCACGAAGCCCGACAGCGGGAAACTCCTGTCGATGCTCGCGGATTCAGAGCACGGGAAATATCTCGCTTCGATAGGATTCGGCGGCGATTTGAAATACTGCGCCGAACTCGACAAGTTCGACAAACTTCCGTTCTACAGGAACGGTGTAATAAAACTGAAGGAAACTTTCGAGCAGGAAGCGAGCGAGAAATCTAAAATGAAAAGAGTCAACATAAGCAGCAAACCGAACTCAAAGGATTAATGAACAAGAGAATGAAATCAAAACTTTCGGAGAAGAAGCCCGAAAGCAGGAAGAAGCAGAGCGAGGAATTCGCGATATCTGAAAATTTCAAGATTCGCCTTATAGGGGCGCTGCTGATTGTTCTCGGCGTTCTGCTGGTGATAGCGATTTTTTCGTATTCGAAGGCGGACGCTCAGACGCTCCTTAGATTTTCATTCCTTGACATTTTCAGGAAGGAAACTTATTCGTCGCTTTACAGGATAAACAACCTTCTCGGTATAGCGGGAGCCTACGTGGCGAACGTTTCGATAGAGAGTCTATTCGGATATTTCACTTTTCTGATTCCGACTGCGGTCGTTATAATCGGCTGGACGCTGTTCAGGAGAAAGCCGATGTACAAGCCCGCTACGATTTCGGTTTACATCATACTTTTAATGACCTTCCTCGCGGGAGCGGCTGGATTGATAAGGATTCTCGCGGGTCCCGAAAGGCTGTCCGGAGCGTATTGCGGCGCGACGGGAAATTTCATATCGTCGGTTTTTTACTACGGGCTCGGCTCGATAGGCGCTTCGATTGTTTTCATAGTTGCGCTCGGTCTGACGGTTATGCTTCTCGTTGACGGAAACATTCTGAAGTCGCTCGCGAGAATGAAACTTCTCTGGGAAAAGATTAAGGAAAAGTTCAGAAAAGAAAAAGAAGATTTAACGACCGGGAAAGAAGAAAAGAAATTAAGGAAAGAAGAGAAGAAGGAAGAGTCGGCAATCGAGGAAGCGATTAGGAAGGAAAGCGAAAAGATAAGGCGCGCGAAAGGAAAGACGAACGGCGAAGAGCCGGTGATTAAGGATACCGAAATTAACCGCCCGAAGGCAGACGTCCGGAAGACAGAGCAGAAGCGCGTTCCGGAGCCTGTTAAACTCGAAGAGGAAGACGCCGCGGAAGAACCTGCGGAAGAAAAGAAAGCGCCGAAGAAAAAGAAAGATTTGAGTTCGCTGCTCGTCGAAGTTCCGAAGAGAACCGAAGCGAGCGAGACGGACATAAATCCCGAAAACTCCAACGAACTCGACGGAGTGGAAGGAACGGATGAAGACGATTACGTAGAGGAGAAACTCGAAGGGTACGTGAATCCGATGCTCGATTTGCTCGAAGAGCCGTCGAAAGAAGAGAACGAACTTATTTCCGACGATGAGTTGAAGCACAACGGCAGGCTTCTGCAGGAAAAACTTCTTAAGTTCGGAATAGAGATTATTGACATTGCCGCGACGCCGGGTCCCGTGGTTACGCTGTACGAACTCGTTCCCGCTCCCGAAGTGAAACTTTCGAAGATTGAATCGCTTCAGGACGACATCGCTCTGGCGATGAAGGCGAGGGGAATTAGGATGATAATTCCGATTCCCGGGAAAGGCACTGTGGGCGTGGAAATCCCGAACAGCAAGTCGCAGATGGTGCGCGTCAAGAGCGTGCTCGCTTCGGCGAAGTTCAAGGACAGCACGAAGAAACTCACGGTGGCTTTCGGCAAGATGATTGACGGCGAAATTTACGTGGACGATTTATCGAAGATGCCGCACGTGCTAATCGCGGGCGCGACGGGCTCGGGAAAGAGCGTCGGCATAAACACGATTATCGCCTCGCTGCTTTATAAGATGCATCCTTCTGATTTGAAGTTCGTCATGATTGACCCTAAGAAGATTGAATTGAGTTTGTACTCGAAGTTAAGGAATCATTTCGTCGCGACGTCGAACGACATTAACGAGAGCATCGTTACGAGTTCGCAGAACGCGGTTTCGATTCTAAAGAGCGTCGAGATGGAAATGGAGCAGAGATACGATAAACTCGCTAACGCGGGTGTGAGGAACATTGATTCGTACAACGAGAAATACGCGCAGGGAAAACTGAAGAACAATGAAGTTATAAGGCACAGGAAGATGCCGTACATAGTTGTAATCATAGACGAGTTGGCTGATTTGATGATAACCGCAAAGAGGGATATCGAAGACCCGATAGCGAGGATAGCGCAGATGGCGAGGGCGGTCGGGATACACCTGATTGTCGCTACGCAGAGACCTTCGGTTGACGTTATAACGGGCGTTATAAAGGCGAACTTCCCGGTGAGGGTGGCTTATCAGGTAGCGTCGAAGATTGATTCGAGAACTATACTCGACATGTCCGGCGCAGACCAGTTATTGAGAAACGGCGATATGCTTTACCTGTCGTCGGCTTCGCCGAAACCGATAAGGATACAGAACGCTTACATTTCGACTGAAGAGTGCGAGAAACTTGTCGACTATATTTCATCGCAGAAGGGATATTCGAAACCGTACCTTCTGCCGTCGATACTGAATAAGAAGGGCAAGGGCGGGTTCTACGGCGACGACTGGGACGAAATGTTTCCAGAAGCGGCGCGGCTGATTCTGAAACTTCAGAACTGCTCGACTTCGACTCTGCAGAGGCGGCTGAAACTCGGATACGCGCGCGCGGCGAGAATCGTTGACCAGATGGAAGGAGCGGGAATAGTCGGTCCGAATCAGGGCGCGAAAGGAAGAGAGATTCTCGTGACGGAAGACGAACTGGAAGAGATACTGCAGGGAATGTGATTCAATTAGCAATTAACAATTAGCAATTAACAATTAAGAACAATTGCAGAGAATCAGTTAGCAGTTAGCAATTAACAGTTAGCAATTAAGAGCAAGAGCAGAAAATCAGTTAGCAGTTAGCAATTAGCAGTTAACAATTAACAGCAAGAACTTTGAGAACAGTTTCACGGAGTTACACAGAGAAGACACTGAGACACACAGAGTATCAATTAGCAATTAATAGCAAGAGCAGAAAATCAGTTAGCAGTTAGCAATTAACAGTTAGCAATTAACAGT
>CAZOQR010000168.1:0-6225 GCA_964581915.1 uncultured Ignavibacteriaceae bacterium | reverse complement strand
CTCGACAGGAAAGAGCCCGTTTACCTGAACGCGAACAAGAAAGCGCTGGCGTAAACTACAACATCGATTTGACTTGCCGTCAGGTGTTATCTCCTGACGGAAAGAACTGGATTCCCGCTTTCGCGGGAATGACAAAGAATAATTCTCAATTCCCCCCATTTTCCAAATACCGACCATATTTTTTTTGGAATAATTTAGTTATAATACAATGAATTATTTTACTCATTATCATTGTTATACTACTATGGCATTGACAAATAATTATCTAAAAAAGGACAAGGTTTTCCAATCGAGAGAGTTGTACAATAAAAACCTGCTCAGGAGCATCGCGGAAAAATCCGAGATAGTAAAAGAAGGCGGCGGCAAGAAGGCAATCGAGAAACTGCATAATTTCAGGAAACTCCACTGCAGGGAAAGGATTGAACTCCTAATCGACAAGCACACGAAGTTTTTTGAAATCGCTAAGTTCGCCGCGTACGGGATGTACGAGGAGTACGGCGGAGCGCCGTCTTCAGGTACGGTTTTCGGCATCGGGAAAATTCACGGACGAAACTGCGTGATAGTTGCGAACGACGCTACAGTGAAAGCAGGCGCGTGGTTTCCGATTACCTGCAAGAAAAATCTGCGCGCGCAGGAAATTGCGATGGAAAACAGGCTTCCGATAATTTACCTCGTTGATTCAGCGGGAGTTTTTCTGCCGCTGCAGGATGATATTTTTCCTGACAAGGAGCATTTCGGCAGAATATTCAGAAACAACGCCGTAATGAGTTCGATGGGAATACCGCAAATCGCCGCTATAATGGGTCCCTGCGTAGCGGGCGGGGCATACCTTCCGATAATGAGCGACGAGACAATAATTGTTGAAGGAAACGGCAGTATTTTCCTTGCGGGACCGCATCTCGTAAAAGCCGCGATCGGCGAGGTCATCGGCTCCGAGGCTCTCGGCGGCGGTGAAGTTACGACGACCGTATCGGGAATTGCGGATGAAATGGTTCCCGACGATAAAGCCGCGATAGAGAAAATCCGAAGCCTCGTCAGCAAGTTCGGAAACAACGAAAAAGCGGGATTCGACAGGATAAAAAGCATCGGTCCTCAATACGAGCAGAAAGAAATTTACGGTATTCTTCCCGAAGACTCATCCAAGCCTTATAATACTTACGATTTAATTTCGAGAATAATCGATGCAGGAGAATTTGACGAGTACAAGCCTGAATACGGCCAGACAATCATCACCGGTTACGCGAGAATCGACGGATGGGCAGTTGGCATAGTGGCGAATCAAAGAGAAATAGTCAGGAAGAAAACTGCTAAGAGCGGCGCAGAGATGCAGTTCGGAGGCGTCATATACTCGGACAGCGCGGACAAGGCGACGCGATTTATTCTGAACTGCAACCAGCGGAAAATTCCTCTCGTGTTTCTTCAGGATGTTACGGGATTCATGGTCGGCTCGCAATCGGAACACGGCGGTATAATAAAAGACGGCGCTAAGATGGTCAACGCCGTCGCGAATTCCACAGTGCCAAAGATTACCATAATAACAGGCAACAGTTACGGGGCGGGAAACTACGCGATGTGCGGCAAGGCATATGACCCGAGATTCATATTCGCTTACCCGAACGCGAAAATCGCCGTGATGGGAGGAGCGCAGGCATCGAACGTTCTCCTTGATATAAAAATCGGACAGATGAAGAAACTAGGAAAAGAAATTCACGACGACGATAAAAAGAAATTCCTTGATGAGATAATGAGCAGGTACGATGAACAGACTAACGTGCTTTATGCCGCATCGAGGCTCTGGATTGACGGCATTATCGACCCAGCAAAGACGCGCGAGACAATATCGTATTGCATTGAACTCGCGGACAACAATCCAAATATTCCAAAATTCAATACGGGGGTAATACAAACCTGATATGGACTTAATTAATCACTACAAAAGGCTTTTCACCTATGACAACTGGGCAAACAGGCGGGTTGCGGAAACGATAAACAAAATACCTCAGAATACGAAGGTAGAACTTTTATTCTCCCACGTGCTGAATTCCCAGCAGGTATGGCATCACAGAATTACTTCGAGGTCGCACGATATTGATCCATGGGATATTCTCGAACCTTCGGAATTCGGCGATATCATTGAAAATGTCCACAAGGACTGGATGAAATATTTCGATTCTCTCCGCCCCAAAGGACTGGATGCCGTCATATCATACGAAAATTCCTCAGGTGATAAGTTCAGGAATAAACTGAGCGATATTATGTCTCACGTGATGAATCATTCTACATATCACCGGGCGCAGATTTCCGCGATAATCAAGGCGGCGGGTTATTCGCCTCCTGTCACCGATTTCATCGCGTTCGCCAGAATAAACAACCGTGATTAAGACCTCAGGAAGCGCGCGCTGAATCACCTGCATACTTTTGTCAAAGCAGGAATACCCGTGAAGAGACCGATTCACTTCACGTTATTCTTGATTTTATGTTTCCCTGGATTTTCATAGATTTAAGAAAAAACAAATTATATGAAAAAAATTCTGATAGTATTGTCTTTAATAATATTAACCGCGCCTCTGCGCGCGCAGGAAAATAAATACACGGTCAATCCGAATAAATTCGGAGCGGAGATAAATGCCGGAATGAGCATTCCTTACGGAGACTTCGGCAGCAAAGACCCGTACAATGAAAGCGCCGGTTTCGCGAAACTCGGATACAAAATCGAAGCAAATGTTTCTTACCATTTAATCGACGTCATTGATGTTTATCTTATGGGATTTTATAATTCAAACGGAACGAAACTTACCGCGCTTGAAGACGCTCTGAGGCAGAAGCACGGCGGGACCTGGACTGCAGGTTCAAGAACGTGGAATACTTACGGCGGTTTCATTGGTTTCGAGTTTTCTTATCCCATATACAAAAAAGTCTCAATGGGTTTCAGGGCATATTCAGGGCTCCTGAATTCTACAGCGCCCGAACTTACAGTTTCAAGCGGCAGCGATTTTTACAGGCAGGATGAAAAGACTGCTACGTCGTTTTCATACATTATTTCCATCAACGGGAAATATCATCTGGCAAGAAATTTTTTCTGGGTTTTGTCGCTGGACTTTCTCGGCTCGAACGCGAGTTTCAAGGATGTGAACATAACCGAAAATATCGGAGGATACACGACTGTGAGAACAGGAACATTCTCGCAGGATATGAGGACCTTCATACTTAGCACGGGTCCAAGAATAACGTTTTGACATAAAATCTCCTTCTCAAAATGTTCAGAGAATTCTCATTATGAGAATATTCTGAACATTTTCTTTTATATTTTTAACTCAATTAAGATTTTTTTCTGGCACGAATTTTTCTATTAATTTATAGAAAGTGAATTAAAGTTTTTGGTTTTTGCAAATTGTAGGTCATTTTTCTCCTTTGTTTAGGCCGCAGACGATACATCTGCGGTTTTTTTATTTATCCTGACAGCCAATTCCATTTAAATTGAAGCATATAAACTTTATTTTTGTTGATTAATAAAATAATAACAATAAGTTGATATCATCAAAAGAAATACGGGATTCTTTCTTAAAGTTTTTTGAGTCGAAAAACCATACAATCGTACCGTCTTCGCCGGTAGTTCCGTTCGAAGACCAGACTTTGCTGTTCGCGAACGCGGGAATGAACCAGTTCAAGGACGTGTTTCTCGGTCTCGGAACGAGGGAATACAAACGCGCGGCGGATACGCAGAAGTGCATAAGAGCGGGAGGCAAGCATAACGACCTGGAGGAAGTCGGTGTTGACGGGTACCATCATACGTTTTTTGAAATGCTGGGTAACTGGTCTTTCGGTGATTATTACAAGAAGGAAGCAATCGCCTGGGCGTGGGAACTGCTTACCGAAGTTTGGAAACTTCCTAAAGACAGGTTATGGGCTACGGTTTACAGAACGGACGAGGAAGCATTGAATCTCTGGAAAACCGAAACCGGCATAAATCATTCGCATATTTTAAAGTTCGGAGAAAAAGACAATTTCTGGGAAATGGGAGAAACGGGACCGTGCGGTCCTTGTTCCGAAATTCACGTTGACCTGACGGAAAACGGATGCAAGCCCGAAGATGTAAACGCGGGTCTTGAGGATGTTATTGAAATATGGAACCTTGTTTTCATACAATACAACAGAGACGAAAAAGGAGAACTTCATCCGCTGCCGATGAAACACGTCGATACCGGTATGGGACTCGAGAGGGTTGTGAGAGTACTGAACAAAAAGAAATCCAATTACGATACGGATCTGTTCACTCCGATACTTGATGAGATAGGAAAGATAACGGGAAAGAAATATGAAGGCGATTATGTATCGCCGTTCAACGCTATAGCGGACCACATAAGAGCGCTTACGTTCGCTATCGGTGACGGCGCGATTCCCTCGAATGAAGGGCGCGGTTACGTGCTGAGAAGGATTTTAAGAAGGGCGCTGCGGCTCGCGAGAAAACTTGATTATAACGAGCCGATACTTCACGAACTCGTCGATACGGTCGTTGCCAATTTCGGCGAAGTATTTCCGGAAATAAGGGATAAAAAGGATTTCGTTAAGAACGTAATAAAATCTGAAGAAGAAAGTTTCAATCTCACGCTTGACAGGGGCATCGAACATTTTCAGGACGTTTACGAGAGAATAAAAAACAACTCCGGAAAAGTTTTTCCCGGGGAAGACGCGTTCAAACTCTACGACACTTACGGATTCCCGGTTGACCTTACACAGGTAATGGCGCGTGAGAACGGATTCGAGGTTGACATGAAGAAATTCGGCGAGGAGATGAAGAAGCAAAAGGACAGGGCAAGAGCGGCGAGAAAAGACGAAGTCATACTGGCAGATACCAAGATGTTCGAACTTGACGAAAAACTTAAAGCCGAAAATCCCGTTTACAATCCTTATAATCTTTCGAAAAAGGGTATCAAGACGACGCTGCTTCAGGCGAAACGAATCGCGGGTTCTGACCTCGAAGTTCTCGTTTTAAAAGAGAATCCGTTTTATTCCGAATCGGGCGGTCAGGTAAGCGATACCGGAAAACTTGTATTTGCCGACGGTTACGAACTCGATGTTATAGACGTGAAGAACAACCATTTCATATACGTTAAGAATTACGACCACAGAAATCTTTTCCGGAAGGAAGTCACGGCATACGTTGATTACAAGAGGCGGCGCGCGATACAAAGGAATCATTCCGCCACTCACCTGCTTCACGAGGCTTTAAGAGAAGTTCTCGGGAATCACGTGAAACAAATGGGCTCGCTCGTTTCGGATGAATACCTTCGTTTTGATTTTCCGCATTTCAAGAAATTGTCAGCGGAAGAAATACGGAAGATTGAAGATATCGTGAATGAAAAGATTAGCAGGGACATAAAGGTCGATACGCTTGAGGACCTTCCCCTCGAAGAGGCAAACAGCATACCGAACGTCAAGAAATTCTTCGGCGACAAGTACGGCAGCAGGGTGAGAATCGTGAGGATGGACGAAAATTTCAGCGCCGAATTTTGCGGAGGCACGCACGTTGCAAGCACGGGAGATATCGGACTCTTTAAAATTGTGAAAGAAGAAAGCATTTCATCCGGTGTGAGAAGAATTTTCGCGAGAACGGGCGAAGGAATTATCAGGCTTATTGAGGAGCGGATTAATGACATAGAAAACATCGTTTCCGAACTGCCCGAAAATTATTCGTCGAAATTCAAGGAGGCTCTTGAAAAAATCAGAGAAGGAGTTAAATCCGCGGATTATACTGACTCTTCGATAATGAAACTAATGCTTGAACACCAGAACAACACGATTAAATCCCTGAATGAACTTCGCGAAAAGTTCATCGAAGAAAAGAAGCAGCAGCAGAAAAAGATGCTGAAGCAGAACATCGGAAGGCATATCGAACAAATAAAATCAATTATCGAATCTTCGGAAACCGTGAACGGCAGTATAGTTGCGGCGGGAAGACTCGACATACAATCATCCGATGAATTCAAGGAAATAGGAGATGAAATCCGCAAGTTGCTTAAGAACGGCGCAGCGCTTTTCGCCGCGGTTATTGACGGAAAGATAAACCTCGTCTGCGCCGTGAGCGATAACCTTATTAAGGAAAAAGGACTGAGCGCGGGCAAACTCATCTCGGAGACGGCGAAGGAACTCGGCGGCGGAGGCGGCGGCAGACCGCAATTAGCGACGGCGGGAGCAAGGAACATTGAGGGAATAGAAGAAGCATTA
>CAZOQR010000167.1:0-6252 GCA_964581915.1 uncultured Ignavibacteriaceae bacterium | reverse complement strand
CGAATGAAGTTTTGAAGACGTTAAGGGTGGACAGGGACCCGTCGTCGCTCGCGGTAACGAGTGACGGAAAATTAATCGCCGGATGTCCCGGCAATGCGGGCAGGCTGTTCGTATTCGATACGTTCGTTTACGCGCTTACGGACACGCTGACGTCGCCTTACGGATTCTCGAAGGATATTTCCGCTGATAAACTGTCAAAAGATGTTTATTTTGTAGGTTATGCGGGCGATATTATAAAACTAAATCTCGAGACAAGGGTATTCACGAAATTCATCGAGGCGCCCGCGGGAACGTCGTACATATACGGTTATGCGTACGACGTTGTAAGCAGCGTTCATTATGTACTCGACGCGAAGAATTTTTCAACGAGCGGCACGTTCAGCGTATACAACGCTTCGGGAAGCATTCAAAAAACTTTTTCGACCGGCGCCGCGCCCCGAAGAATTTTAATTTACAAATAAATTTTATATCGATGTTAATATCATACAAAGGCGTAAGCCCGACACTGCACGAAACTGTCTTCGTCTGCGAAGGGGCTAAGATAATCGGAGACGTGGTCATAGGAAAGGATTCAAGCGTTTGGTTCAACGCCGTCGTGCGGGGCGACGTGAATTACATACGCATAGGCGAAAGGACAAACGTTCAGGACGGATGCGTGCTGCACAATACATACCAGAAGTATCCGCTGATAATAGGAAATGACGTGACGATAGGGCACGCGGCTGTTATTCACGGCTGCACCATAAAGGATTACGTACTTATCGGAATGGGCGCGATATTGCTGGATAACTGTATTGTGAATCCGAACTCGTTCATTGCCGCGGGAACTCTGGTAAGGGAAAATTTCGAAGTTCCTTCGGGAGTGCTCGTCGCGGGCTCGCCCGGAAAAATTATCAGGGACCTGACTGAAAATGAAATCGCTAAGATAAGGAAAAGTTCGGAGAACTACCTGATGTATGTTCAAAATTATAAAATTTAAAAGTTTGTTCATTTTGAGTATATTTAAAAAAACTAACGGTCATACATTCAGAACTGGATGACATATTGATTAATATTAAAACAACTGAATCCGGAAATATTGCATTTGCCGGATTTTTAATGAACGAATGAATAAATTTACACTTAACGGCAGCAATTTAGACGTATTTAAATCCGTAAGCATCGTAACAAGCGGAACGAAAATATCGGTCTCATCGGATTCAATGCGAAGAGTTATGAAATCGAGAAGACTTGTCGAGAAATGGATTGACGAGGGAGAGATTGTTTACGGAATAAACACGGGCTTCGGCGAATTCAAAGACGTCGTGATATCAAAAGAACAGACGAAGGACCTTCAGAGGAATCTTATCGTTTCGCATTCCGCTGGAGCAGGAAAAATAATCGAAGACGACATAGCGCGTCTTATGATTTTATTCAGAATTAATTCGCTGATAAAGGGATTTTCGGGCGTGAGGGTTGAACTCATTGATTTTCTCGTGAAGTTTTTCAATAAAGGTCTGGTGCCTGTCATCCCGGAACAGGGTTCCGTAGGGTGTTCAGGCGACCTTGCGCCTCTGGCTCATCTCGCTTCGGCGTTCATCGGCGAAGGTTACGTGAAAAAGGGAAACAGGATAATCAAAAGCCGAGACGCTCTCAGGGCGGCAGGAATGAAGCCGTTCGTGCTTTCTTCGAAGGAAGGGCTCGCGCTAATAAACGGCACTCAGATGATGAGCGCGTATTTGTGCAAATCGCTTTATGAATCCGTCAGGCTGATGAAAGCCGCTGACATAGCGTCGTCAATCACGGTCGAGGCGACAAAGAGCACGGATACGGCGTTTGAGGACAGGATACAGAAAATCAGACCTCACAGGGGTCAGGCCGATACCGCATTCAATCTTCGAAGACTGCTTGCAGGCAGCCGGATAATGAAATCGCACGAGGCATGCTCTAAAGTGCAGGACGCGTATTCGATAAGATGCATACCGCAGGTTCACGGAGCGGTAAAAGACACGATTAACTACTGCATTAAAATTCTGAACACGGAGATTAATTCCGTGACGGACAATCCTCTGATATTCGCGGACGAATTCCAGCACAGGGAAGGCGGGAATTTTCACGGCGAGCCGCTCGCGCTCGCGTCGGATTTCCTGAAAATCGCCGTATCGGAATTAGGGAGCATTTCGGAAAGGCGCACGGCGCGCCTTGTTGACGGGAGTTTAAGCGGACTTCCGAGGTTTCTCATAACAGACGGCGGTTTGAATTCGGGGTTCATGATAGCGCAGTACACTGCAGCCTCGCTCGCGAGCGAGAACAAGGCTCTTGCCCATCCCGCGTCTGTCGATTCAATTCCGACGAGCGCTAATCAGGAAGACCACAATTCGATGGGTTCAATCGCTTCGAGGATGTGTTATGAAATCGTAAAGAATGCAAAGAACATAGTGTCAATTGAAATTTTATGCGCCTGTCAGGCGTTGGATTTTCTGAGACCTCTTAAAGCCGGCAGGGGAGTCGAAAAAGCACATAAATTAATGAGAGATAATGTTAAATTTGTTTCTTCAGACAGAAACATGTCGGAACTGATTGCGAGAACAAGCGCGACTGTTTTTGGAACAACGTTCTGCGAGAAGGTTGAGATGACTGCGGGTAAATTAAAATGCTGACGTGAATAAACGGCTCAAGAATATTATTTTTTTCTTCAGGCGCCTGTACGAGAAATTCGACAGGGACCAGATATGGCTTCTTTCGTCGGGCATATCGTACAGCATTTTATGGGTTATAATACCGACGCTTCTTGTTTTTCTCGGAATACTCGGATTTTATTTTGACAAGTCTGACGCGGTTTCCAAGATTAACACATACATAAACCAGATGCTTCCGTTCAGTTTCGAAGCGAAGGACAGGTTTCTCGATACTATCTCGAACAAGGCATACGAACTTTCTCAGAACGCTTTCATAACTCTCATAATCGGTCTCGCGGGTATTTTCTGGGCGATGAGCAGCATGTTCAGTTACATGCGCGACGTGATGAACAGGATATTCGACGTGAAGGAATCCGTGAATTTCTTCAGGGGAAAAGTCAGGGATTTCATACTTCTGCTAGCGATAATCGTGCTCTTCAGCCTCACGACTGTAATAACTTCGGTGCAGCAGATCGACAACGATGCTCTGAAACTCGTACTCGGTTTCATAGATTCCAATTTTTCGACTAACAAGTTATTCCTGATACTGTTTCCTTTCTTCATATCATTCGTAATGTTCTTCTTTCTGTACAGGTTCGTGCCGCATTACAAGATTCCCACGAACGCGCTCTTTTTCGGCTCATTAGTATCGTCGGTGCTTTATGAAATACTGAAGAACATTTTCGCGTACTATATTTTAAACTTTTCAAATTACTCAAAGATATACGGAGCATACGCGGCATTCGTCATATTCATGCTATGGGTTTACGTCATATCGCTGATTTTCTGCGTGGGAGCGGCGACGGGAAAAATATACCTGGAACTTCACAACCTTGAAATCAAGTTTTACAATAAAGAAAAATATGGAACAGAGAAAATTATCCAGAACGATTGAAAAATTCATAACCGAGGCTCCGAATTTCAAGCGCATCGAAGACCTGCTTAAATACGTGTTGAATCAGATTATCAGTTATGAGCATATAGGAATCACCGGCGGAAGAATATGGAAACTGAGCGGCAGCAAGACCTCGTACACGCTTCTCGAGCAGATGGGAGATGTGCCGAAGATTGACCGCAAGTACGAACTGAAGATATCCGAATTCCCTGTTCTCGACGAGATATCGAAACGCCGTACCGTAACCGCGAACGAGACAAACAATTACCTCCGAAAGAAAGGGATAAACGCTTTTTCGGCGACGGGTCTCGGCGACAAATTCAAAGTGAAGCATAAAGGAAAAACAATTTTCCTTTACCAGTACCTTCTCGCATTCAACGTTGAGAAGATTTACGACGAATTCCTTTACGCCTTGAACATAATAGGCGTTACTCTGAATTCGATTATTCGCGCGAAGAAAATAGAGAAAAAAGCGAACGAGAACATTTTCGAACTCGAGAAGGCGAGCGAAATACAGCGCAGCATTCTTCCCGAGCATTCTTATAAATTCGGCAATTACGAGATTTTCGGCATATCGATTCCAGACAAAATAGTAGGAGGCGATTTTTTCGATTACATAAGCATAGCGGAAGGGAACAAGTTGTGCATAGTAATCGGGGACGCGGCTTCAAAGGGAATATCGGCGGCAGCGCAGGCTTTGTATGTTTCGGGCGCGCTTAAGATGGGCGTTAGTTACGACGTTGGTTTCACTACTCTCATAAAAAAGATAAGCAATCTCGTGAACGACACGTTTCCCGACGAGCGATTCGTGACGCTTTTTCTGTGCGAACTTTACAAGGACAGGAAAGGTCTGTGCGTTTACGTTAACGCGGGTCATAACTCGCCATTCATACTAAAGGAATCGAACGGACAGATAATAAGCCTGCATTCAACGGGACCCGTGCTCGGACCTTCACCGAATCAGGAGTATTATCTTGACAGCCAGTACATAGAGAAGGGCGATTTCCTCGTCCTTTATACTGACGGCATCGTCGAGGCGACGAATGAAAAATTCGAGTTCTACGGCGAGGAAAGGTTAAAGAGAATCATAGCGAAGCACAAAGGCGCGGCGCCTGACATAATGTGCAAAAAAATCATAGAGGACGTTCAGCGTTACTCGTCCAACGGGAAATATTCAGACGACAGAACAATGGTAGTAATCAAAAGAATATCCTGATGAAAAGATTTATCGCGGTATTTCTGATTTTCGCCGCCTGCTCCGTATCGAATTCACAGACAGGCGAAGAAGAAGCCGTAAGAATAATGAAATACATTTATTCGTGCAGTTTCGATTCGTCAAAAATATTAATCGACAGGTACATAAGTTCAAACATTAATCCTCCGCAGAGCAATTTTCTCGACGTTCTTTCGGGCTGGTGGAAGATAAACATAGACAGAAAGAACGAGAAACTCGACGAAGAATTCAACAACAAGGTAAACAAGACCCTTGACGTCTGCGACGCGATTCTCGATAAAAATCCCGACGATTTCAACGCTCTTTTTTACAAGGGCGGCGCGCTCGGCTACCGCGGGCTTCTGAAGAGTCTGCGGGAAAGTTGGCTCTCCGCGGCAGACGACGGCAAGCAGTCATTGAACCTGATGGACAGGGCGCTTGAGATTAATCCCGGAAACAAGGAAGCACTTCTCGGTATAGGAATTTACAATTACTTTGCCGAATACGTGCCGTTCAGGTATCCGTTCCTGAAGCCGCTGCTGATAATTTTTCCGAAAGGGGACAAGGTGAAGGGGCTCGCGCAGATTAAGGAAGCCGCTCAGAATTCGAAAATCGCGACTTACGAGGCGCATTACATAATCGCGTACCTGAACATTGTTTACGAGAAAAATTATTACGAAGGCGAAACTTATTCATCGTATCTGTTTAATCTGTTTCCCGCGAATTCAGTGTTTGAAAGGATGTTATACAGTTGCTACGTCGGGCAGGGGCGTTTTCAGAACGCGCTTGACGGATGGACGGCGGTACGAAACAAAAACAAGCAGAGCGCGGCTGGATACGGCATTGACGCGGTTCTGCGCGAGGCGGATTATTACATAACGCTCTGCCTTCTGAAACTCGGAAACATAGACAAATCGGAAGAATACCTTGACGAACTATTAAAACTGAACGAGAAACTCGACAAGGACGAAACGTCTTTTAAAGCGTTTTCTTACCTGATGCTTGGAATGAAGCACGACGCCGCAGGCGACAGGAATAAAGCGCTGGAGAATTACAACAGAGTGCTCGAAATGAAAGAGTTTTCAAACAGCCACAAGGACGCCGAAAAGTACATCAAAGAAGCCTACAAAAAATGAAAAAGGCGCTGTCCGCGAGAACAGCGCCTTAATATAATCTCAAAATCTTTACTTAAGCAGCGTCATTTTCATTATGTCGTTGTAGATAGTTCCGTTAACGGACTTGAAGGTCAGTTTGCACATATATGTGCCTGAACTCAGTTTCGCGCCGTTCATGTTCACGGTATAGACTCCCTGATTCATCTGCGCGTTAACCAGCGTGTTCACTTCATTTCCGAGAATATCATAAACTTTAAGAGTCGCGAAACCGTTCGTGGGAAGCGCGAATCTGATGTTTGTAACGGGATTGAAGGGATTCGGATAGTTCTGCGAAAGTTCAAAATTCTTTGCCGTGATTTCGTTGCGGATTAT
>CAZOQR010000166.1:0-6320 GCA_964581915.1 uncultured Ignavibacteriaceae bacterium | reverse complement strand
TCAAATATACTGCCGCGCACGTATCACTACAATGTTATATTTGTTTTTTGCTTTGTATATTTGATATTTGATATTTTAAGTTTTTACACGGACGTCTACGAGGTTATGGTCTTTAATCTGCAGTATCCTTTTATCCGAGAATTTTTTCACAATCTCGAAATTATGCGTCGCGATAATCATGGTCGTACCCGTCTTGTTTATGTCATTCAGCAGTTTAATTATGTCGAGCGCGACGAACGGGTCAAGATTGCCGGTCGGTTCATCCGCGAGAAGCAGCACGGGCTCCGTAATCATCGCGCGCGCAATCGCTGCGCGCTGCTGCTCGCCTCCCGATATGTCGAAGGGCATGTCTTTCATATGCTCCATCAGACCCAGTTTCGAAGAAATGTCAAATACTTTTTTCTTTATCGTTTCCTTCTTCTCTCCCGTTATGTAAAGCGGCACGGCAATGTTCTCAAAAATGTTCCTGTCGTTGAGAAGTTTGAAATCCTGAAACACGAATCCCATCTTTCTTCTGAGCAGAGGGATTTCAGTCCTGTCGATTGTCCCCGAGTTATAGTTATCGAAAGTAACATTGCCTGTCTTCGGTGTCAGTTCAAAATGTATTAGTTTGAGCAGGGTCGTTTTCCCGATTCCGCTTTCGCCGACCAGGAAGACAAATTCACCTTTTTTGACATCAAGACTGGTGTTCTCAAATATCTCCTTGTTCTGATAAGAGAACGATATTTTATTGAATGAAATCATTTTGTGCGTATTAGTTTTTCCGCGAGTTTAATAGCGGCGAATGCGCTGTCCGTTCCCGCTATACCCTTACCCGCGATATCGAATGCCGTTCCGTGTGACGGAGAAGTTCTTACAATAGGCAATCCCGCCGTGTAGTTGACTCCGTTTTTTCCCGAAAGCATCTTAAAAGGAATAAGTACCTGGTCGTGATAAGCGCCCGCCACAACATCAAAATGCCTGTAGATTCCTGAACCGAAAAAGCCGTCGGCAGAGTACGGACCCGACACGGCGATTCCTTTTCTCATCAGCGAATCAATCGCGGGGATTAAGGTTTTAATTTCTTCGCTGCCGATAATACCTCCGTCTCCGCAGTGAGGATTCAGAGAAAGAACGGCGATACGGGGTTTCCTGATTCCGAATTTTGCTTTAAAAGTGTAGTCAATCAGTTCGAGTTTCGTTTCAATAAGTTTTTTTGTAAGCGCGGAAGAAACGGAATTAACGGGTATGTGAATCGTAAGCGGTACAACAGCGAGTTTTTCCGAATACATCACCATTACGACTTCTCTGCTTTTCGTGAGCGCTTTCAGTAGTTCGGTATGCCCCGTGTATTTAAACCCTGCAAGCGAGAGAGAATATTTTGAGACAGGCATAGTAACGAGAGCGTCGAACATCCCATTCAGGCAGAGTTCCGCGCCAATTTGCACTGCGTCGCCTGAAATCCTGCCGGCGCGTTTATCAATTTTTCCGGGTTTGACTTTAATGCTCTGTCCCGGAATTAGTATGAGGTCCGAATAGGACGGTGTCTCGAGTCCCAAAGACCGCGAATAGTAATCGACGGCGGATTCGGGAATAATAAGTTTAAGACTAAAAGCCGCCCTGAGTTTTTTATCGGCAAGCAGTTTAAGAGCAATTTCTGGACCGATGCCGTTCGGGTCACCGCAGGAGATTACTATTTTTGCTTTGTTAGGCAAGGCGTTTACTTTTTCTTTATTGTATTCTTTACCGCCGCAGGTTTAGTTTTCTTCACTGGTTTTTTCGGAGCGAATGTTTCTTCGGTAATATCCGTGATTTCCGCATCGCCCCACAATCCTTCGAGGTTGTAGAATTTTCTTGTCTCGTCATTGAACACGTGCGCGACGACATCAACAAAATCGAGCAGAATCCAACTAAGCCCGGAATAACCTTCGTTTCTCCATACAAATTCATCTTTCTTCTTGGTCTCTTTCATAATGTGATCCGCTATGGACTTCACCTGTACGTCCGCGGACGCGGAGCAAATCACGAAATAATCGGTAACGGAAGTTTTTCCTTCGAGATTCAGTATTTTAATATCTGTGCCTTTTTTCTGCAGCATCAGTTCGGCAATGAAGAAAGCCAGTTTTTTATTTTCCATTATTATTTTTTTACTTTTTCAATGAAAGGTTTCAGGTCGTTGTAATCCTTGCCTATTACAATCGACGCGTCAATAAATTTAGTCTTATCGAGTTGTGTCACGACGTTCCTATGGCTCACGCCGAGAGCGTCCGCGACCCTTTTTGCTTTGCTTATATCGCCGCATTTGTCCAGCACGAGCGTCTTTTCAACGTCCGTCTTGTAATTGCCCATGTCGACCACGTCAAAACCTTTCTGCTTGAGATAATCCCTGAATTTTGCCGCTATCCGGTTTTCGCCCGTGGCGTTAAGTATGTCTATCTGAATGGAAAGGTTCGGCTGGTTAGTAATCTGCTTTTTTGCCGTGTCAGTCCCTTCCTTAATATCGCCGCGCGATTTAAATCCTGTCGTTCCCATTATCAGGGAATAGGCGAAGTATAGGCAGGAAAGCCCGATCACCACGATAGCGATGTTCAGACCGTAATTGATAATATTTTTCTTAAAATCGTTTTTCATAAGAAATAAAAAACCGGATACGCTATGGTTCCGGTGTATTGAATAAAAACGAGCAATATTTGATTGAAAAACTACCTGTAGAACCTGTCATAATAATAATCACCCGTATGATTATAATAATATAGGTCGTCTAATTTTCTGTATTCCAGTTTTATGAATGAATTATCCGATATCTTGTAATCAACCGAGAGCCTCGAAAGAGAAAGACCGTTAAGGTCGTTCTGTATCATCTGCGAATAAGAATCGCCGAAACGGGAACTTGCGTACGGAGCGTACTGAAGTTTAACATCGGCGGAAACATTGAGCCTGTCGTTAACCTTGTAATTCATCGAGTTAACGTATGAAGTCACGGATACTGAGCCGAAAGAAGAACTGAGCATCGACACCTGAAACGAATGAGTCATCGTGAAATTCTTCGGATTGAATATTCCGAGTATCAGATTATTCGTGCTCCTATTAATTTTATTACCGTTTTCCGGTTTCTTGTACTGAGCGTTTGACATTACGCTTACAAAAAGCGTCAATATGATTAAGAATGTTATTTTTCTCATAGTAAAATAAAATATCAATTTTTTTCAAAAACAACAATGTAAGATTTTTAATTCTGACTTATTGCATATTCGCCCGATTTCCCGCGAAATGAAAAGGAATAATGCCTTTTTTCTTTTTCGTCCAATCAATATTTTTCTTTTTCTTCGTCATTAAACAAAACAAACATGAACAAGTTAACAATTGAAGACCTGATACAAAAAAACGGAATAAAAGGAAAAAGAGTCCTCGTCAGGGTGGATTTTAACGTCCCTCTCGACGAAAACAGAAAAATTACGGACGCAAAGAGAATAATCGAAAGTCTGCCGACAATTAATGCAATAACCGAAAACGGCGGGAAATGCATACTGATGAGCCATCTCGGCAGGCCAAAGGGAGAGAAAAACAGCAAGTATTCGCTGAATGTCGCTGCGGAATTTCTTACTTCGGCGCTGGGACGTCCCGTGCTTTTTTCCGACGACTGCATAAGTCCCGACAACATAAATGTGATAAATGAAATGAAAGAAGGTGACATATTGCTTCTCGAGAACCTCAGGTTTTACAAGGATGAAGAAAAGAATGTCCCCGAATTCGCTGAAAAACTCGCGGCTTACGGAGATGTTTACATAAACGACGCTTTCGGAACGGCTCACCGCGCGCACTCCTCGACGGAAGGCGTCACAAGGTTCATAAAGACCTGCGCCGCGGGTTATCTGATGGAGAAGGAACTCCGGTATCTTTCAGCGGCGATAACAAACCCGAAGCGTCCGCTGTGCGCAATTCTCGGCGGTTCGAAAATTTCGGGAAAGATTGATGTGCTTGACAATCTGCTTAACATTGCCGATAAAATTCTTATCGGAGGAGGAATGATGTTCACTTTCTACAAGGCGATGGGCCTGAATATCGGCAAATCAATTCTTGAAGAGGATAAGGTTGAACTCGCTAAACAGGTAATTGAAAAAGCGAAGTCCTTGAAGAAAGAATTGCTTCTCCCCTCGGATATGATTATCGCTGATAAATTCGAGAATGCCGCGAACGCGAAGACAATCGCTTTTGATAAAATGACAGGCGAATTTGACGAATGGATGGGTATGGACATCGGCCCCGAAACAATAAAGAAATACAGCAGCGAGATATTATCTTCCAAAACAGTCGTTTGGAACGGACCTATGGGTGTGTTCGAAATGGAGAATTTCTCGAAAGGCACGTTTGGCATAGCAGAGGCGCTCGCGGAGGCGACGAAGAAGGGCGCGGTAACAATCATAGGCGGCGGAGATTCCGCTTCGGCAATCGCGAAAGCGGGTCTCGAAAAAGCGGTCTCACACGTATCAACGGGCGGAGGCGCTTCTTTAGAATTTTTAGAAGGGAAAAAACTTCCCGGTGTTGAAGCGCTGACAAATGTTTAAATTTGCGCATAAAAAAGCCCGTTATAAAAAAAATAACGGGCTTATATTATTAGTTACTCTTATTTTGATTTCTTGAATTTCTTACTTCCTGCTTATTCGAATTATTACTATTACCGTTATCTTTTCTAACCGTATCTTTTGTTTTGCTGATTCCGTTATTAGAGTTTGTATTTCTTCCTGAATAGTTGTCTGAGTTATTTGTCCCGTTGTATTCATAACTATTATTGTCGTTATTTTCGTCATCCGTTTTCGTGAAATGATAAACTACAACTGTTCTTGTTATGCTTCCGAGGTCAGGGTCAGATGACAATTCCGGTAAAACTACAGGCTTTGGAGTTTTATCTACGCCTTTTTCATCGATAAAGACGTTTTTTCCCTGAGGAGAAGTCTGGGGATTATTATGAATATTTATCCCGGTATAAATATACTCTTGATTATAGCGATACTTTCGGTTGTGCAGAAATATTACATTTTCATCGTTCCCTAAAACGTCGAAACACCTGATTACATTATTATATTCATCATAGAGAAAATACTTTTGTTCTGTTATGACGCTAAATCCTTTTTTATTAAGTTTCCAGTAAGCCGTTTGCTTGTCAAATTCCTTGGGAATATTAAATGGAAGCCATCTGTTATTATTATCGCTTAATAAACTTACAGTCCGTTTGTTGTTTAAACTGACAGAGGGTTTTATCTGGGGATAGGCATTAACTGAGAACAAAATAATTAATACAGTACACAATGACATTTAAAGAGTTTTCATAATAATACTCCAAAATTATATTATTTATACTTTTGGTGAAGATACCCCCCAAGGGGGGAACAAAAAATGGAAAAAACAATACCCTTTATCCGCGTATTATTCGGTATTAATTGATAAAAAAAAGAGGACATCGTCCTCTTTGGTAACTTCCATCAAAATTATATTATTCAGGCCTGTCAACTATAACTATCGAAAACTCGCCTTCAGCGGCAAGTTCGCCGCCGACATAAGACTTGAAAGCCTTTCCCCTCATCTTGCAGAATCCCCTTCTGTACGTCGTAATTTCCATTTCGAAAACCAACTGGTCTCCGGGGACGACCTGCTTTTTAAACTTCACGTTATCCATCGAAGTGAAGAAAGCCATTTTCTTGTGGCTGTCTTCCATCGCGTGCATAAGCAGAACACCGCCGCACTGAGCCATCGCTTCGACAATCAGCACGCCCGGCATTATTGGTTTTATCGGGAAGTGCCCCTGAAAGAAAGGCTCGTTGAAAGTAACGTTCTTCAATCCGATAATCTTATTACGCTCCATGTCGATTTCAAGAATCCTGTCAATCAGAAGGAAAGGATACCTGTGCGGCAAAACCTTCATTATAGATTCGATATCGAGAACGCCGTTTGAAGATTTCAGCATCTGGTATTTCTTAACCACCTTTTTCTTCAGATAAAGTTTCCTGAGCATTTTTGTGAATTCGACATTTGACTTATGCCCCGGGCGCGCGGCAAGTATCTGGCCTTTTATGGGAGCGCCTATGAGCGCGAGATCGCCTATAAGGTCGAGAACCTTGTGTCTCGCAGGCTCGTTTTTAAACCTGAGCGGCGTATCGTTTAAGATTCCCGAACGTCCGATTTTTACTTTATCGTCGAGTTTAATCTTTTTCTTGAATTCCCTGAACTCGTGCTCGCTTTCAAAATCCTTGTCGACTATAACGACGGCGTTGTCAATCCTGCCGCCTTTTATGAGATTATTCTGAATCAGCGTTTCAACTTCCTTGAGGAAACAAAACGTTCTT
>CAZOQR010000165.1:0-6373 GCA_964581915.1 uncultured Ignavibacteriaceae bacterium | reverse complement strand
AGAATCATCAGCACGTAAATCGTGTTAGCCACCCACGGTTTCAGATGATAATCCCTTATTACGTTCCACGTTCCGTTAAGCCCGTGCCAGAGCCCAAGCGTTACGAACGTCAGGTCTATTCCTTTCCAGAAAGGCGAGTGCAGCCTCTCCATCACGGCTTTGTAAGTGTGTCCGCTGTCGGGCGTAGCGTGCATCAGGACGTAATGCCCGATTAATACAATAACGAGAATGATTCCCGATATGCGCTGCAAATACCAGTTCTTCGCGCCCGAGTTTCTTGAACCGAAAAATTTATATGTATTCATCTGATTTATATTTTCTTTTGATTTTTAATGTAAGAATATCAGATACGCCATTCCCGCGACCATCAGTACACCGAGAACGTACACGAAAGCGAGAATCCGTTTGTGGTATCTTGCCCCGTTGCCGAAATCAACAAGCGCTATTCTTACTCCGTTCAGTGAATGGAACATTACGAGCGCGCCGAGAAGCCATTCGCCGATAAGAAATACCGGCGATGTGAACAACGCCATCTCTTCATTGAAAGCAGCCTCGCCTTTGAGAAGACCCGTCAGGGCTATTATGTGTATGAGTATGTAGATTGTCAGCCCGAGCCCCGTTATCCTGTGAAGTATCCACGCCCAGCTGCCTGTATGCTTTCTGTAATTGAATAGAATTTCTAGCCACCGGGAAAAGAAAGATGTAGCCGTTTGGTTTGCCATAAAAAATATTTTATAATTTAAACAATTTTAATATTTACGGAACCGATGAGGTATTAATTTGAATTTAAAAAATTAGAATGAAAATTAAAGCACATTAATTCATTTTATAAAAATTTATGCCGTGCCGCCGGTACACCCCTGCGCGCTGAATTGAATCCTGAATCGACAAATTTATAAATTGAATTTATGCCGGATTTTGTGCAATATTGCGTTATGGGGAACACATATAAATTGCTATTGGTAGAGGATGACGAATTCTCTGCATTAGTGACATATCAGGTATTGAAGGGTAGTTACGAAATTGATATTGTCAGCACCGGCGAGGAAGCGGTTGAATTTGCCGGTAAAATAAAATACGACGTAATCCTGCTCGACATCGGACTGCCGGGCATCGGAGGTGTGCAGACAGCGGGTTTAATCAGAAAAATAAAAGGTTATGAGAATACACCCATCGTGGCGCTTACTGCGTACGCGATGTCAGGCGACAGGGAGGAATTTCTAAACGGCGGATGTACGCATTATCTCTCTAAACCGTTCGCAATAAGGGACCTCAGTAATCTCGTCAGGGAACTCGTAACAGAGCCCGCCCTTAATAAGGCGTAATAACCGGAATTTTTTAATCTTCATTTTTTCCGGTAATGATTCTGTACGTTTTTCTCCGTATCGTGAAATTCAAACCGTGATTGGAATAGAATTGAATTTCGGTCAATGTTTAGGTAATTTTGTTCGTTCGGGGATATAGCTCAGCTGGTAGAGCGTCTGAATGGCATTCAGAAGGTCAGGGGTTCGACTCCCCTTATCTCCACGTTTTTAAAGCCCTGCAATTTGTTTGCAGGGCTTTTGTTTTGTGATTTTTTTTGTATTCCATTTACAACTTCAAGTGTATCTCATTTTTCTTATATTGCCTGTAAGAAAACGAAAGGACATACTAATGAGAAAATTAATAAATTTGTTTCTTGCGCTCGCATTCGGAATTTCTCTTTCGGGGATTTATTCCTGCAATGAGACTGAAACAATAATAAACGACATCGTCAGCAACAAGGTCACTGCGAAAGACAGGCTGGATTCGGCTTTCGCGCAGGCGCAGAGAAAATATTCTGGAGCGAAACTCGTTATGATTTTCGGTAAGAACGTTCTCTACTCGGGCGAGGACGCCGGAAAGACCGATATTTCGCTTTCTTCCGGAATCACTGACCCTAATAACATCGGCGCGTGGCTCTATATCTTCAAGAAAACAGGCTCCAACGAACTCGCGGTCTATACGCCTGACCCTACTCCCGGTGAAAGGGACTGCATTGAACTCACCGCAGCGTTCAGTTTCAATACGCTGCTGAATCTCATACAGGATACATCGGCGAGAAATATTGTTTCCGGCGCTTTGACTTTAATCAATAATTCCAATTTCAACATAAGCACAAACAAGGACAGCCTCGTGAACAGCGATGTCGCCTACGGTTACAGTTACTCGTCCAATCCTGTAATTCGCTTCGACTCGTCATTTACTCCGAGGTCAAGTACTTCGAACGGCAGCACTTTCCTGAACGGCGCTCCTTCCGGCTCGGTCAATACGGTTAATATGTTCCTCATTCCGGCTTTGGGCACGCTAAGACTCGATTTGCCTGAATACATTCAAAGTCTCGTGGGTTTTCCGAACGACTTATGGATTGTGAACTATAAATCTACTTCCGGTTCGGCTACTACGAACGTAATCTTCGGAACTGTCGTTAAGTCAAATCAGATGATGGGAATAAACATTATCTCGGGTCTCCTCAGCAGAGTGATAAATATTTCGAAATACTGATTTTCATTTCCTTAAAGCGAAAACTTTTCAAAAAGCGGGACAAATAAAGCCCCGCTTTTTTTTAGCATTGGAAAATTCAGCATAAATAAAACCTTTTCCACAAACAGACTGTTTAATTATTGAACGATTTTAATTATATTATACGACATTTTAAATTGGAGTATGAAAAAAATACTGTTTCTGCTTTTTTCCGCTCTCTTTTTGTATTCGTGCGGCAAGGATAATCCCGTTAATACGGAAACTCCTGTCAATCCGAATTACACAAAACTGTTCACGGTAGATTCCGCGGGAATAAAGTACGAGTTTTACAGCAAGACGGGCGCGACCCTGCTTGTTGGCTATAACGAAATCGGCTTTAAGGTTTTCCTGAACGGAGCCGAGCAAAAAACGGGTTACGTCAATTATATCCCAGTGATGTACCACACCGCGGGACCCGGACACGGCACACCTGTCAGTCCGAAGTTTTATTTCAACGACGCTGACGGTCTCTTCACGGGCTATGCTTCATACATTATGCTGTCCGATTCTTCGACGTCATTCTGGTACGGTGATTACGGATATAACGACGGCAACTTCATAAGACACAGAAATTTTGACGTGGTTCAGAATCCCAATAACCAGATGCGCTTCTGGCTTCCTCAGGGAAGCACCACGCTGTATTTGCTGACAATTATTTCAGGTAAGGACGCGAAGATAGGGCTTAACGATTTCAAGTGCATACTTCACAGTTCAGACGACCAGATAACTTACAACGAGGTCGATTCGGCGAAAATGTACATAAAGCCCTGGATGCCTTCGCACGGTCACGGTTCGAGCAATAACTCTAATCCGGTTTTTCTCGGAAACGGTCATTATCAGGGAAAAGCGAATTACACGATGGCGGGAGAATGGTATCTGTACGATTCGATACAAGTGAACAATCAGTTCATTACTCCGACACCGACATTCTATTTTATATTTGACGTGAGGTAAAATGAAAAAAATCATTATTCTGTTTTTATTGTTCGCGCTCTTTAAAGCGGATTCCCTGTTCCCGCAAATCTGCTGCGGAGGCGGTGTTTACGACATCGCTGTGCTTTCACTGAACAAGAAAGCGCTCTTCAGCGCGGGGTATAAATGGGACAACTTCAACGGCGTCTGGGATTCGGGCAGCGAGTGGATTGAGACAAAGCAAACCAACTGGCAGATGACGCCTTCCTTTTCCGCCGCTTACAGGTTCAATAAATATCTTCAGGCGGGCGTATCGGTTCCGTACGTAATAAACAGAAACGAACTGCCCGGTCTCCCTTCGAGCGGGTCGGGAATAGGCGATATCGTGCTCAGCGGAAGATATGAAATATTCCACGAGTACAGCCTTTATACAGTAAACAAAAAAACAAAAATGGACGAGAAGACTCCGTACCTCGCGGTTACTTTCGGGATGACACTTCCCACGGGCAGGTCGGACGACAAGGCGGACAGCGAAATTGACATTACGGGAAAAGGCTTCTACACCGCGATGCTCGGTGTCTCATTCATAAAAACGATTCTTAAAAACAAGTTCCAGTTGGGCGCGGACCTGAGTTGGCTTCACAGTTTCAGCAAGACTTATGACGAATACTACAATCAGCCGCTCACGAATTCATTTAAGAGGCAACTTGGCGAAAGGCTGAATTACGCGCTGACGATGAATTATCTGATTAACATGAAAAGTTCCGTGTCGCTTGCATTCGCGGGTTTCATTCAGGGAAATCACAGTATTGACGAAAAGAGCGTTTCGGGTTCGAACGAGAATTCCTTCGGGCTTACCGCTTCGTACACGCATTATCCGCTGACGAATATAAGGCTCACGCCTCTCGTGAAGATGAATTTTCCTTATTCGGGAATTGGAACGAACGCGCCCGGCTCTTTTCTCGTTGGAATCAATTTCGTTTACTATATCGAGAACCTCGACGATTACTGATATTAATTCTAAAATGAAAAAAAGAATAATATTCACAGCAGTCTTATTCGTGACGCTTTCGGGTATCGTGTTCTCGCAGGATACCACGCAAACCGTGACCGGGCAACTTTCCGTTAAGGAAGCATTATGTCAGAAATGGCTTTCCTCTTCATACACGGAAAACGGCAGGAAGGGAAGTGATTTTTACGTTTATATGGAATTTCAGAAAAACGGCAAATACGTTTATATTGAAGACGACGAACCGATAAAAGATGACTCCGGCGCTGAAACGGGAACCTGGGAACTTTCCGATGAAACTGTTATTGTATTCGATAAAGGAACAGACGAAGAAGACAGGATGAATATAGTTTCTATAGGCGACAAAGGACTGAACGTCAATTACACTTCCGATAAGGTCCTGCTGAACATTACATTCTTTCCCGGGAATTATAAATAACTCCGCGATAAGGCCGCCTTTCTTTTTGCTTTTCTAACAACCATAAAAACGACAAATTCTCCCGATGAACTATTTTGTAATAGTATTGTTACTTTTATAATACTTTTTAAAATGACGGAATCAATAATACCAAACGGAAAAACATACGATGTAATAATCGTCGGCGGTAGTTACGCGGGGCTTTCGGCAGCAATGGCTCTGGGACGCTCGATGAAAAAAGTACTTATACTTGACAGCGGTCAGCCGTGTAACAGGCAAACTCCTTACTCACACAACTTCATAACGCAGGACGGGGAAAAACCCGCGGCGATTTCGGAGAAAGCGAAAGCGCAGGTTTTAAAATATGATACGGTTAAGTTTCTCAGCGGTATTGCTGCGGCTGGAAAGAAAACCGAAAGCGGATTCACGGTTAGTACCAAAGGAGGCGGAGAATTCAGCGCGGAAAAACTAATTTTCGCTTCGGGGATTAAGGATATAATGCCTGACATAAAAGGCTTTTCGGAATGCTGGGGCATCTCGGTAATTCATTGTCCCTATTGCCACGGTTACGAATACCGCGGACAAAGAACGGCGGTGTTTGCAAACGGCGAAAAAGCGTTTCATCTCTCGTCTCTTGTCAGCAATCTTACGGACGATTTGACAATTTTAACAACGGGCAAATCTGATTTTGACGACGGACAGATATCCGCGCTGAATAAACACGGCATTAAAATTATTGAAAATGAAATTACGGAAATCGAACACGATAACGGCCGCGTTAAAAACATTCATTTCAGGGACGCGGAGAAGATGAAATTTGATGCCGTTTACGCGGTTGTAAGATTCGAACAGCATTCGGATATCCCTGCATCACTGGGGTGTGAACTGACTGAAACGGGTCATATAAAAATTGACGCCTTTCAACAGACTACAGTCGAAGGCGTTTACGCCTGCGGCGATAATTCCTCCGCTCTGCGTACTGTAGCGAACGCAGTGTACAGCGGAAACCTTGCCGGCTCTATGGTCAACAGGAAACTTACCGAAGAACGTTTTTAATTCCGGCTACGAAGCTCCGGCGCGCTTTTTGCGTCCCGACTCGTCGGGACTTAGTAACCTGCAAAATGCAAACCTTTGCGAATAATATTACCCGGAACTTGAACGAATATTTAATCTGTGTAAACTGCGAATGCTCTACGACCTAGCCCAAGGCTTCAGCCTTGGGACTGTAATAACGATAATGCAAAACCGTTTCAACGGTTTATTGTGATTCCAAAAAAGTAACAGATAGTCCCCTCAAAAACGGGGCGCCTCCCGAAAACAGTTTTAAATCGCGAATCGCTATCTCATTCGGAAACCATGTACTGAAATGCCGGCTGAATGCTCTTGCTCTAAGACTTGGTTTTTAATCCTAGATTCTAAATTCTCGCTTCTAAATTCTAAATTCTAAATTCTAGATTCTAGATTCTAGATTTTAGATTTTTATTTTTTATTTT
>CAZOQR010000164.1:0-6501 GCA_964581915.1 uncultured Ignavibacteriaceae bacterium | reverse complement strand
TACGTCTCCCGTATCGTCAAACACCGGATAAATTGAGACCTTCCAGAATGAATCTACCGCCTTTTGCTCAAAAGTAATCTCGCTCCGGCTTTCTCTGCAAGCAGCGATTTTCTCATTGAGCATATTCATTTGCGTTTCCGATATAAAATCGACAACCGGTTTGCCGGAAATTTCCGAATCGGATTTACCCGCGTATTTTTTAAAAGAATCGTTAAAGGAAACAACCTTCAGATCCCCGTCGAGCATTACGATTGTGTCGTTAATCGCGTTCAACACAGCTGCCAGGTCTTTCCTGTTTTCAAGAAGCCTTCCTTCCGCCAATTTCCTGTTCTGAATCTCATCGTTCAAATCCTTGTTCATCGCGAAATACTTTTCGATGAGCACGGCTATATCACCGAATTCATTCTTTGATTTCCTGGTTTTCCTGAGGTATCTGCTTTCATTTTTCAACAAGGCCGTTTCAATGCTGTTCAACGGAGTCGTTATCCACTTTCTCGAAAATCCTACGAATAAAATCAGGACGATTAACCAGATAGCGGATGAAAACAAAAGAGAGTAAAGCGATATTTCGTCAAATTCCTTGAGATATTGATTCGACTTCGTGAAATATACGGTCAGGATTTCATTTCCCTTGTAATCAAGCAGGTTTCTTGATAATCTGGTTTCTGTTTTGTTTTCCTGAGGCTCCGGATTCTCTTTATACGGGACTAAATTGATTTTCGAATCCGTTACGCGTTCGATTTCCCCGATATAATTTTTGTCCCATATTTTTCCTATTAAATAATAACCGGACGGCTTGAGGGAGTGGGTTTTGAAATCGGATGTCGGAACAATTGTGCCTCCGAATACCTGAACTAAACTGCCGTCAATCATTATGAAGAAATTCGCTAAACCTTTTTCGCTGAATATCGGACTGATTCCTACGTGGTTTTTCAGTGAAGGGATATCTTTCGATTCATTACTTTTTGAATAATGCAGGAGGTTCTCGCTATCGTCATAAACCCATTCATAATCTACTCTGAATGTGGATATTACCGTATTGAGATTCCCTTCGGCAAACACCTCCGACCTTGTCCTGGTGTATTCTACCATGTCGTCCCAGCCGGAATAATCGTCAACCGCGGATGAGTACTTTTCGCTTTTCAACTGCAAAACGTTTTTTACGATGGACTCGTAACTGGTTTTTTGAGATTCGAGCAGTACTGTACGCTGTTTGATATTGTAAAACCTGAGTGTAAGCAGAAGGATTATTGACGTGAGAAATGCGGCAACGAACAGAATAAATAATTTCCCGGATACTTTCATTTTCAAATAGAACTTATGAGTTTAGATTTCGAAAAAATATACAATAACGGTGAATCCAAATTCATTATTCTTTGCCCTAAAATTTTGCGTCCGCTTCAATAAAACCAAATAAAAAAATTCGAAATTATTATTCCGAAATATTCCTGATACTCCCCGATAACTCTCAGGACAGAATTATTGAACGAACAGCGGAGAAGCAGGGATTCGAACCCTGGATGGAGTTGCCCCCATAACGGTTTTCGAGACCGCCGCTTTCAACCACTCAGCCACCTCTCCGTATATTTTATAAATTTAACGAATTCAGACGACAAATTCGCCATAAAAGTTGTTGCCGTTACTCGCGCTGAATGTGGTTGTTTCCTATAAAAAAACTCCCTTTTTCGTATTTCCACGGGAGTAATTATTATTAAATGCTCTATTTAGAATCTTTCTCCCCGTAATGACTTATTTTCCTGTTCAGGAACGAATCATCGATAAAAGTCTGCCGCCCTTGTCATTTTATCAGAATCATTTTCTTAACGCAAGTGTAAACACCTCTTCGGTAATCCGCCGTCATTTTGTAAATATAGATACCGCTCGACATTCCGCTCAGGTCGAGAATTGCCGAATAAAAGCCGGCTTTCCTGGCTTCATCGGTAACAACCTTTATTTCTTTACCTGTGATGTCGTAAACTGCTATTCTGACCCTGCTTTCATCGGGAACCGAGTATTCAATTTTCGTCGAAGGATTGAAAGGATTCGGATAGTTCTGGCTTAATCCGAATTTATCGGGAACGGATATTTCCACAGTGTTCTTCAGTTCATAAAATTCGCTGTTTCCGTTCAAGTCAATCTGCCTGAGCCTGTACCTGTATTTTCCTGAATTCAGTTCAGCGTCTTCAAACGAATAACCCGCGGGCACACCCGAATTTCCTTTCCCTCTTACGTGTCCGACTTTTTTAAATACCGAGACGGAGCCAAAGTCGCTCCTCTCGACATCAAATCCGAGGTTGTTTATTTCGGACAGTGTAACCCAGTTCAGAATAACCTTTCTTCCGTTTAACGCAGATGAAAACGAATGAAGAACGACGGGCAGCGGCGAATTGCCGTTTAGCGAATTGTCGCCCGACCAGGAGCCAAGCGTGAAGTCGCTGAAATAAGAAAGCCCGGTTCGTTTAACAGTCCATTTAAGAACATCGCCGCTTCCGGGCGAATGCGAGCCTTCGACAGTCCACGGATTAAGATTATCCTGCCTCTTTATAACTCTCAGATTCTGTCTCCTGCTCTCTTCCTCGCTTAAGCCTGAAAAATTGTATGCATCAAGATTGATTTCATAAATGCCCGTGACTCCGCTGTTTTTAAGAGTCCAGTACGCGTAACCCGAGTATCGGTCGATTAGGTATCCCCCGTCGTTAATCGGAGATGTATTTATTTTTCCCGGATCGCCCACCGTGAACAGAGAGGAAATCGTACCCCCGCTCGTTGTTCCGTTCGACGCGGTATAAATCAGTTTCATACCTCCCCACTGCGCAATCGAACCTACAGGGAAGACAATTGAATTCGCGCTTCCGTTTCCCGCGCCTTGAGAAATGTATCTCTGCAGTTTTCCGTTGATCCAGGAAGAGTAGTTGCCGGTCTGCGTGAAGTTAAGGTACCCGGGCGATGTTATGCCTGAACCAAGAGTTATTGAATCGGCTGTCGTGCTGCAGTTTACAACTCCGTTTTTTAGCGTTAACGTATCCGTTATGTTAAGATAACTTCCTAATGTTATGCTCCCTGAAGAGTTTGTCCTGTCAAGCGAAAGGTGCTTCAGCAGTTTTCCGCCGGGCGCAAAGGTCAACGTTCCTAAAGCGCCTGAGCCGTTGATGTATAATCTCGATTTGTCTGAACCCGATAGAGTGGCGCCGCCTGCTCCCGAAACCGTTCCGTTCAAAGTCAATGCGTTCGTATCCAGTATCATAAAACCCGATGTAAAAGTAAATGTTCCGTTAACTGTCGTGTTTCCGGAAAGTTTTACACCCGCTGAATTATTAATTTGCAGATTGTGGAATGTCAGTCCCGCCTGCAGGCTCTGCTGTGACGAGCCGCCGTATTCGACCGTGCTGCCTGATGAAAGCGTGCCCAGCAAAGGATGCTGAGAGTTGCGTATTGTAATCTTTCCGTTATTGCTCGCGTCAAGCCTGCCCGTTATAGCCCGCCCTGACGGTATTATCAGTTCGGTAAAACCCGTCCCGTTACCTATGGTAGCGGTTCCGTCGACGATATAGTCGGTTGTTAATGTCTTCGTGCCCGAATGGATTTTAAGATTGTAGTACAGCGGGTAAGTCATGTTTTCGTCGCCGTTATTGTATTCAACCATGCTGTTTGTTTCAGTCATCCTGATGTAAGGAAGTATTGTAGATTCGATAATCAGGTCCCCGTATCTTCTTATATCGATATCACCATAGCAGCCTTTTCCCGCTGGAATTCTGAAGACAGCCGTTTGACCGCTGTCTCCCAGTTCTATCTGCGAATTTGAACTGCCGAGAATATTGAAATCCTGCTGAGTCAGCGTGAACGTAATTCCGCTCGAGCCCGTGTAATTCCTGATGAACCAGGTTGAATTGCTTATAGCAAATGAGGAAGGCGGAGCGCCTCCGACTCCGTTGCTGCTCGTCGTCCAGTTGTTTATATCGCTTATGTCAAGCGTCGTTCCGTCCGCCGGTCTTTTCGTGTAGTATGCGAAAGATGTAGGAGGATTATCCGCGGCTGCCGCGTTGTCCACGAAAATCCAGGCGTTGTTCGACCCCTCTCCGTACCAGCAGTATGAATTCATCTTTTTAAAAGCCGGACTCTGATTGTCGTATTGAGATATGTTCACGTCCTGGCAAATGTGCGTGTTGTTGACGTAAATGCTCATTGTTTTTCCGATTAGAGTATCCGGCATGCCCTGTCTCGTGAATATGACCGTGGAGTTTGTGGTGTTCTTGTTCGTGTTCGCGTATATTTCGATTGTATATTTTTTCTTCTGCTGCCAGGTAAAGCCTGTTACGTCTATCCAACCGAGCGTGACGTAATCGTATCTGGCGAAAGATAGAGTGCCGTCGGGCTGGAACGTCCACCTTAACGACACGCCCGCCTCATTCAGTTTTTTAGATACTGTATCGTTAGCCATGAATTGAGTTGACGTGGCATTGCCGTCGCCGATAAAGAAATACCAGACTCCCGTGGAAGAATTTGTTAAAGCGTTGCTGTCACCCGCGAAGACGACGTCGAATTTCATGTTGCTGAATAGCGTTCCCTGCGGCGAGTAACTGTTCACGCCGAACTTTACGAACTGATCCGCGCCGTTTCCGGCGCATGCCTGCGCTTCCGTCGAGTCCCCTAAACGGGATAAACCCTGCGACGACGCCTTCAGTATTCCGCTGGCATTCGGAGAAAAACCGTAGAAGAATGAAATGTTTGTCGGTACCGTCGGGAAACGGTTGAAGAAAACGGGATTTATTCCCGTTCCGCTTGTAACCGAACCCCCTGCCTGCCCGAAATTATACAGTACCTGAGCGCCTGAATTGTGATATAAAAATAACAGAACAGCGAAGACGGCATACGCCGTTACGATGTATTTACTTCTTCCGTATTTTATGAAAAAATTCATTGATAATTCCCGCTGTAATTTTCATTAAAACGGATGCGCATTTTATTAAATTCGTGAAGCAAATGATTAAGCGAATATTATATTTACAATTAATGTGCCAGATTGGATTTTGGAAATAACAACTATGGTATGGCGATAGCGGATATTGTTGCATTTTTCCGTTCAGATTTACAGTGAAATTGAACTTTTCCTTTTATTTTGATTTTTAGTTCAAGAAACTGCTCAGATTTTTTCGCTCCAAAATATCACGCGGCAAGTCCGAATTCTTATTTTAAGACAATTTTATCATAATGAAACTGCGGATTTATAATAAACCCTTCATTTATACTGCTTTAAATAATGGAATTCTTTGTACGCCCGCGTTTATTTTCTTTTTATTCTCGAATGGAGGCTGATAGCGGAATCGGTGATGAAACTCAGTATAACTTTTATGTACGATTTATGTGAATACAGCGTGTCATAAAATTCCGGAGCGGTTTTCTTCAATTCGGGAAGACGGCTTCCCGGAATGCTCGGGAAATCGTGATGCTCGTTATGATATCCGACGTTGAACATGAGATAATTCAACGGACCGTAGTACGAATATGTTTCCTGACCTTCCCTGAACACGTAGTGTTCGGCGATGAAATGACCTGATACAGGATTCAGCCCTCCTGCAAAGAACGATGAAAGCAGGAGATATAAGAGACCTTCCCATCCCGCGAACGGAAGGAAAACCGCCATCGCGATTACCTGAAAAATTATGTTTATGTAATGCCACTTTTTAAGTTTAATCGGATACACAAACATCGGGCGGAGCGCGTAAAAGAAAATCTGGTTTACTTCCCATATAAGTTTTCCGAAAGTCCCTCTGAAAATTCTTGTCTCCGCTTTCGTGGGAATGTCAACGTCTATTCCGTCCTTCCCCTGCTGGCGGTGATGTATCGTATGATACGTCTTGAACGACATCGAATACGGAAAAACGATCGGTATATTCGCGAACAGCGCGAACCAGTTGTTATGTACCTGCTTCCTGAAAGCAAGGTTATGAGTTATCTCGTGTATGGCGAGAAAAAGCGCGTGATTTGCCGTCGAACCGATGAAGTAAGACGCGATTACGAGAATCCAGACGCTGAAATTATCAATGTAGTAAGCGAGCGATAATTGTAATGCTACAAGAAAAATCGTGCCGATGACAAGTTTTATGTCCCTGCCGACAAGTTCCCTGACCTGCGGGTATTTTTTAAGAATGGCTTTACGCCGCTCTGAATGCGGCTCCCGTGCTTCCGTCCAGTAAAAGTCTGCTTGTTCTTTCATAAATATTTAAACCACCCGTGTTCGCGTGAACTTCCATAAACTCGAATCGGGTTCAAGATTAATAAAACCTACAGATTGATTTTATTCCTCAGAAGCAATTGTTAAGTACCCCCGAGAGGATTCGAACCTCTAATATCTGATCCGTAGTCAGAGGGTTTATCCATTAGCCTACGGGGGCAGTTTTTCGCGCATACAATTTAATAAATGCGGAAATCAATAAACACTCAAAAAACAATTAGCAATTAGCGATTAACAATTAGCCATTAGTAATTCGATTGAAAAAGAAT
>CAZOQR010000163.1:0-6556 GCA_964581915.1 uncultured Ignavibacteriaceae bacterium | reverse complement strand
TGACTATAATCAATGAATACTGCGGCGGAATTCCCGGCGGCAAAGAAATTAAGATGGTCATTCCCGGCGGTTCGTCAATGCCGCCTCTCACGAAAGAGGAATGCCTTAAAGCGAACATGGACAATGAAAGTCTGAAAGAGTTCGGCTCCTCGATAGGAACGGCAGGCGTGATGGTAATGGACGAGGATACAGATATTCTCAAGGTGCTCATAAGAATCGCGAAATTCTATTATCACGAATCCTGCGGACAATGCACGCCCTGCAGGGAAGGAACGGGCTGGCTTTTAAGGGTTCTGAAAAGAATCGATGACGGCAAGGGAAGGCTTAGTGATCTCGAACTTCTAACATCGGTGGCGCAGAACATAGAGGGCAATACAATCTGCGCGCTCGGCGACGCCGCCGCATGGCCGGTTAAATGGACCGTAAAAAAATTCAGAGAGGAATTCGAAAAAAGAATAGCCAAGGAAGAAGTTGAGGTACCCGTTTTGAACAAGGTGCATTCATTAAGATAGCGTTACCGCTCAGGATAAATTCATCGAGAAAATTTCATACAGCGAATAGAAATGACAAGCCCCGTTCGGGGCTTGTCATTTTTTAACGAAATAAATTTATTTTCCGATCAGTTCGTAAATCTTATACGCGCAGTATCTCGCGTAATCAAGGTCGTGCATAGCGTTATTCGACATCGTGGTTTTCTGCCCGTCAAATTCGCATCTGTTGAACAAATCCATTTCGGCAATTTTATTGCTGGCGTTATCAAGAAACGTAACCTTTGTATGTAATATGAATTTGTCCTTGAAAAATGGTCTCGAAATCCTGATTATGCCTTCCCCCGAATCGGAAATCTTCGATGTCATGCTGCCTCTTATCATTGAGGCGAGTTTCTGACCTCTTGCTTCGGCAATTTTCGGCGGTTCGTCGAGCAGTTCTTCAGGGCTTGTCGAATCGGGGAATTTAGTTTCCGTTGACCCGCCGAGCAGATCGCTCGTAAGAATCCTGCCGTTAACAGTATCGTACTGCATAGTCCAGTTCCTGACAGTTCCGAGAGCGCTCTCATTGAACACATCCTGCGTCGTATAGTCAATGGAGCCCGTCATGCAGCCGCTGACCAGCAACAGAAAAATAAAGAATGCAAAAAAGTATTTCATCAATCCTCCTGGATTATAACTGTTATGTTGCTTTAAAAAATATTATTTCTTACCGAGAGTTACCCTGACGGTAACTTCCTTGTCTTCTCTTTTTACAGTCACGTCGACTTCCTGTCCCGGTTTATATTCGCCGAGAGCCGCCGTGTAATCATAAATGTTCTTAATTTCCTTCTCTCCGAACCTGACCATCACGTCGCCTGCCATCAGTCCGTATTTCTCGGCAGGGCTTCCCGCCTGCACGCCTGAAATCTTAAATCCGTCTCCGTTGTATGAAAAGTCGGGGACAGTGCCCACGTAAACTCTAACGGATTTCCTTTCGGTCTTGTTGTCATCTTCCTTCTTCACGACTTTAGTGAATTCGGGTTTAACGGGAGAGTTCGCGATGCCGTAAGTCAAATCATAGACCAGTTTTAAAACCTTCGCTTCGCCTTCCGTGTTTATCTTATCGTACGTATCGGAAGGCTTGTGGTAATCTCCGTGAAGGTCAGTGAAGAACATCAGCACCGGAACGTTCTTTCCGTAGAACGAGGAATGATCGGACGGTCCGAAACCGTCGGGATTCATTGACAAAGAAAACGAGTAAGACTTGTTCAGTTTTTCGATTTCAGGAATCCAGTAAGATGATGTTCCCGTGCCGTTGAGTATAAGTTTATCGTCATTAAGTCTGCCTATCATATCCATATTTATCATCGCGACGATGTTGAACTCCTTGAACTTTTCAGATTTAGTGAAATGCGACGAGCCGATCAATCCTTCTTCCTCGCCCGTAAAGCAGAGGAAAAGCACGCTGCGCCTGATGTTCTTTTTCTCTGATGACAATTTCTGGGCAAGTTCAAGAACGCCCGCTGTTCCCGAAGCGTTATCATCGGCTCCGTAATGAATCAGTTTTTCCTTCCCGCTGTACATCGAATTCGAGCCGCCGAGTCCGAGATGGTCGAAATGCGCGCCGACGACTATAACCTCGTTTTTCAGGACAGGGTCAGAGCCCTCGAGCAGTCCGATTACGTTTCCCGTCTTCGCGTAATCGTCCCGGAGTTCCACGGAGAAATTCACCGTTATATCGTTAAACTCTATGCAGTTTGGTTTTAACGTAGAATTGATTTCGCTGCAGATCTTTTTCAAATCATATCCGAAGTCCTTCATCATAGATTCGATAGCGGAGCGTTTTGCGTTCATAACAGGAATGCCGAAATCCTGCCTTACCATTTCATTTCCCAAAATCATCAGTTCATCGTCATTTGATGAAGTGTCCGGAGGATTAATAACTATTACTCCTGCGGGTTTTAAATCCTTAATTACCGACAATTTCGCCCGCAAAGTTTCAAACGTTGAAAACTTGTCATCGTTCGGATTGAGATATGTAGGAGAGTATCGCATTATAACGACAACCTTACCCTCAATGTTTACGGGGTTGCCGTTAGCGTCCAGAAAGTCGTTGTAATTCAGGTTATCGGATTTAATACCGTAACCCCCGAAAACCATTTTTCCCTCGGCAGTACCGTTGACCGATATCGAAAGCGGTGTGAAGACTTCAGGGACGGCGTCTATGCGTCCTTTCGGAACGAAGAATGAAAGCGAGTTGTTGCTTCCTTCTTTCACTCCGTTGAACATTTCGAACCTCTGGATGTAAGCGCTGTCGCCTTCCGGTTTAAGTCCGTATTTCTGAAATTCCCTGCTAATGTATTGTCTGGCAAGAACATCGCCCTGCGTGCCCGGATAACGTCCTCCGAGTTCATCCGAAGCGAGGTATTTCACGTGCTCGTAAACTTCCTTGCCTGTAATGTCGCTGTTTCTGACGTTGTCTATTCCGTTCTGCGAAAAAACAAATCCCGCCTGAAAAACCAGCAGGAATATTACCGTTAAGATTTTCATAATTTATGTATTCTTTTACAACTTTAATTCATTTTAGAGTAATCAAGTTCCGAGCCGAGAACGCTGTGAGGAATAAGGAATACAATAAGAGTAACCACTGCGGCGCCGAGAACCCAGTAAGCGGGTTTTTTCGACTTATACACCATTACTGCCGCGACAATCCAGGCGACAAAAGCGATTAATGTCTTGTTGTCGGTAAGGTCAAAGCCGAACGGCACGCCTGTCCAGTACGCGTCGAACGCGTATTTCTGAACTATAGGTCCGAGAATCATACCGCCTAAAAACATAAAACCGAGCGCCCAGAAAGTGAATTTCTTAAGGTGCGCTTCTTTCCTGAAAACCTCAAGTCCGGCGCGGGTTGAAAGAAGCATCGCGGCAAAAATCAGTATTATATGAATTAACAAAATGACGTCCGGAACATCGCCCTTGTACCTTATTACCACGGGTTCGGAAGGAATTACGGTTTCGGTATTCTGTCCGATTATGCGGATTGAATAATCGAGTTTGCCCGCCGCGGGCTGTTTCGGAAGTTCGGCTTTCAGAACTCCGTTGTCGTTTACCATTTCGACGCGCGTAATTTCGTCTTTTGTCTTGTGTCTTTTCCAGAGGAGCACGCCTTTCAGGCTGTTATCGGGCACGACTACCTGAACGGGGCAGTTCCCGCTCGTGCTGTGGCTCCTGTCAAGTTTATAACTGATTTCTTTTCCCTGAAAAACGACTTTTCCGGAAATTGGGTAAGTCGGTCCGGTGATTCTCTGGTAATAAGCCGACGCGGCTGTTATCAGAAAAGCGAGTATCCAGGGCATTGAGACTTTTACGTAATAGAAAAATGATTTTTGGGTGTCCGGAGTATTATCCATATATTTTTTTATTATTCCCAAACATAACAAAAGCGGTCATTTAATTCTATACTTAATTACATATAATTATTATATTTCAGACAAATTTGCTTATGAAGATTTTATTGACAGGCGGGAGCGGTTTGCTGGGACAATATCTCAACATAAGACTGTCGGCTGAACACGAATTGCTGACGCTTTATAACGAGAATCCTGGAAACTGCCACAAGTTCGATTCGATTAAGGTTGATATTACCGATAAAGGCAGGCTGTCCCTGCTTTTCGGAAATTTCAGACCGGACGCGGTCGTGCATACAGCCTGTTATTCCAGACCCGAGATATGCGCAGGTTTACCGAGAAGCGAAGTGTACAAACTAAACGTTGACGCTACGGAAAATATCGCGAGGTTATGCAGCGACTTCGGCTCAAAAATGATTTTCACTTCAACGGATCTTGTTTACGCGGATTCCGTCAGCGGGATGACTGATGAAAACGGCGCGTTGAATCCGCTGACATTGTATGCCGAATCAAAACTGATGGGGGAAATCGCGGTGCAGAGAAATTCGGATAACTATTTGATTCTGAGAACCGCCTTACTCATCGGATTCGGTCTTCATCACAGCAGGAATAATTTTCATATAACGTACGAAAACCTCAAAGCGGGAAAAGAGGTCAGGATGTTTCACGACCAGTACAGGACGCCGCTGTCAATCGGACAGGCGGCGGAAATGATTTCAAAATTATGCAGAATGACCGTAAAGAACGAAGTTATCAATTTTGGCGGAAGAGACAGGGTATCGAGGCTTCAAATCGGAGAGATGATTTGCGAGTACGGCGGGTTTGACAGGAAATTGCTGATACCTTATTCGTGCAAGTCTTTTGGAGGGCTAACGCAGGTTCCCGACGTATCCATGAACACGGATAAACTGAAAGGATACGGACTCGCTCAGGAAAGCATACAAGACGAGGCGGCATCAATTATAAAGAACGGAATCTGAATCATTATTACTTTTTCCTTTACATTATACGCGGAATTAATTAATTTAATTCAAACAAATTCATTCATATAGCAAATTTCTTCCGATTAAAATACGGTTTTAGAAATAAAGCCCGAAAATACCAGAAATCATTAATTTTTATAGTTTTATAATTCAAAACGCGGATTGCGTTTAAAGGTATTATTTTATTGATTATTTTGATAACTTATTTGTCAATCAGCAAAGATAATTTTCAAGTTGAATAAAATTAAAATGTTAAAAAGAGCAAGTTTCGCCTTATTATTGGTATCGGCTTGTGTAATTCTGTTTTCATGCGAAAAAAAGGATGACAGCATCATTGATCCTACATACGATTCGCCGATACTTTCGAACCTTGTACTGGTGCCTGACACCGTGAAAACCACGTCAGGGTCACCGGTAATAAAGTTTTACGTCTCCGCGGTTGCGGACGTTAACAACGGCACGCCTTTGACAGGGGTTACCTGCACGGTCACGGACCCGAAATTAAACAGTCACGGCGCACAGAATCTCGTGTATGCATACGACACGGCGGGCGGCAAAAAATACGCGGCAACGCTTTTCCTCGGCAGTGTTTCCTGCCTTCTTGTCGGAGACTATACTGTTCAGGTAATTGCTACTAACGAGCAGGGATTGAGCAGCAACATGCTGAGCAGTTCATTCTTCGTGCAAAATACGGCGAACGTTGCTCCGGTGATATCGAATCCCGACATACCCGACAGCATCGTGAGACCGTTAACGGGTTCAATAAATCTCACGCTCGCGCTTACAGCGACAGACGCGGACGGACCCTGCGATATCACGTTCGTTTACATGGACGCATACAGACCGAGCGGGAATTTCATAGGAAGGTACGCGATGACGTACAACGGAAATAATGCATACTCCTATACCAACACCGTATCTTATGCCAGTCCCGATTCTTCGTACGGTTATTATAAATACTGGTTCACCGCGCTGGACCGTTCGAATGTTTTCAGCACGACATATAAAGACAGCATAAAATTTGTCAGGCCAAATTAAAAGCAAAAGAATTTTAAAATGATATTAAGAAAAATATTTTTATTCGTGATATTAACCGCGGGAGCAAATCTGTTTTCTCAGACAATACCGGAAAATTTCTCGCTGGGCAAGTTCAAAAATGTTTTCGTAAAGACTTCATTAAAGAGCGCGAAGCAGACCGCGGTTGTCGTGAATCCGAAAAATTCAAAATGTCCGATAAGCAATTTCGTCACGGACATCTTTTTTTCTGGAGATACCGTTTGGTTCGGTACCGGAAGCGGACTTATGCGCACGACAGACAGGTTCAACAGTTTCGATTATTACATTGAATCCGAACCGTTCGGGACGGACGACGTCGCGGGATTCAACGTAAAAGACAGGGTTTTCGTCGCGGCAACCGCGATTAGTCAGGAAATTGACGGTGAGAACATCGCTACCGGTACGGGAATAAAGGTTTCTACGGATTACGGGCGTTCCTGGAACTCATACCCGCAGCCGATGGACGGATTGACAGATACGGTCGTTACATACGGATTGAACAACATTCACGCGCTTCCTGTAGTCGTGCCCCAGCAGAATCTTTCATACGACATAGCGATTTCGAGGACGAAAGGCGATACTTTAAATTACACAATCTGGATTACGAGTTTCGCGGGAGGTCTCAGAAAATCAACCGATT
>CAZOQR010000162.1:5650-6600 GCA_964581915.1 uncultured Ignavibacteriaceae bacterium | reverse complement strand
TTTGATGTCAAAACGCTATCTCGAAGGAATCGAACTGAAAGACGAACAGGAGAAGCAATTCAAACGAAGCCTTCGCGTTCTTTTCATAATTTTTACTTTCCATACATTGCTGGTTCTCTATTCCGCGTTCTTCATGTCGAAAGAAGCGTGGGCGTTCATAAGCACGGCTTTGTTCTATATGCTTTTCGGAGCATACTTCATTTATGAACTTCTGAGAAACAGGCTTAGATACTATAAGTATAAAAGCGAAGAGTGGCTTCCGCTTGTTGACGGGAAGGGGAACATCACGGGCAAAGCCCCGCGCTCCGTCGTACACGCGGATAAAAATCTCCTGCATCCCGTCGTTCATCTTCAGGTTGTAAACAGTAAAAAGCAACTCTATCTTCAGAAACGACCGATGTCGAAATTGTCCCAGCCGGGCAAGTGGGACGCCTCCGTAACGGGGCACGTCGCGGTAAACGAAAACGTCGGGTCCGCGCTGATACGTGAAGCGAAAGAGGAAATCGGACTCGAAAATTTTAACCCGGTTCCCGTTTGCAGTTATATACTTGAAACCGGTAATGAATCGGAATTGGTGTTCCTGTCCTTTGCGAAGTATGACGGCGAGGTGAAATTCAATCCCGGCGAAGTTGATGACGGCAGGTTCTGGAACCTCTCTGAAATAAACAGCAGACTGAAAAGCGATATATTTACTCCCGGATTCATTACCAATCTCCAGATACTCAAGAAGAACTCTCTGATATAAAAAGAAAAATCCCTAAACAATACTTCATTCAGTGATTACCTCATTCTGGGGTTGGTGGAAATATTCCTTTATTTAAGATTAGCAATTTAAAATTGAAAAAACCCGTTTCGAAGAAATCGGGTTTTTTGTGGAGCCGGGTAGGGACTTGAACTCGCAGACCCGCCGTGGCGGGCATCCGACCTGTCCCGATACATCGGGACTGCTC
>CAZOQR010000162.1:0-5550 GCA_964581915.1 uncultured Ignavibacteriaceae bacterium | reverse complement strand
ATTCCTTAAAAAACAAAACCCGATTCACCTGAATCGGGTTCTATACTTGAGCTGGGTAGGGACTTGAACTCGCAGACCCGCCGTGGCGGGCATCCGCCCTGTCCCGATACATCGGGACTGCTCATTCCTTAAAAAACAAAACCCGATTCACCTGAATCGGGTTCTATACTTGAGCTGGCAGAGGGACTTGAACCCCCGACCTGCTGATTACAAATCAGCTGCTCTACCAGCTGAGCTATGCCAGCAATAAGTAACTACAAAAATATGCAATTCAAAAATTTTATTCAACCTTAATATTGCCGGCAAAAGACGTTATTGCTCGTTCTTTTTCTTCCTTATTTTCTTGGTTTTTGTCTCTTTCTTGTTTGTGTCTTCTTTCTTTGTAGTTGTCTCTTTCTTGGTTGTTTTTGAGTCGTCGTAAAGTTTAAGAGTCTGTCCCGCCATTATCGTGCCGTCCTCGTCAAGGTCATTCCACTTTATAAGTTGCTTGGTCGTCAAACCGTTTTCTTCCGCTATTTCCGAAAGAATATCGCCTTTCTTAACCTTATAAGTCTTGTTCTTCGTCGATTTTTCGGTCGTGGTCTTATTCGTTTTCTGCGGCTTCGAAACGATAAGTTCCTGTCCCGGTACTATTACGTCTTTTTCAAGGTCGTTCCATTCCCTTATATCCTCAAGCGATATGTCGTACTTTTCCGCAATCAATGTGAGGTTTTCGCCCTCTTTCACTTTATGATACTTTGCTTTTTTATTGTTTGTGGTCGTTTTCTCCTTGGTCTTTTTCGGCTCGATTACCGTTAATTTCTGTCCGACTATTATTTTATCGCTTTCGAGGTCGTTCCATTCTTTCAAATCTTCTACTGTCACGCCGTAGTCTTCGGCTATAGTGGAAAGCATATCGCCTTCCTCTACAACGTGAACAGTCTTGTTCTTTGTTGTATTCTCTTTCTTCTCGGTTACCTTCTTGTCCGAGTAAATCACGAGTTTCTGACCCGCGATAATTTTATCGCCTGTAATGTTGTTCCATTCCCGCAGGTCAGCGGTCCTTACGCCGTACTTTTCCGCTATCGTGCTAAGGTAATCGCCCTCTTTCACTACGTACACCTGCTCCTTGCCTTCGCCGCTCTTCTTCTTTGTTACCTGCTTTTCCCCGGAATCGTTGTTTTTCTTGTTACTCTCTTTCTTCTCGGTTTTATCCTTGCTGTCGCTGCCGTTGTTCTTCTTTCCGTAATCTTTGCGAACGCCTACTTCCTTGTCTTCATTGTTATTGCCCTGAACTTCAGTGTCTTTTTTCTCTTCTTCCTTTATTCCGTAAAACTGTTTGTACTGCTTATCCGTGAAGTAAATCGACAATACCTGATTGGGTTTCGGCGAATTGCCCCAGGCTATGTTGTTCCAGAATCTTATGTCCGATTCTCTGACCTTGAACGTATCGGCGACACCCGCGAGATTTCTGTATCCCGTATATATGTAATCGAGTTTTTGCTTGTTGTGCGTCGTGACTACGTATTTCTGGTCGCCGGGATTATAACCGTTAACTTCGTATGTAGTTACTGAAACTACAGTGGAATAATAAGACTCGCTCTCGTTGCCCGCGAATTCTGGATCTACCGAGCCGTTGTTCCTAAAATCTGAAGACTTCCTGTAATTGCTCATGAATGTCTTATAAGTGCCCTGAGGTACCCTCAGTTGATAGGGCACGTCATATTTAGGTACCACGTCGCTTGTAAGTTCCGAATTCAGTTCGCGTATCGTCTCAATATCCGATTCCGAAAACTCCGCTACCTTGTCAAGCGAAAGTTCACCCGATATGTTCACCCTGTCGAATGTCACCGGTTTTCCAAATTCAACATCCTTGAATCCGTAAGTCGAGGGATCCCTGAAAATAAAAGACAAAGCGAGTATCGAGGGAACATAATTCTTGGTTTCGCCGGGGAGTGAACTTCTTATATCCCAAAAATCCTTGGAGCCGGTTTTATTTATTGCGTTTGTTACTCTGCCGGGTCCGGCGTTGTACGCCGCCCAGGCGAGATACCAGTCTCCGAACGACCTGTACAGGTCCTTTAAATGCCTTGCCGCGGCGTCTGTTGATTTTTCTATGTCGCGTCTGTCATCCCTGTAACTGTCCTGATACAGACCGTACATTTTTCCCGTTGAAGGCATGAACTGCCATAAACCCACCGCGCCTGCCCGCGATACAATCGTCGGGTTCAAACCCGACTCCTGAACGGATAGATATATCATTTCTTCGGGAGTGTTATGGTATCTTAGAATTTTTCTCATCAGCGGGAAATATTTTCCCGACCTGTATAAAGTCTTGTCTATGAAAGATTTGCCCCTGTCGGTTTTTGAAAAGAAATCGATGTATTCCTCTACAGCGCTGTTCTTTATCAACGGAACATCGCTTCCGTCGGGAAGAGGCTCGACGTCACTGGTTACGCCTGAACTCAGGTTTATCACGTCATACGTTATTCCGTATTTTTTCGCGAACTTGAACACGAGGCTGTTGTCCGGTATGTTTGTCTGAGTGTAAAGGTAATCCTGAGATATGCTCTTAGCGAGACTTATAAAATCTTTTTTCCAGGCGGTGTTGCTGGAATCCTCAATCGTTCTCGCGTTGACCTTCTTGAGTGTCTTCAGCGCATCCTCGAATGACGACTTCGCCTTTTCGGATTGCTTCTGGTTGTAATCTATCGCGCTCTTGTATTCCGAAAAAGCCATATCAATTATCTTGTATACTGCCAGCGAGTCCTTAGTTCTTTTAACCTGCGGATCCTCGGGCACCGAACCCGAACAACCGCTGAAATAGATTATCGTCACCGCCAGTATCGGATAAAATAAATAATAAAAAAACTTCTTACCTGCCGTATAGGTGTATAAAAAAGTTTTTTCCATACTGTTTTTTTTGTTTTATGCGGAAATATATGCGATTACGAAAAGAAATTCAAGTTAAAAGTTAAGGAAAGCAGGTAACTTATAATAAATTAATACAGTTATGTCGTCGTAACATTTGAAATGATTGCGAGTTTTCATGAAACACGTTTAAAATACAAAACGCCGCCCGAAAGCAGCGTTCTGCAAAGTCATATAAGGGGATATATGATTTTAGTTGTCTGTATTCTGATTTAATGCGATGTGGAACGTAAAATCGTATCCGGAAAATTTTGTATCGGTCCAGAGATTCCTCGTCTCTATACGCTTGATTAGCATATTATTGAGAATGTTGTTCTCGCCAAGAACGGATTCGACCACAATCTTACCGTTCGGCTGGACCGTTATCGTCACGAACGCGTCTCCGGTGATATTCTTATCCTCGTAATACATATCAACGGGGGCTTTGAAAACATCGACTATTTCTTTCTGAATCTGATATCTTAAGTCTGAAACTGTTGAGGGTTCGTTATTGTCCGCTTTCGCGAAACCTGCCGTGAGGAATAACATCATTACCCCTATGACTGCCGGAATTATTGATTTATTGTATTTCATTTTTTTTCTCCTTTGTTGTTGTTTTCAGTTTTACTACTTAAGTTATATTCGTATTTTATCTGAAAAAGTTTCAGTGCGGCAAACGTGCGGAATTGATTTTACGATTCCGTAACATTGTAATCGCTTATTTTATTGAAAATGAAGGAATTAGGCAAGTTCTGAATGGATAAGAATTATAAACTGATAGTACCGAATATAAAGGACAGGCAGAGAATCGACAAGTACATCACGGTCTTCGTCGAAAATGCTACGAGGACGAAAGTCCAGAAATCGATAAACATGGGTAATGTTCTTGTCAACGGAAATTTTGTGAAGTCCAATTATATTCTGAAACCTTATGACGAGATTGACATCGAACTGCCCGTTCCCGATAAGCAGGAAATAGCGCCCGAAGATATTCCGCTTGATATAGTTTTTGAAGACGATTACTTGCTTGTTGTCAACAAACCCGCCGGGATGGTCACGCACCCTGCGTATAAAAATTATTCGGGCACGCTCGTTAACGCCGTTATGTTTTACTCGCAAAAAAAGAAAGATTCGCTTTCGAGCCTTAACGGTTTCGAAAGGGCGGGCATCGTGCACAGGCTTGATAAAGATACTTCCGGACTGCTCGTAATCGCAAAAGACGAGACTACCCACAGTAAACTTTCTGATTTGTTCATGAGACACGATATAGAAAGGGAATACAATGCTATAGTCTGGGGGCATTTCAGGAACAAAGAAGGAATTATCGAATCACGACTGGCGAGAGACAAGAAAGACAGGAAGAAAGTCGCTGTGCTCCGCGATGACGAAGAGGGCGGGAAGAATGCCGTTACAATGTATGAAGTACTGAAAGAATTTGAATTCTTAAGCCTTCTGAGACTCAGGCTGAAAACAGGAAGAACTCACCAGATTCGGGTACACCTTTCCTCAAAAGGGCATCCCGTATTCGGTGACGATACTTACGGCGGACGGGTGCCGCATTCTGTCAACCTGACAAACAATATAAAATCCCAGATAAAAAATCTTCTTGAATTGATGACGCGGCAGGCTCTTCACGCGAGAGTGCTGGGATTTGTTCATCCCAGAACAAGAGAAAAATTGCATTTTGAATCGGCGCTACCGATTGATATGCAGAATGTCCTGAAAACCCTCGGAACTTAAACTCAATGCTTGTTCATAAGTTCGATATGGCTGATTCTTCCGCCAAGATGTCCCGTGTAAATCATCATCACGTTTACTGCGACAAGCAGTATCAAAAGGGCTATACCGAACCACACCGGAACCGATTTGCCCTTTCTGAATATAATTATTCCGGCGAGACTGATTAATGAAACAATTTCCATCGCTTTGAAACTTATGTCGGCGAATTCCTCGTGTGGCTCTATGTACTCTTCGGCGACGCCTTCGTTTCCTTTCACGAATCCTTCCGCCTTATCACCCGTAAAGAAAACAGGGAATGTAATAAGTCCGATAAACAGAATGAGAAACATACCGAGTTTTTTTATGCTGTCATTGTTGACAACTACTCCGTATCCCAATACCAGTACTACGACTGCCGTGCCGATTATCGGGAAATGGTTTAATATTAAATGCAAGTGCGCTGCGTTTGGCATAAGTTTTCTTTTTTCTAAACAACAGAATAAAACGAAAAAAATTCCTGATTAATAAATGAACGGGATTAATCTCTTCGACTTTTGCCGGTAATCAGTGTAGTCTGTGAATTTTTCCCCCAGCAATTTTTCCTCGTAAGTGAGTTTGAGTATCAGGATTGCCGTAAGCAGCACCCAGTATGCCAGACGAGCAAAACTGAAATCATCCGCAATCAGACAGGAGGTAAGCCCGATAACCGAAGTGTACATCGGATGGCGTATAAACCTGTACGGACCCTTTGTTACAAGATTGACTTCCTTGAACGGCTCAGGGGATATGTTGAACCTGAATTTCATTATGTATGTTGACCAGATTCCGAGTATTATAAAAAGAGCGTAAAGGATTAGAAGCGCGGCGTTCGCGGGATAGTTAACGCCAGTTATGAAAATTAGAATTATAAAGACAAATTGCAGCATTACATATACTGCCGAC
>CAZOQR010000161.1:4150-6605 GCA_964581915.1 uncultured Ignavibacteriaceae bacterium | reverse complement strand
GAAAATCTATTTCAGGTAATCGAGGATTCTTTCGGATATCTTTTCTCCTGTGAAACCCTCGTGCTCGAGCACGTCGTTTATTAGTCCCGGCTTGAACCACCTGTTATCGAGCGCGATAGGAAGCACGTCCGCGCTAACCTTGTTCTTAACGAACAGTTCGGATATGATTGAATAAAGTCCTCCCGTGAGGAAATGGTCTTCGAGAGTAACCACCAATCTTGTCTTTTCCGCCGCTTCGAGAACCGCCTGCTCGTCGAGCGGTTTCGGCGTCCGTATGTTTATCAGTCCGACAGACATACCTTTGCCTTCAAGAACTTCCTTCGCTTTGAGTGACTGATTGAACAGATAGCCGCTGACAAGTATCGTAATGTCCTTGCCGGACGATACCACTTCGGCTTTTCCGATTTCATAATCGTAATCGTGAGTATAGACTGCGGGTTCGTCGTTAAACCTTATGTAATACGGGTCCTGCGTTTCGATAACTTTTCTAAGGCAAATAACGAGGTCCTGCAGGTCGGCGGGGCAGAGAATGTTCATGTTCGGAATTCCGCGCATTAGAGAAACATCCTCGAGCGCCTGATGCGCGGGACCGTTCGCGGTGGACAGGAATCCCGGCGACATTCCGACCAATTTCACGGGAAGGTTGCCGAGTCCGACGTCGGTCCTGATGAACTCAAAAGCACGCATAGTGAGGAATGAGGCGAATCCGTGAGCGATTACCGTTCTGCCGCGCAGGGCGTATCCGCAGGATATCGCTATCAGCGTCTGCTCTGTTATTCCCGTATCTATGAACCTCTCTCCGAGTAACAGGGGAATGTTTTCAATGTGCTTCCTGCTCTCCGCGGTCGTAACAACGTACGTTTCGTCTCCGAGAACAATTTCCTTCAATGCGTCTTCGTAATTCATACAAGTGGTTTGTGCAGTTAAATTAAAATTTACTAATACAAATAAAAAGGTTATTTTGAGAATGCAAATTTATGATTCCTGATATCAACATAAACCTCGAAGACTACAATTACGATTTGCCCGATGAAAGGATAGCGCAGTTTCCGCTTCCCGAAAGGGATAAATCGAAACTGCTTGTTTACAGGGACGGAAAAATATCCGAATCGGTTTTTAAAAACATAGCGGACCATATCCCGCGCGATTCGTTCCTCGTGTTCAATAACACGAAGGTTATAAACGCCCGCCTGTTCTTCAGGAAGAAAACGGGCGCGAAAATCGAAATTTTCTGCCTTGAACCTGCGGACAACATTGCCGTCGAAAAGGCGTTCGCGGAACGGGATTCATCTGAATGGATTTGCCTCGTCGGAAACGCCAGCAAGTGGTACGGAGAGGTTCTCGAAAAGAAAATCACGGCAGGCGGTGAAGAATGCATTCTCTACGCCGAAAAACTTTCTAACGATTCGGGCAATTTCAGGATTAAATTTACCTGGAGCGTTAAGGACCTTTCCTTTTCAGAGGTCATTCACGGCGCGGGACTGATACCGCTTCCGCCTTACATAAAGCGAATGCCTGAAAAAGGCGACTCAGACAGGTACCAGACTGTTTACGCTGACGCGGAGGGTTCCGTCGCGGCTCCAACCGCGGGTCTGCATTTCACGAAAACGGTGCTCGCGGGAATTCAGGACAGGGGAATCAGCACCGGAAACGTGACGTTAAATGTCGGCGCGGGCACTTTCAAACCCATAAAAGCGAAAAACGTACTCGAGCATTCGATGCACTGCGAAAGTTTTACCGTAAGCAGGGATTTCCTTAACGCGCTGTATGAAAATTCCGGCAGGAAGATTGCCGCGGTCGGCACCACGACCGTCAGAACTCTCGAAAGCCTTTACTGGATGTCCGTCCTCGACAAGCAGAAAAGCGGGTTTGTACTCGGGCAATGGGAGGTTTACGGACGCGAAAATGACGCATTGCCGGAGTTTAAAGTTGCGATAAAGAAATTAATTGATTATCTCGATTATAATGACGAACATTACATTAACGGCTCGACCGGTATAATGATTGTACCGGGCTACAAGTACAGGGTCATCGATATATTAATTACAAATTTCCACATGCCGTGCAGTTCACTTCTCCTTCTTGTCTCGGCATTGACGGGTGACGGTTGGAAAGATATTTACGATTACGCGCTTGACAACGATTTCAGGTTTTTAAGTTACGGTGACAGTTCGATTTTATTCAAACAATAAACTATGCACAACACATTAAAAAAATTCAACAAACTCGGTTATTCCATTGTTCCGACTCCTGTCCACAAACTCGAAAATCTTTCGAAATTTTTCGGAGCGAACATATACTGCAAGCGGGATGACATGACGGGATTCGCTTTCGGCGGAAACAAGACGAGAAAACTCGATTATCTTATCGCGGAGGCGATTAACCAGAAAGCCGATACTCTCGTATGCGTAGGGGCAAACCAGTCAAACTTCTGCAGAATCGCCTCGGCGTTCGG
>CAZOQR010000161.1:0-4050 GCA_964581915.1 uncultured Ignavibacteriaceae bacterium | reverse complement strand
AACATACAATTGTTTAATTAGCCGTTTAATCTGCATTATCTTTTATTTTATTAAAAAACTTTTTATATTAAAATTATGGATGGGATACTGACTCAGAAACCGCTGCCGGAAGAATATTCCGGTCATTATTCTCATTATGTCGATTTGGTGCCCGAGGGACAGATTCTCGATATTTTTGAGAAGCAGTCGTTCGTGATGCAGGAATTCCTGACTTCAATACCGTCTGACAAAGGCGATCATACTTATGCTTTCGGAAAATGGACGATTAAGGATATAATTGGACATCTTATTGATACCGAAAGAATATTCAGCACGAGAGCGCTAAGAATATCAAGAGGAGACAAACAGGCAATGCCCGGTTTTGAACAGGATGATTACGTAAAAAACGGCATGTTCTTCAGGAGAACGCTTAATGACATCGTTGGAGAAAGGCACCTGCTTCGTCTTGCAAACATTAAGATGTTCAGGAGTTTCGAAGAACTCACGTTTCTGGAAAAAGCGGTAGTCAACGATAACATGATTTCGGTTAGGGCAATACTGTATCTGTTAATCGGTCACGAGATTTATCACATGAAGTTTATAAAAGAAAACTATCTGTAAAATCAATTAATCAAGGGGAATTATAATTTAGGGAAAAACTATGAAAAACCTTCTAAAAACATTCGGTGCATTAGTATTAATAGCCGCGATATCCGCGTCACTGGGCGGATGCTCGAGGAAATCCAGCAATCATAGCGCGGCTGACTCGACAAGAAGAGCGGAAGAATATCAATATAAGAAAAGAGACAGTACGGATATTTACGGAAGCGGTTTCTTTGAATACAGGGATACGATAAACAGTTATCACCTCGGCTATTCAATACCGAGAGACAGCGTTTACAAGGTCGATAATCTGAAGGCGTTTGAGGAACTGAATCTGCTCATACGGAAGGATTCTCTGAATCCCGGTCCTTATCTCGACAGGGGAAATCACCTTCAGAATATACATAAATACATAGAAGCGATACGTGACTACGATATGTACATTCAACTGAATCCGTATAACCATTCGGCGTATCAGAACAGGGGTACGGCTCACGAAAGATTAAAACAATACGACCAGGCGTTATGGGATTACCAGAAGGTTCTCGAATTAAAACCAAACGATACTATTGCGAACTTCAACAAAGGAGTCGTTTATGACGCGATTAATAATCCCTGGCAGGCGATAAAGGAATACGACACGACAATTGTTAAAGACCCGAAACTCGCGAAAGCGTACTATAACAGGGGCGCATCCTACGAAAAAGTGGCTTTGTACGACGAAGCAATCGCGAATTACAGAAAAGCAATCGAATTAAACCCGAGATATAAGGAAGAACTCGAAAGGAAAATCGACTATCTGAATTACGAGTATAAGTAAGCGTTTGTCACTTGAAATCAAGACCCCATACGCCTGACGTCTTAACAGTCAGCAGGTAGGCGTTCGTCTCGGGCACAATGAGTTCGGTCTTCCCTTCGAAATCGTCTCTTGTATCCGCGAGGACTTTTATCAATTCACCGTCCGCCGTTCTCAGGTCAACGAAAAATGAACCCGGTCCTTCGTGATAGTATTCGAACAGCGCGTCTCCCTTGTTCAGATGAATAATCTGTGTCTTGTCTCCCCTCACGTTATATGCAAGCCTGTACTGAATTTTTTTCCCTTCCGAACTTAATAAATTCTGCTCGAAAAACGAACCGACATAACCCTTCAGCAGAAAATACGCGAGTATGAACAATCCCGCGACGAACAGAAAACTGATTACAAGTTTTGCTTTTGAATTCTTTCTCATTGTTCCCTTTTTGAAACAATATAATAAGAATATTTATTATCCTCAAGTTTCTATTACGGCTTGATTAATATCTGTTATTTAAATAATTTGACGAAAAAGTCCGGGTTGAAAGCAGTCATAATCTTATTTCTCTTTGCCGCGGCAGGATTCGCCTGCCGGATCGGCAATAATGACGGAAAAAATGTAGAAAACGTTTACAGAAGTTATTACGGCGAACGGGACAGTTTCAAGGTCTGGATCGTTGACGGAGGCGTGATTCGCGAAAAAATATTCGGTGAGTTCATCTACGGAGGCAATGACGAAAGATATACGTTCGTTCCCGACCTTGAAATATGGATTGATAATTCGATTTCAGCGAAAGAGTTCGAAACGACCCTGGTGCACGAGATGTGCGAAAGGAATCTGATGAAAGTGTACGGAATGTCATACTCCGACGCTCACGATTCCGCGCTCGCGGCTGAATTGCGGCTGAGAAATAAATTCAAAGAGGAATGCTCGATGCACGAAAGCGGACTTCCCGCCGTCTATCCCGTGGATTTCGATTCAACCCGTGAAATCAATAACCTTCCCGAAAAAATCAGGCTGGAAAATATTTACCGCGTCTATTCGGGCAAAAGAAATGATATGGATGTCTGGATTGTCGACGGATTCAGCGTAAGAATGAATGTCTTTCCCGATTTCGGTTTCAGCGGAAACGGTCTTGCTTATTTGTTCATTCCCGGAAATGAAATCTGGATTGACGGCGACGTATCCTGCGAGGAGACCGAATATTCAGTCCGGCTCGAATTAAAAGAAAATGAGTTGATGAAAAAGGGGCTGTATTATGACAACGCCTACGAGGAAGCGCTGAAAATTATTGATTCAATGAGGGTGTCGTCGAGAAAACTTACCGGCTCTAAAAAAGTAAAAGTGCCGGAAATACTCTTCCGCGAAAAAGGGACAGGAACGAAAAAACTTAACTAAATCAGCCCGCCGCCGATAAGAAGCCTGAACGCTCCGATAAAAACGGCGATGCCGCAGAGAATTATTCCAGTTATCGCCGGTCCTTTCGACCTTTCATTCATTCCCGTCGCAATGATGCTGAGTATCAGTCCGAGCACGGCGAGAGGTATGTTGAACCAGTTGAACCAGCCGAGAAATGGAATTAATCCTATGAAGAAACCGACGATAGTGATGATTCCGATAATGAGTCCTGCTATTCCCATGATTTTGAGGTTAAATTATATGGCAAATTAATTTAAAACTGTCTTAAAATCAACGTTCTTTAATCTATACGTATGTTTGACGCTTTAGTTCTGAATATTTTAAGCAATCACCCGATAAATTGAAAAGCGGAATCGGAATGAACCGACCCCGCTTTTTCTTGAAACTTTGCGGTAAAGGAAAATATGTATTTACTTTTTCTTCCCTTTGTCCTTCTCTCCGGATTCTTTTTTCTTTCCTTTATCTTTTTCCGAATCTTCGCTTTCGTTATTCTTGTTCTTGCTCTTTTCCTGTTCTACGTCTTCGCTTTCGTTCTTATTTTTTTCCTTAACTTTCTCTTTATTTCCTTCGTTTCCCTTGTTCTTGTCATCGTTCTTTATTTCATCTTCGGTGTCCTCCGCGCTTTCGTCATCGCTGCTTTCATTGATTAACTCGCCCGTACCAAGTTTAATGTTTTTTACTATCTGGCGTTTCTTCTTACCGTCGTTGTAAAAAGTTATTTTCAGTTTCTCTTTTCCTTCCGTTCCGGGCGCTGTTGCGCCGAACCTGTAGGTTTCGCTTTCGCCGGGAGAAAGAACGGGCTTCCCTCCTGCAAGCATTACAATATTAAAGTTCGACTCATTCTCAAAGGTCAGGCTGTTCACGCTCCACTCGGAGTCTTTTGACTTGTTCTCGACGACTACCGTAAAGTCAAAACTCCCCGAAGGCTCAAGACCCTTGGGAAATTCCTTGCTGTCAACCGTTATTGAGATTTTGGATTTATCCTTGTTCTTGTTCTTCTTCTTATCTTTTGAATCTTCCTGAGCGAAAGAATCACAGACAACGGAAAACGCGAATAAGGCTGCCAGAAAAACTATTATTGTTTTCATATCGGTATATTTTAATGAGGTTTGTTATAATATATAAAAAAAATTAAAACATAGAAACAAAAAAATAATAATTCGCGGTTTTATAATTCGAGAATATTCAAACGAAAGAAAATTGACGTGGATTTTTTCACGCTGAACCGACGAGACTTCCCGAGTACTCGGGACGA
>CAZOQR010000160.1:0-6635 GCA_964581915.1 uncultured Ignavibacteriaceae bacterium | reverse complement strand
GAATAATACTGTGAATGCCAATAATGCCTTTTTCATAATTGTGTATTTGGTTAATTAAAGGATTAAAGTACGTCAATGAGATAATTTTTCAAGTCACAGAATAAAAAAAAGGCCGCCCTTTTCAGGACAGCCTTTGTAAGAAACTTTCGTTTTGTTATTTGAAGATCTGATCAAGATTGAAATTGATGCCGCCGTAAATCTGCAATGCCATCAAGTTCTTCGCTTTCTGAACTACATTTGCTCCGTCGGTATATTCCTTGTCGTTAAGATTCCATTCGGTGCTCCCGGTTGCATCCGCAACGTAATCCTTTCCAATCAGGTTGAAGAATTGATATTTCCCGCCAACGACGAACGATATTTTCGATGATGCTATGAATTCTACACCCGCTCCGACATTGAAACCGAACCTTGAGGCAGATTTCATCTTGTATTCAGTTTCTACCTTTGTGGATGTTGGAGTAAACTTCACATTGCCCGAAAGGAAATTGCCGGTCAGGTCCGCGTTAAAGAACGGCATTACGGCGCCCTTTACAGGGACTCTGTATTCGAAACCTAATCCGACCTGGAACATGTTCATCGCGAATTCCGCTTTGTCTAAATTTACGGAACTCTGTATTACAGCATTCTCTACGCTGTTGCTGAATGCATTATAAACCAGCGTTAAAGTCATGCCGACAGAATTCTTCTTATCGAAATAATATTTTCCGATACCGCCGACGTTAAAACCGTTCTTCATCATATACGGCATCGGGTTCTTATCGGCATTTGCATCATCCGGGAATGTTCCCTTTAAGTCCGGCAGCGGAAGAGAGTAGCCGCCGATTACGTTCAGTTTGAATTTCTGCGCATAAGAATCTCCAAAACTGAGACCGAGCATTAAGATTATAAGCAGTACTGTAATTTTTTTCATTACTCTATCCTCCGATAATTTTTAAATGTTTTTATTATTTAATTAATTTTTTTGTAAAAAGCAATACAAATTTTTTATGATTAGTGAATTTAAAACCTTGTTTTTACACGTTTAATATTTATAGTATAAAGTAAGTTATTAAATGAACGCTTATTTCACCTTAATAATTTACTTATTGACTCTGAAATGAGAATAAAAAAACCTGCATTTGTTAATGCAGGTTTAGTATAATTAAGAACGGTTAAGTCTTATTGATTTTCCTGTTTCGTTTCTTCTTTCTTAGGTTCTTTTTTGAAGTTTCCTTCCTGTTTGTTCTCTTGCTTTTCTTCCCTGATGTACTCTCTGCCCTTCTTTTCGGTTTCCTTTGTTTCGGGTTCATATTTCTTGGGCGGAGTATAAGTGCCGTTGTTAGTGTTAGGTGTGTAGTTTCTCGGCGTCGTGTTTACAACTCTGTTTCTCCTGGAAGTTCTTCTTTTTTTCTTGTTGTACTTCCTGTTCCCTTTTTTCTTTGAAGTTTTTCCGGATTTCTTAGTCTTTTTACCGGTCTTCTTTGTCTTACTCGTTTTCTTGCCGGTTTTTTTGCTTGTTGTCTTGCCGGTTTTTTTCTTTGTGTTCTTTTTACCGGAAGATTTTTTCTTCTTGGTGTTCTTAGTCTTCTTGCTTTTCTTCTTCTGCTGCTTAGAAGTCTGTTCAGTCGGCGAGTTTGAACCTTCGTTCATAAACGTATAACCAAACACACCACTAAATGTAAAAGCAAATAGAACAGAAATCACCAATGCGCGTAATTTGTTCATTTTTATACCTTTCTTAAATTTTTCGAACGTTCAATATTATCAGAAATGCTTTTAAAAAACAATTCAAATAATTCATATCGAATTTAAATTTGCAATTACACGAATTCGCATTTATTATCCTTGAATGCCTTTGATAAAATTACGATTTTTGGAGTGTATACAGATTAATTACCTCATAATGAATAGAATTGATAAGCACCCGGTTTTAAACACCACCCAAAACAGAAAAAAAGTTAATTTCAATTTCAACGGAGAAACACAAAGCGGATACGAGAACGAGCCGGTATCATCGGCGCTGATAGCGAACGGAGTCAGGGAATTTTCCGTGCATCAGGTCGAAGACGCGCCTCAGGGAATATTCTGCGCGAACGGGCAATGCTCGCACTGCACTTTAATCATCGACGGAAAGCCGTTAAAGTCGTGCATAACGCCTCTGAAGGAAGGAATGGAAATAAGGACTTTAGTTCATCTTCCGGAACTCCCGCCCGACGACAGGGAGCCGGAAAATTTCAAGCCCCTCAATTTAAAATGCGACGTCCTCGTTATCGGAGGCGGTCCCTCGGGGCTGACATCGGCAATCGAACTCGCGAAACTCGGTTTCGAAATAATACTGATTGACGACAAGGACAAACTCGGCGGCAAACTTCTCCTTCAAACGCATAAATTTTTCGGATCCATAGAAGACTGTTACGCCGGCAAGCGGGGCATCGAGATTGCCGCGCTTCTTGAGAAGGAAATCAGGACATACAGCAATATAAAAGTTTTCACTAATTCCTCCGTTGCGGCATTATACAAGGATAAAAAAGCAGGATTATTCATAGATTATAAAAATTACGCCCTTGTAGATTTTCAGGGACTCGTGATTTCAGCGGGCGCGAGGGAAAAGAATCTTGTGTTTCCGGGAAACGATATTCCCGGCGTTTACGGCGCGGGGGCGTTTCAGACGCTCGTGAACCGCGACCTCGTGAAATCATCCGACAGGATTTTCATTATCGGCAGCGGCAACGTCGGTCTCATAGCGGCTTATCACGCTCTTCAGGCGGGAATTACGGTCGTCGGAATAGCGGACATACTGGATAACGTTACGGGTTACAAAGTTCACGCCGACAAGATAAAGAGAATGGGAGTACCGATTTATCTTAAGCACACTGTACTCACAGCCGAAGGTAACGGCAAAGTGGAAAGAGTAACGATTGCCGAAGTGGACGACTCTTACAATCCTCTTCTCGAGAAGGCAAAGACATTCGAGGTCGATACGCTACTTATCGCGGTCGGTCTCAGTTCTATTGACGAGTTTTACAACACCGCTGTCAATTTCGGATACAACGCCGTCAAGACCGGCGACGCCGACGAGATTGCCGAAGCGTCTTCCGCCATGTTCGGAGGAAGAATCGCCGGGCTTCAACTCGCTAAGATTCTCGGAAAGGATGTTGAAATAGACGACTCGTGGTTCGCGAAAGCCGAAATACTGAAATCCAAACCGGGCAAAATCAAGAGCGAGCCCGTCGTGGAAATTAACGAGAACTACACGCCGATAATGCACTGCTATCAGGAAATTCCCTGCAATCCCTGCATATCGGTCTGCCCTTCCGGTTCGATTAAACTCGAAGAAGCGCTCGGAAACATAATGGACCTCCCCTTTTACACGGGCGAAGAATGCACGAGATGCGGAATGTGCATCGCGGTATGCCCGGGACTCGCGATTTCCGTCGCGAAGAAACTCTACGGTGAATGGGCTGAAGTCGTGCTGCCGCACGAGTTCATTCCGGATTTCCACGAGAATGAATTCATTGCTCTCACCGATACGGAAGGAAACTTCCTGGAGAAGGGCGAAGTGATAAAAATTCAGTTGAACAGGAAATACAAGACTTATCTCATAACATTCAAGGTTACGCTGAACAACGCCGCGAAGATAGCGGGAATAAGGGTTCAGGACGAAGATAAAACGAAGCCTTTGCCGAAACCGGTTTTCAATTACATTCCCGACAACAGCATTCTTTGCCGCTGCGAGCGCGTCAGCGTAGGCGAAATAATAAAGTTCATTAAAGAAAACGATATAAAAGACGCGAATCAACTGAAGCAGATTCGCGTGGGTATGGGCGCCTGCGGTTCACGGACCTGCTCGATACTTCTGCCGAGAATTTTTTCGGCGGCAGGAGTCAACTGGTACGAAGTCACTCAGGCGACGAAGAGACCCCTCAGCATTGAAATTCCGATGGGCGCAATTATTAATGAAGAAAGCGGGGAAACAGAATGAAGAAATTTGACGTAATTATTATCGGAGCAGGAAGCATCGGAGTTCCCGCAGCGTATTATTTAGCGGACAGAGGACTGAAAACCTGCGTCATTGAAAGACTCCCTTCCGAAGGAAGAGGACAGAACCGGGCTGCTATCGGCGGAATACGCGCCACGCATTCAGACCCCGCGAAGATTAAAATCTGCCAGTTGACGATAGACCTTATGAACAAATTCGAATCGGAGCACGGAATTGACGTTGACTGGATTGAAGGCGGTTATCTTTTTCCCGTTTACGACAGCATACTCGAATCCAAATTAAAAAAACTCCTCGACGTGCAGAAGAGTTTTAATCTGAACATCGACTGGATAAGTCCCGGCGACGTCGACGAACTCGTTCCCGGGATAAACAGAAACGGTCTTCTCGGCGGAACCTTTTCGCCTAAAGACGGCTCTGCATCGCCGCTAAAGGTATCAGGCGCGTACCTGAAACTCGCGAGAGAAAAGAAAGCCGAGTTTTATTTCGATGAAGAAGTTACGGGATTTGAAACAGAAAACGGCTGCATAAAAACAGTTATTACAGGGAAAGACAAATATTCCGCGGGCATAATAATTGACGCGAGCGGAGCCTACGCGAAAGACACTGCCGCGCTCTGCGGCATTGACGTACCCGTTGATCCCGACTGCCACGAGGCGGGGATTACGGAACCCGTAAAACCGTTCTTCAAGCCGATGGTCGTTGACTTGAGAACAGACGACAACTCGTCGAACTATTACTTCTATCAGAACAAGGAAGGACAGGTTGTTTTCTGCATAACGCCGAGACCGCAGATATTCGGCAAGGATACCGACAACACTTCGGTGTTCCTTCCGCTCGTCGTTAAACGAATGCTGAACCTTTACCCGCGTCTGAGAAACCTGAGAATACGAAGGACCTGGCGGGGTCTGTATCCCATGACTCCTGACGGATTCCCGATTGTAGGCCGGACGAAAGAAATAACCAATCTCTTCCTCGCAGTCGGAATGTGCGGACAGGGTTTCATGCTCGGACCGGGACTTGGCAAGATCATATCCGAATTGATTTGCGATAATTCCACGGATTATGATTTCATTCTTAATCAGTTGAGTTTGTACAGGGAATTTGCGGGAACAGAAGTTCTTAAGTGAAAAATCATAACGGAGTATTTTTCAATCATCAGGCGTAAAGCGATATTATTCTGTCTATACCATCTTCGAGTATTTTTGTATCGGTTAGCAGGCTAATTACCGCGTAACCTTCCCTGTCGAAGTCGTAATAATAGCCCGGATGAACAAGCACGTTCTTCTTTTCGAGAAGGTTGTAAACGAAATCATCTTCGGGAATCAAAAGATTCGCGAACGACAGCACGGCGCTCCATCCGCCCTCGCACTTGAGAAGCCGAATATCCGGATTAAGAAGAAATTTTTTCTGAAGCAGTTCGTAATTTCCCGTTATCCTGCCGGAAATCTGTCTCTGAATTTTATTCCTCGTTTCGTATAGACTTCCAGAAATATTCTGAACGATGCTGCTGACAGAAAGATACGTGTCGGAGATTATTTCAAGCCGTTTCACCGCTTCATTCTTTAAATCCTGTTCGCCTTCGACGATTATCCACCCGAACTTGAATTGCGGCAGACCGAGCATTTTGGAGAAACCGTTGAGTATGAAATTCAGGTAAGCATCTTCGCCTGAAATTGTTTTCAGGTAATGAGAACAAGGACTAATTAAAAAATCCGAAAATACTTCGTCAGCGATTAATGCTATTTTATGCTCCCTGCAAACATTCAGGAAACCGATGTATTCAGCAGATTTTATGTAAGAGCCCGTGGGATTGTTCGGATTAACAATAACGACCGCCTTAGTTCTGCCGGTTATACGGCTTTCCAGAATTTCGAAATCCGTGCGCCAGCCGTTCTTATGCTCATACCTTAACGGATAATACTTTACGCTGCCTGAATCCAGCATCGCGAGATATTCAAAAAGCGGATAGCACGGCTGAGGAATCAGAATATCATCGCCCGGATCAAGCAGAAGTTTGAAGAGATACGAATACGCTTCGCTTGTTCCCGGAGTAATGAAAATGTCGTCTGAATTTACCTGCTTTCCAATCTCCTTATAATAATCCCGTACCGTTTCACGCGCGGCAACTAAACCTCTCGGGTCCGGATTATAAATCATCGCGCCGCTTTCAGGGAAATTTTTGGTTAGAATGTCCGTGTCATAAACAAATCCCGATTTCGTAGGATTGGAAGACGTAAGGTCGAGAATCCTTTCACCCTTTGCCGATTTGGCGTCATACAGGCGCGAAAGGCGGTTCGGCTCGAACTCAATATTTAATCTTCCCGAGAACACGGTTGAATTTATCAAAATAGTACTGAAAATTAAAGGTAATGAATTTCTGGCGTTTTATGAGTCGAAGAAATCTCTGAAATATAGAGACATATAAGACTTGAAAAAAATTACGAATAAAACTATATTTGTCACAATTGCGGGAATAGCTCAGTTGGTAGAGCGCAACCTTGCCAAGGTTGATGTCGCGGGTTCGAGTCCCGTTTCCCGCTCTTCGTTTTTATAAGAAATTGTTATTGTTCATTACTATTTGAAATGGCGTCGTACCTAAGTGACTAAGGGAGTCCGCCCAGGCGGACAAAACTGACGCTTATGTTCTTACAGAGTT
>CAZOQR010000159.1:0-6646 GCA_964581915.1 uncultured Ignavibacteriaceae bacterium | reverse complement strand
CTGGTTCAAAACGGGACTAAAGGACAGGGCAATCACGCGCGACCTTGACTGGGGCGTGAAGATTCCGATTAAAGGATACGAAGGGAAAGTAATTTACGTATGGTTCGAAGCGCCGATAGGATACATATCTGCGACGAAAGAACTATTCGAAGCGAAAGGAACACCAGATAAGTGGGAAACATACTGGAAGGACAAGAAGACGAAACTCGTTCATTTCATCGGGAAGGACAACATAATTTTTCACGCGATAGTATTCCCCGCTATGATAATGGCGCACGGCGATTACATACTGGCGGAGAACGTACCCGCGAACGAATTCCTGAATCTCGACGGGGGGAAACTTTCCAAGAGCAAGGGTCACGGGATACTTGTAAAGGACGTCGTCGAGGCGTACAATCCCGACGTAATCCGTTACGCCATCGCGGCGAACCTGCCCGAGAACAAGGACGCGGACTTTTCGTGGGAGGATTTACAGAGCAAGAACAACAACGAACTCGCCGCGATACTGGGCAACTTCGTGAACAGGACGGTCGTATTCGCGCAGAACAAATTCGGGAATAAGATTCCCGAGCATAAAGGAAAGACACGCCCGGAAGTTTTCAAATACATAGAGAATCAGAAAAAAGTAATAGAGGACTGCCTGAACAACTACAGGTTCCGCGACGCGCTCAACGAGATAATGAACATCGGGCGCGCGGCGAACAAGTATTTCAACGACAGCGAGCCCTGGAAAGTCATCAAGGACGACGCGTTGAAATGCGGAGAAATAATCAACGACTGTCTCGAAATATGCCATTCACTCGCAATCGCGATAAATCCCGTGCTTCCGTTCACCTCGAAAAAAATACTCGGAGTGCTTAACGCGGGCATTGGGAATCCCGCGTGGGAAAACATCGGGAAGCCGTGCCTGAAGCCGGGGACGGAACTCGGCGGGAACGAGATTTTATTCCCGCAAATCGAATTAAGCCAAGCGAAAGAAGAAGAGTCGAAGGAAGAGGACAATCTTATTACGCTTGACGATTTCAGGAAGGTGCAGTTAAGAACGGCAGTCGTGCTGAAAGCGGAGAAGGTTGAGAAGAGCAGGAAACTTCTTAAACTTCAGGTCAGATGCGGCGGCAAGGAAAAACAGATAGTCGCCGGCATAGCGGAGCATTACACTCCCGAAGAAATGCTGAACAGAAGCATTGTCATCGTGGACAACCTGAAGCCCGCGAAACTGATGGGTCTTGAATCACAGGGAATGCTTCTCGCCGCGAAGATTGACGGCAAGTTGAAACTCGTCGGAATCGACGGTGACCTGCCGGACGGGGCGGATGTGAGTTAAAATAATTGAGCGTTGATATTTGAAGTACAAATTCGGAAATATAACGTATGACCTTTCATCCCGCACGTTCGTCATGGGTATTCTGAACGTCACGCCTGATTCATTTTCGGACGGCGGCAAGTATTTCGATACGAAACCCGACATAAAAAAGATAACGGAAGCGGCGGTGAGGATGAAAAAGGAAGGCGCGGATTTCATAGATATCGGCGGCGAATCAACGAGACCGGGCTCGGATTCCGTTTCAGCGGACGAAGAGATTGAAAGGGTCGTTCCTGCGATTAAAGAAATCCTGAAACATATCGACATACCGATATCAATAGACACACACAAGCATCAGGTCGCGGACGAGGCGCTCAAAGCGGGCGCGGTAATCGTCAACGACATAAGCGGATTTCAGTTCGACGATAAACTTCCCGGTATAACTAAAAAGCACGGCGCCGCCTGCATACTGATGCACATAAAGGGCACGCCGAAAATAATGCAGAACAACCCCGTATATTCGGACGTTATGGAAGAAATAACCGGGTATCTCAGGACGTCCATCGGCATCGCGCAAGAAGCGGGCATCAGGCAAATAATTATTGACCCGGGAATCGGTTTCGGGAAGACATTCAGCCATAACATCGAAATCATAAAGAACCTTCACAGGCTCAGGCCGCTCGGGTTTCCGATACTTCTCGGTCTGTCCCGCAAGCGGTTCATAAATGAAATTTACGAATCGAATCCTCAGGAAAGGCTCGCCGGAACCATTGCGGCGAACGTTGCGGGCATACTCAACGGCGCGAACATTATTCGCGTGCACGATGTTTTAGAGAATAGAAGAGCCGCAATGACGGCCGATAAATTAAAGCAATGAGAATTGGCAGACAGAAAGAAAAGACCCGAAAACTTTGAAGAAATTGAACTCGATGTAGCAGGAATGGAATGCGTAAACTGCGCAAACAGCATCAAGACTTACCTCGAGAAACTCAACGGCATACACAACGTAAACGTGAACTTCACGTCGGAAGTCGCGTCGGTTGAATTCAATCCCAACGTCATAGAAGTAAGCGACATAATAAAAGACATCCGGAAACTCGGTTACGACGTAATCGAGGAAGAGGATGACGACAAGGTTGAGGAGCAGAAGAGAAGCAAACTAAGAAACGACAGGAACAACATAATACTTTCCGTTTTTCTTACTATCGTCATAATGGCGATATCGATGAGCGGTCATCACGGTTTTTACGACCTGAAGATACCGGCGAACAAGGGTCTGGCGTTACTTTTCGCGCTAACGAGCATATCTGTTTTCTGGAACGGAAAGAAGTTCCTGACAGGGGCGTACAACGCGGCGAAGAACCTTACTTCCGACATGAACACGCTGATTTCAATCGGAGTGATGTCATCATACATATACAGCAGCGTAATCGCTTTCAATCACATTTTTCATCTGAACATACACGCGTTAAGAAATTCGCACGAGGTTTATTTCGAAACCGCGTCGATGATAATCACGCTGATACTCATCGGTAATTACCTTGAATCGGTACTTAAGTCAAAGACACAGACGTCAATAAAAAAACTGAAAGAACTTCAGGCAAAGTTCGTGAACATAATCCGCGGCGGCGAAGAGATGTTCGTGCCGTTCAAGAAGGTAAGGCAGAACGACACGGTAATCGTAAAATCGGGCGACAAGATACCCGTTGACGGACACATCACGGAAGGATTTTGCGTCATAGACGAGAGCGCGATGACGGGGGAAAGCATACCTGTCGAGAAGAAAGCGGGCGACGCGCTGATAAGCGGCACGCTGATGAAGAACGGGTACGTGAAGATGAGCGCGTTCAGAGTCGGCAAGGACACGACGCTGTCGAGAATCATAAGTTTAGTCAAGGAAGCGTCAAATTCAAAACCTAAGATACAGAGGCTCGCTGACAAGATATCAGCGATATTCGTACCCGTCGTCGTATCAATAGCGGTTCTGACGTTCGTTATATGGTATCTCGCAATCGGCAAGCCGTTCGACGAATCGCTTCTATACGCGGTATCGGTGCTCGTAATCGCCTGTCCGTGCGCTCTTGGTCTCGCCTCCCCTATGGCTGTAGTAATAGGAGTGGGAAGGGCGGCCGAGAACGGCATTCTTTTCAACAACGTGGAATCCATAGAGAACATCGTGAAGATTGACACGTTGTGTCTTGACAAGACGGGCACGCTCACGACCGGAGAGATGGAAATCAAGGAAATAAGCGTTTTCGGAGAAATGCAGCGTGAAGAAGTTATGAAATATGTTTTTTCGGTCGAGAAATATTCGAATCACCCAATCGCAAAATCGATTTCTGATTACTGCATAGAGAACAAGATTGAGATAATCGATAAAGTCGGCAAGATAACGAATGAAGACGGACTGGGCATTTCCGGAGTTGCAGGAGACAGGAAGGTGTCGATAGGAAGCAGAGCGCTGATGGAGAAGAACGGCACCGCGATAGACGAAAGCAAAATTCCGCAGGGCAGCGGAGTACAGTTCATAAGCATAGACAACACGCTTGCAGGAACGATTACTTTCGAGGACAGAATAAAACCCGAAGCGAAGGACACAGTTGCAAGATTCAAGGAAATGAATCTTGGTTTATTTCTAATCTCCGGAGACAGCGAGGAGGTTACTAAGAAAGTCGCGGGCGAACTCGGCATAGAGAATTTTTCATTCAGGACGATGCCCGAGGACAAGGAAAAGATTGTTTCAAGGCTCCAATCGGAGAACAAGAACGTGGCGATGATAGGCGACGGCATAAACGACGCTCCGTCACTCGCGAGGGCTAACGTAGGAATGGCGGTGGGCACAGGACAGGACATCGCAATCGAATCCGCGGACGTTATACTCGTAAAAGGAGATTTAAGGAACGTTATAAAATCAATCAACATATCATCAAGGACCGTATCGATAATAAAGCAGAACATTTTCTGGGCGTTTTTCTACAACGCGATAACCATACCCGCCGCGGCGGGGATACTGGCGCCGTTCGGGATTACAATAAGCCCCGTGCTCGCGGCTATGTTCATGGCTTTCAGCGACGTCGTAACGGTGATGATTAATTCATTAAGATTAAAGTACGTAAACATAAACTAAGAGAATGAAAAAGACTTTACTTGCACTATTTGCAATAGCGGTGCTATTCGCGGCGGGCTGCGGGAAGCCGAGCGCGGACAAGACCACGGACGTGAAATCCGTTTCGGAAAAGATAGAGAACGTGGAATACAACTGCCCCGGAATGCACTGCGCGGGCTGCGAGCAGACGATATCCGACGAGGTGATTAAACTGAGCGGAGTGAAATCGGTAGTCGCCGACGCGAAGGCGAAAACCGTAAAGGTTACTTACGACGCGGGCAAGACCACGAAAGAGGACATATCGAAATCGATAAACGCGGCGGGTTACGACACGGAAATCTCGAAGTCAGAGAACAAGCACAACTGCGAAGAGGATATGATGAAGGACAAGAAGGACTGAGATGGCGGAGAAAGTTAATTTCGACCTGCACGCCGAGAGTTACGAGAAGCAAATGGCGGAGGACCTCAAGTTCTTCATAGAAGAGACGGGATACCTCGCGGAGTACAAGGTAAGGATTGTAAAGGAAACGCTCGAAGGCAAGAAGCCGCTGAACATACTTGAATACGGATGCGGCATCGGGATGAACATCAATTTCTTCAACAAGCATTTCGGTCAATCGGAAATATACGGATGCGACATTTCGAAGAAGAGTCTCGAAGTTGCCGAGGAAAGGAATCACGAAAGAGTTAAATTCTTTCTCATTACGGAAGAGAACAGCACTAAATACAAAAACTTTTTCGATGTAATATTCGTGTCCTGCGTATTCCATCACATACATCCTTCTCACAGGCTGAATTCGATGAAGAACATATTCAGTCTTACGAAGCCGGGAGGAGTTTTTTATCTGTTCGAGCACAATCCTTACAATCCGATTACGAGAAAAATCGTCAATGAATGCATCTGGGATACGGACGCCATACTGCTAAAGCCCGGCGAGTCATACAATCTGATTAAGGAAGCTGGATTCACGCCCGAGCACAGGAGGAAGTACACTTTGTTTTTTCCGGGATTTCTGAGATTCCTGCGAAGAACGGAAAAGTTCATTTCATTTCTTCCGCTGGGCGGTCAGTATTACATCAAGGCAAGAAAGGACAATTAGCCCCGCTGCTTTTCTTTTTTCTTCCGCATTTCGGCGGAATATTCTTTTCTGTATTCGAAAATTTCGCGAATCGTTCTAAGGATTACCGACGGTCTCGCGCCTGTTGAGACGCCGTCGAGACGTGGCAGATGCTGAACTCCGAGTTCGGTAACGGTGTAATCGAGAAGGTTCGCCTTCAGCATAATCTCGGCGTCGATGAAAGCGTCGATTGATTTTATTTCAATCTTCCTGAACAATTCGGTTTTGAAAAGTTTGAAGGCGCAGTCGATGTCCCAGTAATGAATGTCGAAAATAATCTTCAGAAGATAGTTATAACAGAGCGAGGTGAATTTTCTGTACAGCGAGTACTGCTTGTGTTTCCTGTATCCGACGACAATATCCGAAAAAGGGATAAGAGCGACGAACTTCTTAATTTCTTCAAGGTTGAACTGGTTATCGCCGTCAGTATAGAAAACGTAGTCCATTTTAGCGTTCACGAAACCGTCCTTAAGAGTCGCGCCGTACCCCATATTTTTCGCGTGGTGAATCACCCTCACTTTAGGAAACTCTTCCGCGAGTTTATCGGCGACCTCCCCTGTTCTGTCGGGGCTTCCGTCCTCGATAATAATCACCTCGTAGTCTTTGAGTTTAAGTTCTTCGAGAATCTTTACCGCGCTTCCTGTAACTTTTCCTATATTGTGCTCGTCGTAATACGCGGGGAAAAAAACCGACAGAGTAATTTGTGAGTTATCGGGGATATTCATTTAAAGTAATTCCTTTTTTAAGTATTCGTAAGTTTTCGCGATTCCTTCTTCAAAATCAGTGACGGGATCCCAGCCGAACGTTTTCGAAATCAACGTATTGTCGAGGACGCTGACGGGCACGTCGATTTTTCTTTTTTCGAGATATCTCACTTCGGCTTTCATCCCTGATATTTTTTCGGCGGTCCTGACGATGTCGTTGAGCGTATGACCCTTGCCGCTTCCGAGATTAAAAATTCTTTCATCCGTTTTCACATCGAGCGATTTCACGAGCGCGCTGACGGCGTCACCGATATAGATGTAATCCCTTTCTATGCTTCCGTCGCCCCATATTTCAATTCTTTCGCCGAGTATGAGTTTTTTTAGAAAGACCGCGATCGCGCCCTGCGCGGCGAGC
>CAZOQR010000158.1:0-6660 GCA_964581915.1 uncultured Ignavibacteriaceae bacterium | reverse complement strand
CCCACTCTGAAGAGTGGGGTTAATGTTTTGCTCGTTATCTGTTCGAAAGTGTTTTTCAGAAGACTTTAAATAGTAAAAGATGACCTTGCCCTTTAGAATCCCGCGAATGAGACGTATATTCCATTTTATTTGGAATAATATGTAGTTATTTTTACTCCATGGCGAACATCATACTGCTTTTCATCGGACTTACGGCGGGCATTATTTTGCAGAGATTCAAATCCGTTCCTGCGGACTCTTACAAAATTCTAAACGGCATAATAATAAATATTTCGCTTCCCGCGTTAGCGCTTTTGTACGTTCCTCAGATAAGCATTGATTCAAAAATCATTTATCCGCTCGCTTCAATGTGGATAGTTTTCGGATTCGCCGTAGTGTTCTTCGTCTTGCTCGCGAAGGTTTTCGGATGGGACAAGTCCACCACGGGGGCATTGATAATGACGGCGGGATTGTGCAACTCATCGTTTGTCGGATTTCCCGTTTTGCTCGCGATGTTCGGAGAAGAAGGTCTTAAGGTCGGCGTGATAATAGATCAGGCGGGGAGTTTCACGGTGCTCGCGACGGCGGGTGTGATAGTATCGTCGGTTTTTTCTTCAAGCGAATTCAGAATAAGCAAAATCGCGAAAGACATTATTGTTTATCCTCCTTTCATCGCTTTCGCCGCGGGCGTCGCGCTGAAGATATCGGGCTTTCAGCACACGGAACTTACGAGAACGGTACTCGAAAAACTCGGGGGACTCATCGTGATTCTCGCTTTAATATCCGTCGGATTTCAGTTGAAGATATCGGTTAAGGAAGTTCATTTCAGGGAGATGTTCGTAGGATTGTTTTTCAAACTGCTTCTCGCACCCGCGGTCATATTCGTCCTGTATTACTTAATCGCGGGCGAACGCGGACTTTCCGCGGACGTTAGTCTGATTGAGTCGGCGATGCCGCCGATGGTGATGGGTTCAGTAATGGCGGTGTCGTATAACCTGAATCCGCGTCTTGCGAACCTGATGGTCGGAATAGGAATACCGCTGTCGGCGGTAACTCTTCTGTTCTGGTATCTTCTGATGATGTGATTAATGGGATATCCGTGTATAGATAATTAAAATCGGTTATTCCATGAAATTCTCTGACATGTATTAGTCGAATTAATAGTAATGTTTGCCCGGCGAAGAAGAACTTTGCCGCGGTGACAAGTTTCGTATTCGCAGATTATGGTCCCAACATCCTGGTGATGAGATATATAAGCGGGACTACAAGGATTACACCGGTAATGTAAGCGAAACTGCCGTAGTCGAATGATTCCTTCCTGTAGAACATCATCTTAATATCCGCGGTGTTAATCGAGTCAACAGGGGCGCGCCTTAATACTATCTTCGCCGGATTTTGCCCGTTCGCGGGAATTGTATCCGTAATTGTGCCTATTCTCTGATAAATTAATTTCGTACAGGAGTCCCGGCCGCATTTGAAAAAGCCGGTTACATAATCGGGGAATACCAATCTCTTGTTTGATTTTAAAATAATGCTGTCTATAAAATAAGTGCCGTCGTTTCTGAATGAAGACTTGCCTGAAATGATTTTATCGGGCGTATCGGAATACTGCTCGGTGGTGTAACATCCAGCGAGAAGGAATGAGAAAAATAACAGACAAGAAACGGAAAATTTGAACATTTATCCTCCTAAAAAAAAAGCCGCATGCCGAAGCATGCGGCTTTTAGAATTTTTACCATTTCCTTTGAGTGTACAGTTCGATTACTTTTAAGATTACTTTAGTCGCTTTTTCCATCGATTCGAGCGGAACGTATTCGAACTTTCCGTGGAAATTCAGTCCGCCCGCGAATATGTTCGGGCAGGGAAGTCCCATGAATGAAAGTCTTGCACCGTCCGTGCCGCCTCTGATGGGTACAACTTTCGGTTCTATCCCGAGTTCGACCATCGCCTTTTCGGCAATTTCCACGATGTGGTAAACGGGTTCAACCTTTTCCCTCATGTTGAAATACTGGTCTTTCAATTCGGCTTTAACCACGCCTTCGCCGTATCTCTTATTAAGAAAATCGGCGCATTCGACGGCGGTTTTCTTTTTCGCTTCGAACTTCGCGCGGTCGTGGTCTCTTACGATGTAAGTAATCGTCGAGTTCTCGACGGAGCCGTTCATCGCAATAAGGTGGAAGAATCCGTCGTAATGCTCCGTGTATTCGGGTCTCATGTTGACCGGAAGCAGGGCGTTATATTCCATCGCGATGAGCATCGAGTTAAGCATCTTGTCTTTCGCGTAACCCGGATGAACGTTGCGACCCTGAATGCTGACAGTGAGTTTCGCGGCGTTGAAGTTTTCGTACTCGAGTTCGCCGACGCCGCCGCCGTCCATCGTGTACGCGAATTCGGCGCCGAACTTTTTCACGTCGAAGAAATCGACGCCGCGGCCGATTTCCTCGTCAGGCGTGAATCCGATTTTTATTTCGCCGTGTTTTATTTCAGGATGCTCGACGAGATACTTCACTGCGGTCATTATTTCCGTGATTCCCGCCTTATCGTCGGCGCCGAGAAGAGTGGTGCCGTCCGTTGTGATTAATGTATCGCCCTTGTATTCGAGCATTTCAGGGAACAGTTCGGGAGAAAGAACAAGATTCAGTTCTTTATTTATTACGATGCTTCCGCCGTCGTAATTCTTCCATACCTGCGGATTTACGTTTTCGCCCGACATATCGGGGCTTGTATCGACGTGCGCGACGAATCCGAGAACGGGGATTTTCTTATCCGTATTCGCCGGAAGCGTTGCCATTACGTAACCGTGGTCGTCGATATCCGCTTTCAATCCCATTGCGGTCAATTCCGCTTTCAGGAGGTTCAGTAAATCATATTGTTTTTTAGTGCTCGGGAAAGATTCGGAACTTTCATCAGATTTCGTGTCTATTTTGATATATCTGAAAAATCTTTCCATTATGTCTTGCTTCATTCAGTATTTTCTCCTTTCGGTATAAACGATTTTCTTTGATTCTGGAATATCTTTCTTTTCACTTCAGGCCGCCTTCCGAAATTCAGAACGAGCCCCACTTCGTACTTCGTGGATTTCAGATGGTTGACGATTGAATATTCAATCTCATCGGTTATCTTATCGCACGTGTCTATGTGGATAATAACCTTGTCATCGCAGACAAAATCCAGTACATATTGGCCGACTTTTGTTTCCTTGTAATAAATATCTGCTTCCTTGGCTTTCTCGAAAGCGAGACCCTGCGTGGTCATTTCGAGCGTAAGGGCTTCGAGATAAATGTTCTTGGTGTATCCGAAGCCGAGATGGTTGTAAACTTCGAGAAAAACCTTGATGATTTTTTCCGTTAGATCCTTGAAAAGTAGTTCAGCCATAATAATGAAATTTAAGATTAATAAAAAATTTTAATTAATCTTCCGGTTTCGCCCTCATCGAATCCCAAATCATGTATGCGCAGATTACAGCCAGCATAACGATGGCGATAATCTCCGCCGAATGCGATTCGAACCAGGCTTCATTGACAAAGTTAATGCCGCTGAATTTCAGAACGGCGCTAACGACGCCCATTAACGCGCCGCCGGCTATGAATCCTGACGCAATTAAAGTGCCTCTTTCGCGCCTCGCGTTGTTAACTTTTTCGTCCTTGCTTCTGGTAGAAACAAAATGAGATATTATGCCGCCGAGAAGAATCGGCGTATTTAGTTCAATAGGAATAAACATTCCGAGCGCGAACGCAAGCGACGGAACGCCTATCATGGTCAGTATAAGCGACATGAAAGCGCCCGCGGCATAAAGCATCCACGGCGCGGGTTTGCCGGACATCATCGGTTCGATAACAGCCGCCATCGCGTTTGCCTGCGGAGCAACAAGAGCGTTTTCCCCTACAAAGCCGTACGTCTTGTTCAGTATTATTATCACCCCGCCTACTGTGGCAGCGGAAAGGACCGTGCCAAGGAATTTCCAGGACTGCTGCTTGTACGGCGATGAGCCGAGCCAGTAACCGATTTTCAAATCAGTAATGAATCCTCCCGCCATCGACAAAGCGGTGCAAACGACTCCGCCGATTACCATCGAGGCGATAATTCCCACGTTACCCGTCAGTCCGACAGAAACCATAATGACCGAAGAAATAATCAGCGTCATAAGCGTCATGCCAGAAACGGGATTCGTTCCCACTATCGCAATCGCGTTCGCGGCGACGGTAGTGAAAAGGAACGCTATTACCATAACGATAGCGAGACCGATTATCGCGTGAGTAAGATTTCCGACGACACCAAACATGAAGAATATGAAAACTATTATTGCGGTTAAGAGAATGCCTCCGGCGATTATTCCCATCGGCAGGTCTCTTTGAGTCCGTTTAACGCCCTTGCTCGCGTCGTGTTTCCCGAAAATTTCCTTTATCGCGAGTGAGAACGCGGATTTTATTATCTTCGACGAACGGACGATGCCGATAACACCAGCCATCGCTATGCCGCCTATGCCAATCGGTCTTACGTAAGCCCTGAAGATTTCTTCAGCGGACATCGCGCCGACAAGTTTGGTTATGTTCGCTCCGATAGGAACGGTAATGCCGGGGGCGAAGTAATTTATTATCGGAATAATCATATACCATCCGATAAATGAGCCCGCGCAAATAATCGCCGCGTACTTCAGACCCACAATGTAACCGAGACCGAGCACCGCGGAACCGACGTTGATTTTAAAAACAAGTTTCGCCTTGTCCGCGAGCATTTCACCTACGGACAGAACTCTCGTCGTGAAGACTTCGCTCCACCAGCCGAACGTGGCGATTATAAAGTCGTAAATACCGCCGATTAAACCGCTTATTAAAAGCAGTTTAGCCTGACTTCCGCCCTTTTCGCCCGATACGAGGACTTCCGTAGTCGCTGTCGCTTCGGGGAAGGGATACTTCCCGTGCATGTCGGAAACGAAATATTTTCTGAAAGGAATCAGAAACAAAATTCCAAGAAATCCTCCGAGCAGAGAAGACAGGAATACCTGATAAAACTGCGCTTCGAGACCGAGTATGTACAATGCGGGAATAGTAAAAATAGCGCCCGCGACGATTACGCCCGAACTCGCGCCGATAGACTGAATGATGACGTTTTCACCGAGCGCGTTCTTGCGTTTTGTAATGTATGACAACCCGACAGCGATAATCGCTATCGGGATTGCCGCTTCGAAGACCTGACCGATCTTCAGACCGAGATACGCCGCCGCGGCGGAAAAAATTACAGCCATCAATAATCCCCAGAATACCGAACGGAAATTTACTTCCGGGTAAATTTGATCGGGGGACATTATTGGTTCGTAAATTTCGTTTTCCTTAAGTTCGCGGTATGCGTTTTCCGGCAATCCTTTCACTCCTGTAGAGGTATGTTCTGACATATACAGAAATTTAATTTAAGAAAATTGCAATTTAAAAGAATTTAATATCTAAAATATGAAAATAAAAGAGGTATTTTAATATATTTTTTTTATTTGCCCGAATATTTGAAAAAGGGGAAATACGGGCAAAAAATCAAAGTATTAATACGCCGTGAATCAGGCTTATAAGAGTCTGCCTTTTTGCATCATTAATTTTCCGTCAACGTAAACATCAGGCTCGATTACAAGTCCGTCAATATGACTTTTGACGTTTATGCTTCCGCCCATTGAAACGTTGTTGCCGAAAGCGACGTGAATCGTTCCGTAAACTTTTTCGTCCTCGAGAATTTCGCCGCATAACTGCGCCTTGTAGTTCGTGCCGACTCCGAATTCCGCAACAGCGCGGGCGTCGCGTCCGACCTTGTCAAGCATCGCCGCGAGAATCTTCGCCTCATCACCGCCCTCAATTTTTTCCGCGAAACCGTCCTTGACTTCGATTGTAATCGGCGCTTTAAGCATTCCAATACCCGCGACCGAACCGTCGATTACGAGCCTTCCGTGTGAAAGATTTTCAAGAGGAGCAAGATACACTTCTCCCGACGGAAGATTTCCGCTTTCGCCTTTATTCCTGAGCACGCCTGTGCTTTCGATAACGTTCCTTCCTTTCATCGGCATGTAAAGGTCGGTTCCTTTTCCGGTAACGACTCTGACTTCCGACGCGTCTTTCAGTATGCCTTTAACTTTGAGTGAAAGGTCAATTACCTTTTCGGCATCCGCGCTGAGACATCTCACCATCGTGTCAATGCCTATTCCGGGCATCGTGGCGACCCTCACGCCTTCCTTCACCGCGTTCCTTCTGGCATCGGTGTGCGTGAGTGATTTTGCCGTGGGGCATACCACGACATCGACTTTTTTCATTAATTCCGAAATCTGCTCCGGCGGCTCTTCTCCGTTAATTTCCCTCTGCTTCATCTCGATTAGAAATGCTTCCCTGCATAACTGCTTGCCGGCTTCGAGAAGTGTCTGCGCGATGTCGCGTTTCGTCTCGTCGGAAATAATTAAAAGCGTTTCATCTTTCTTAAGACCGAGATAATCTTTCAGAGCGATGATTGATGAATTGAAAAGTTCGGTTTTAATCATTGTTTGCCCATTAAATTTTATTTGTCAAAAATACTTTAATCACGCAGAGGAAAAAAGGAAATTCTTTTTCAATCGAATTGTTAATTGTTAATTGCTAATTGTTAATCGCTAATTGTTAATTGTTTTTTGAGTGTTTATTGATTTCCGCATTTATTAAATTGTATGCGCGA
>CAZOQR010000157.1:2358-6673 GCA_964581915.1 uncultured Ignavibacteriaceae bacterium | reverse complement strand
CCAAGGCGGGCACCCCCGCCAGCGGGGGACACGTCTTCAATTAGTAATTAGTAATTGCTAATTGTCAAAAAGGCATATCGTCATCCGCGGGAGAAAAATCCGGGGGCGGAGAATCGTGCTGCGCGCCCGTGTTTGCGGGTTCAATCTTCCACGCGCTCAGAGAATTGAAATAAACTTTTTCGCCTTTCGGGTTTATCCATTCGCGTCCGCGAAGGTTAAAATAAACTTTTATCGCGTCGCCCGGTTTATAATCGTCAATCAGCGAGCATTTGTCCTGAACAAGTTCAAATTTTATATACTGCGGAAACTGGTCGTTCGTATCGTCCAGCAATATGAATTCTCTTTTTGTAAAACTGCTCTTGATGGTTTGAACCGGGAATATTTCGTGAATCTTTCCTGTTGTGTCCATTTATTGGTTTTTGCTTTTAAATGAACAAAATAAGTTTTAATCTACTTTTTTGAAAGTGAGAACAACGTCATTTCCGGATTTCAGGTAAAGCGTGAGTTTGCTGATTTCCCACGAATCGGCTTTTTTCAGACCGTTGATATAATCTATCTCGGGAGAGTCGTCGCAAAACATTTTTGTCTGTGTTATGTCGGAAAATTTAATCGACTTGTCGCCGACAACGACCGTTCCGCTCATTTCGTTGCATCCGGTATTTCCGAGAAAGCGGTTTTCCTTTACGTGAATTTCAATCATCGGCTGTGTCTTTCCCGTGACCTTGACAATGTCGGTGTTGTTTATTTTTGTAAGCGCCCAGATGTCGTTTATGAGCATCTTGCTGCTTGTTGTATCCGTCGGCTTTTGCGCGGAACACCCCGCCAAAATCAGCGCGGTTAAAACTATTGCGAGTACTTTAAGTGTTTTCATAATTTTATTTGGGTTAATTTTTCGCTCAACTCTCTTAATTTAATTCTGTCGGCAACACTGTCAACGTCTTTTTTCGGACACACCGCCTTTCCTTTTACAAAATACTTTCCCGTTATGTTTCTGAAGTCTTTAGATAAAAGCAGAGGCATTATAATTGACGCGGATTTTTCCGGGGTGATGAAGAACGGCCAGATAGATTTTATCAGAAATTTGTTTATTCCTTTAATGTTGTCGTATATGTTCGACTTTACGACTCCCGGATGAACGCAATTTACCGTGATCCCCGTGTCCTTTAGTTTTTCCGCAAGGTCGAAAGTGAAGAGTATGTTTGCCGCCTTCGAGTATTTGTACGCCGTGAAGAAGTTATATTTTTTTTCCCCCGAAAGATTGTCGAAGTCGATTTTAGCGTGCGCCTGAGAGGCGACATTAATTATTCTTGAAGGGGCGGACCCCCTCATCAGTTCAACGAGAAGTATCGTAAGTATGTAATGCCCCAGATAATTTGATGCGAATGTTTTCTCGACTCCTTCTTCGGTGATTGTTTTTTTTATAACCGAGCAGCCCGCGTTATTCACGAGCATGTAGAGTTCGGGAAAAGTTTTTTTAATGTTTGCGGCGGCATTCTTGACTGATTCCATAGATGAAAGGTCCGCTATGACGACGTGTATGTCTTCGTTGTGTGATTTCCGGATTAGTTCGTTTCTTGCGTTTTCCGCTTTGACCCTGTTCCTGCAGAGCATAATTAGTTTTGCTTTTCGCTGCGCGACTCTTAGCGCAAGAGCCTTTCCGACACCCGATGTCGCGCCCGTAATTATTACGTTTCGGCTAATCATAGAATCACAATTAATAAAATCAGAGGAAAAGGGAAATTAACCAGTAGAACAACGCGCCCGAAATCATTGAAAGCGGAATCGTGAGAATCCACGCCCAGACTATCTTTCCCGCAACGCCCCATCTTACCGCGGAAAGCCTTTGCGTGCTGCCGACTCCCACGATGGCGCCCGTGATTGTCTGCGTGGTGCTTACCGGAATGCCGAGAAGCGCCGTTCCGAGGAGCGTCGTGGCTCCCGCGAACTCGGCGCAGAAACCGCCGATGGGTTTTAATTTTGTTATCTTCATTCCCATCGTCTTGACAATTCGCCAGCCGCCGTACATCGTTCCTATCGCGATAGCCGCGTGGCACAAAATAACAACGTAGAACGGAACGTAAAACGAATCTATGAACTTTGCGGAAAAGAGAACGCCCGCTATGATGCCCATTGTTTTCTGGGCGTCATTCGTTCCGTGACCGAAACTGTAAAAACCCGCCGATACAAGTTGAAGTTTTCTGAATGCCTTGTCAACCTTGCGGGGCTTCTTGTTTCTCACTATCCAGGTCGTCACCACCATGTTGAAATAACCTATTACAAGACCCAGAAGCGGCGCCACCACTATGAACACGACCACTTTTATCCACGCTGGTAAAATCAGCACTCCCCACCCGAGTTTCATTACCGCCGCGCCGCCGTAGCCGCCTATCAAGGCGTGCGATGAACTGACGGGAATTCCGAAATACCAGGTCAGGAGGTTCCAGAAAATCGCGCCGAGAAGTCCCGCGGTCAGCACCCATACGTCAATGTCCGATATGTGCACGAGACCGTTCCCGATTGTCTTAGCGACCGCTACGTCAAACGTGAAAGCCGCTATGAAATTAAAAAAAGCCGCGAAGAGAACGGCCTTTTGCGGAGTCAGAACCTGTGTCGATACGATTGTCGCAATTGAATTCGCAGAATCGTGAAAACCGTTCAGGAAGTCAAAAATCAGCGCGATGAAAATCACGATAAGAACTATTTCAAGCATGTTCATATGTTTTTTATTAATGCTCCTTCGATTGCTATCGTCGCTGTCTGGCATTTGTCAACCGCCTTTTCGAAATTTTCAAGTATCTCTTTTCTCTTTATCACTTCAATCGCGTCTTTTTCGTTTTCGAAGAGATAAGTTATCGCGTCTCTGAAAACCGAATCTCCTTCGGTCTCGAGATTTCTGATTATCACGAGTTTTTCAAGCGTCTTCTTGTAATCGCCCTGCATGCTCCTGACGACCTCATTGAGCAGTTCCGTCTGTCTGAGAAGGATACCTGCTAACTGCGGACCGAATTTCAGGGGTTTAATAATTTTGTACAGTTTCATTTTTGACGCTATCCTGTCAACGCCGTCGGTAACGTCGTCAAGCGCGTTCGTAATCGCGAATATATCTTCCCTGTCTATCGGGGTTACGAACGTTTCGTTGAGTTCGTTCGCTATTTTATGGGTAATTTCGTCGCACTTATTTTCAATAACGTGAATTTCGGAAGCGTACTCGTTCAGATTCTCTATGTTGTGCACGATATCGTTCAGTATTTTTGCCGCGTTGTGCGCTTCTTCTGTAAGCGTTGAAAGAAGTTCAAAAAATTTCGGCTGCTTCGGCATGAAGGATTTAAACATGATGTATGTGGTTTAATAATTCAAAATAATTTTTCGAATGCGGTGTAAACGGGTCGGTGTTTCGGGCTGTGTAAAGAAATTTTAGTGAAATCATCAATAAATTATAAAGACGTTCTTGCAAAAAAAACAATAAATCAGAAAACAATCAATTGAAATCGAACTGCGAAAAACGATAAGGAACGAATTTTACGGATTTTGTTTTTCCTTCGTCGTTTAATGTCTCCTTTCGGCTCGTTTTCTGCCGCGGACTTACGCAGGTTTTATGGATTAACGAACAAACTCTGCAAGCGCCCCGATACGTTTTAATCTCCGGATATTTGTGACAGAAAAAAAAACTGATTAAAAATGGAATTTCATGCCGAGCCTGTAATTTGTATTTTTCGGGACAAACTAAAAAACACAAATGAAACTTGAACATTTAGGCATCGCTGTAAAATCACTTGAAAACTCTGTTCCGGTATTCGAAAAAATATTCGGCGTGAAAGCGGGAGAGCAGGAATACGTTGCGGAACAAAAAGTCAACGTGAGAAAAATAAAACTCGAAAACTTCGACGTTGAACTCCTCGAGCCGACATCGCCGGAGTCTCCTATCGGAAAATTTATTGAAAAAAGAGGCGAAGGAATTCATCACTGCTCATTTGAGGTGCCCGACGTCGCGTCAAAACTCGAAGAATTAAAAAGCAACGGCGTTCAACTAATCGACCAGCAGCCGAGAACGGGCGCAGAAGGAATGCTAATCGCTTTCCTGCACCCGAAATCAACCGGCGGAGTGCTGATGGAACTGGCGCAACACAATAAATAAAGAAGTTAGAAGTTAGTAGTTAGAAGTTAGTAGTTAGTAGTTGAATGATTAATATAGTTCTGCTTCCCAAGCTCCGGCTTGGGAAGCCGCAATGGTTGTGTTTTTCATTCCCAAGCCGGAGCTTGGGAATGAGGCTCTGGAATGAGGCTCTGGAATGAGGCTCTGGAATGAGGCTCTGGA
>CAZOQR010000157.1:0-2258 GCA_964581915.1 uncultured Ignavibacteriaceae bacterium | reverse complement strand
TTTTGTCCGCCGCGGCGGATGATATTTGATTTTTGATTTGGCTTGAAACTTTTTACGTCGAAAAGCACTATATACATATAATACACAAACTTTAAATAACATTATGAAAAAACTTCATTTTCTTTTTGTTTTGGTACTTGCCGCGTTGTTTACGTTTGGTTTCGGAGCAAACCTTAATCCGGTTAACGATTACGGATACCGGTACACTGTTGTTGTTGACGGCAAAGAAATAACCATTCCCGTAAATGTGTTCGACAAAATACGAGCGGATATCGGTTCAGCAGACCTTCCCGATTGGGCGTTGATGTCGCCCGAAAAAGACGGGTATGAAGGCACGAGAACGCTCGAATTATACGATTACATAAAGACTCTTAATCTCGAGCCTAAACCGCTTGTAGTCGCCGTTATGGATTCGGGCTTTGAAATGGACCATCCCGATTTGAAAGACAACATCTGGAACAACGAAGCCGAAATCAACGGACAGGCGGGAGTAGATGACGACGGAAACGGATACGTTGACGATTTCCACGGCTGGAATTTTCTCGGCAAAGCGGTCAACCTGAATCTTGAAGTAACCCGCGAATACGCGAGAATGAAAAAAGAAGGCGTTTCGGAAACCGATTCTTATTACAAAAAGGTAAAAGCCGAATACGACAAGAAGAAAACCGAAGATACGGAAACTTATGAATACATAAAGATGCTTGCGGCTGACCTCCGCGACGCGGTGGCGGTGTTAAAGGAAAACAACGTAACGTCCGACCCGAAACAGTTGCAGGAAATTTCGGATAAACTCACCGGAAAAGTTCAGGACGCCGCTCAGAAAATTCTCGGCACGTATATGCTCACGGGCGCGGGACCGGACGAAATTATTGAATACGAAGGAATGTACAAGACCAAGACCGATGTCCTTTACGATTTGAATCTCGACCCGTCTTCGGTTATCGGTGATAACCCGAAAGTAATGAATGAAAAGAACTACGGCGACAACGACCCGTCCGTGAAAGTCAGTTCACACGGAACACACGTCGCGGGATTAATCGGCTCTGTAAAAAACGGTGTCGGTCAGGCGCCATTTGTTAAATTGATGTATCTCCGCGTTGTTCCTGCCGACGGCGATGAGCGCGACAAGGACATCGCGAACGGCATCAGGTACGCAGCGGATAACGGCGCGAGCATTATAAATCTTTCCGCCGGAAAATATTATCCCAACAATCCCGACTACGTTAAAGAGGCAATTCAATATGCGGAATCAAAGGGTGTTCTTTTTGTCGTAGCCGCGGGCAACGAAGGCACGAACATAGAGTCGACAATAAATTATCCCGTGAAGTTTTACAGGGAAAACAACGAGATGAAATATTTTTCGAATCTCGTGTGCGTAGGCGCCAATACCTGGATGAAGCAATGGAATACCGAAAAGGACCCGTCGAACCTTACGAGAAAGTACGACCTCGCGGCTGTTTTTTCAAATTATTCCGATAAGGTCGTTGACCTTTTCGCGCCGGGAGTTGAAATAAACTCTACCGTGCCGGAAAAAACATACAAGAGAATGAGCGGAACTTCGATGTCGGCTCCGGAAACATCAGGCGTCGCCGCCATACTTAAAGGATATTTCCCGAACCTTACACCCGCGCAAATTAAAGACATACTGATGAAGTCGTCGCGCAAGTACCCGGGACTCGAGGTGAAATCGAAAGAACTGAAGAAAGTTGAATTCTCAAAACTTTCAAAATCAGGCGGCGTGCTTGACGCTTACAACGCGTTCAAGATGGCAATGGAAATGAAGTAATTTTTGAAAAAGCGCATATAAAAAAACCCCGTTCACGAACGGGGTTTTTTGTTGTCGTTAAAACAAGCACCGTCAGTTCCAATTCCGATTTGCTCACAATCGGCAGAAAGATAAAAGCCCGGCTTCCGGGTGACATAATTTTTTGATATTCCGTTTACGGTACTTTTTTTGTTTTCGGGGGTTATAAAACAGGCATTAAAACAGAAATACACTTTTTAAAAAAAAGTTTTCTATATTTAGTAAAACTCATACAATGAAAAGAGAATATAACATAATCATAGAAAAAGATTCCGAGGGATATTATATCGGCTCCGTACCGGAATTAAAGGGGTGCCATAGTCAGGCAAAATCTATCGACGAGTTAATGAAAAGAATGGAAGAGGTTATAGGGCTGTGCGAAGAAGTAATGGGAAAATCACACAAGAAAACGAGGTTCGTCGGAATCCAAAAAATGATAGTTGGATAATGGAAA